>CAZKME010000001.1:0-6578 GCA_964553725.1 uncultured Zetaproteobacteria bacterium
TTTTCACCTTGATGATGGCTTCCAATGAAACCGGGTGGACTGTTCCATACCCGCCTTCTGCCCGCCCTTCATCCCAGGTTTCAGTAAGCTTTACGCCTTCAATCGAAACCACCGCCAAATCATTTCTGACGGTAACCGGAATCGGCTGAGAGACATAATGGGTATTGTCCCGCATGTAGGAATCACGGTAAGGTTGATTTCCTGTAGTCAGCAGTGAAAATCGCGGATTCCACCACAGGCTATCATTCCCCCTCACGGAATGGATGTTTCTATCTTCCGGTGGTGGCTTGATGCGAACATTCACGCGTACATTGGCCCTGCCACCGGGTAGCACTGCCACCGTGCCTGAGATTTCGGAAACCCGCCCATCAGGATACAAGTATCCAACGCGAACAGATCCGGGCGCTGTGCCTAAATTTTGAATATCAAATGTGGCAGCCACCCGATCACCCAGTCTAACTCCGCCAGAAAACACACTCCGGCTGTTTGCCCTAATGTCTTTCAAGGTTAATTTCATCTGCGGTGCGCCTCTGGCAATTCCCGCGACAATATCTCCGCGTCCATATGAAGAGCGCGGGCTTCCAGCGCGGCCAATATTACCGCCAAGGCGTTGCTGCTGATGTCGTTTGATTTGCCCAAGCGCTGTGGACTTCGCCGCCCCTAAGGCTGTTCGTGAAGCTGAGGAAATTCGCACATGCGCTGACGTGCTATAGCCGCTAAAAACAGGGCGATGCGTCCTCATATTCTGGATGATGAATGCGTAATTCCCGGGATATACGGTTTTACCATGCCACGTCCTCGGAATGCGCACCATCATTGTAGTCGGCGTAACCCTGAATGCATTAACCGCGCCATTGATCGCACCCGCCGGGCGGGGTGCTATCTCTTTATTCATTATAATCCGGTATAGCCTGCTGCGGAAATTTGCTGTGGTGAATTGTCCATGCAAGGTCACCACCTGACCCGGCTGCACGCGAGGCGGACTAACCGACGAGATACTATCCGCCTGCGCCAGGCCGCTGTTCAACAGCAGCACCAAAAGCGCCAGACCCAGCAGATTCCATCGCATTATATTCATGTCTTCCTCCCTTCTACGGCTTTTTCCAGCCACAGGGAGTATGATGGGATCAAATTGTAGCAGCACAATCCCCCGATCGGGGGCCCCTGATTGTGCCCTGATTCTATTTTACACCCGGATCAAACGCTTGCTCAATGGGAAACGGATACAATGCTCGATCAGCAGGAATACGCCTCTGAAGGCAAAAAATTATGCAACTTCACGGGCACACGGATTGTTGCCATGGTGATATTCATCCGATGCATTCGGACGAATTCTGGTGCTGCCTCCCTGTGTTTCCACGCATCAGGATTAAAATGTGGTCGAAAAGACAACAAAACTGAGAGCGAGTAGTATTGCCAGCGCGAAACGGCTTCCATAGCGCCTGTTCCGAACCTTTGCGAACAGGCCGTTTTTTCGGTATGTCGTTTTCATTATTTCACCCCCCTGTCATCTCCAGAGCCTGAGCAGATGTCACAATCCTTCCCCCACCGAGGCCTACACCCAATCCTGTCATCTCAAGCACCTGAACAGCACGTACATTCCTGGATTCGGCCATGGCAGGCGTCATGACCATGACCGACAAGCCTGCCGCCATAGTTACGCAAAAATATACACTGCGGAATAACGAGCGATTGGCCGTTACTTTTCCCATAAGATCTTTCCCCATTGCACTATTGCACCAAGGTTGAATGCTCGGATCAGCTTCGTTTCCAGACAATTCAAATAATCATCCGTCAATCAACCGCCCGAAGCCGCCCAGCACCGAGCCCTCGCCCTGGCTGCTGCCGCCGTGGGCCGGAGCATTGGCAAGAATGCGATCGGCCATGCGCGAGAATGGCAGGCTTTGCAACCAGACCTTGCCCGTGCCGCGCAGAGTCGCCATGAACAGACCTTCGCCGCCGAACACCATGCTCTTGAGATTGCCCGCGCGTTCGATGTCGTAGTCCACGGACGGTTGAAAGGCCACAAGACAACCCGTATCCACGCGCAGGGTCTCGCCATGCAACTCTTTTTCGATCACCGTTCCCCCGGCATGAATGAAGACCATGCCATCGCCATTTATCTTTTGCAGAATAAACCCTTCGCCACCGAAGAAACCCGTGCCGAGCCGTTTGGTAAAGGCGATATCCAGCTTTGTGCCCAGCGCCGCGCATAAAAAGGCATCCTTCTGGCACAGCAGTTCACCGCCAATGGTGGACAGGTCAACGGGAATAATGGAACCCGGGTAGGGCGCGGCGAAAGCCACATGGCTCTTGCCACTGCCGTTGTGCGTAAAATGGGTCAGGAACAATGATTCGCCGGTAATGGCGCGCTTGCCCGCATTGAGCAGCTTGCCGAACAGGCCGCTCTCCGCCGACGAGCCATCGCCCATCTTCGCCTCAAAGGCAATGCCTTCCTCCATATAGGTCATGGCTCCGGCCTCGGCGATCACCGTTTCGCCCGGATCCAGCTCCACCTCGACCATCTGCATATCCTGGCCGATAATTTTATAGTCCACTTCATGGGAATGTCTGTTCATACGTTTTCTCCTTTTTTACTCTCGCCAAGACGCAAAGCCCGCCAAGAAAATCATGGTTTACTTCTTCTTGCCATGAACTTCCTTCCTTTGCGTCCTCTGCGCTCTCTGCGAGAAACAGTCTTTGTTTTACTCTCGCCAAGCCGCCAACAGCGCCAAGTTTAATCATTATATTTTCCTGCTTTTCCTCTGCGTTCTTTGCGCTCTCTGCGAGAAACAGTCTTTGATTTACTCTCGCCAAGACGCCAAGAGCGCAAAGAAAATCATACCTTCTGTTCAGTCAGATGATTGACGGTGCGCACCACGCCATCCTTCATCAGAGCTTCAGCGAAATTCAGCAGATAGCCCAGTCTCATCCCGGTGAGTCGAAGGTAGGTGAGAAGCTGTTTCTTGTGTGCATTGTTAAGCTTCTCAACACACTTGAGTTCCACAATCACCTTCTGCTCGACGATAAGATCAGCCCGAAAGCCTTCATTGAACTTAATCCCCTGATACTCAATACTAACGGGAACCTGTCGTTCCACCTGTAAGCCCCGCTGCCGTAATTCATGTGCTAGAATAACTTCATACACACTTTCCAGCAGCCCCGGTCCAAGCTCCCGATGAATCCCAACAGCCGCATCCACGACTTGTTTTCCAATTTCATTCTCTGTCACTTGATCGTCTTTCCTCTGCGCTCTCTGCGCCTCTGCGAGATTTCATTCTTTTTTGCTCTCGCCAAGAAGCAAAGCCCGCCAAGAAAATCATGGTTTACTTCTTCTTGCCATGAACTGCCTTCCTCTGCGTCCTTTGCGCTCTCCGCGAGATACCTTCTTGTGCTTACGGGGCTGCATCATTTGTCCCGCTTCAACCATGCAAATGTCAACACACCCAGCATCCCCACCCCGAGCAAAACACGGGTAATACCGGAGAGAGCAACCCACGCACCCACGAACATAAAGAGGCCGCCAAACACGAATAGCCAGTATGTGCTGGATGCAATGCCCGACTGGAGCACGGAGACCCACGGTTTTACAGGGTTGTAATGCACGGTAACACTACGTCCGGCGGGATACTGGCTCACCGACTCGTAAGCACTCGATGAATCCGAGCTGGAAGTGGTTCCCGCTGCCTTAATTTTGTTCGATTTATATGCCTTGCCGTCGACACGGTAAGCATACTGAATATCGGGTCGATACAGCGTTCTCCCCTTGGAATTATGCGATGTCACCACCTTTGAATAAATCACGCCACCTTGCACTGTGGGCCATGTTTCGCTGGCCTGCCCCATGTGATAGGCATCTATGGAAAGATGAAAGACAAAATATCCCGTGCCAACGAACACCACGCCGAAGATCAGACTACCGAACCACCCTAATTTTCTTGCTGTTGCCATGGCTTATCCCTCCTCTTTTCTTGCGCTCTTTACGCTTCCGCGAAATTTCATTCCTTTATTTTTTCTCGCCAAGAACGCCAAGAAAATCATGGTTTATTTCTTTTTACCACGAATGCTTTTCCTCTGCGTTCTTTGCGCCTCTGCGAGAAAATAAGACCTTTATCGCCCGAGAATCCCTTGCATCAATTTGCCCATTCCCCCCATCTGCTGTGGCGGGGCAGGGAGTTCAAATACGGAATCGGAAATGGAGTCTGTATTCATGGACTGCAACCGGATACGATCATCCATACGGAGCAACGACATGTTTTTGATGGTCACATCCTGCTGAACCCGGCTCGTGGAATTAGATTTTGTCATCCCGGTTCCTGCCATTGCTTTGGTAATCTCAACAACACCCAATACAGCATCCTGCAAATCCTTATTCTTCCCGAGTACGACTTCATGACGTTTTCCCCGTTCGACAAAGCGATATACCTTGCCCGTAATACCGGCAATCGTTTCAGTTCTTCCTGTATCTTCATATTTGATTGGCGTATGCGCTGTGTGGTTGCTCTTCTTTCCCCTTCCCATGGCGGCCATCAGCTGGGATAGCTGGCTCATATCCTGAACTACCATGCCAGTAATAGTATAAACTTTGTCGCCAAGTTTTAGCATGTACATCTTGGTATCAACAGGCCCTGCCATTTCCATCCGCACATGCTGCTTATCGATATATCGGATGGTTTGCGTCGCACTCCCGTCTGGCGCGGTCATTTTGTAAACCACCGTCACATCGGCGAACGCGCCCGGCACACCCATCAGCGCCAAGCTCGCCAGCGCTGTTATTGAATAAATCGTTTTCTTCATTTTCATGTTTCCTCCTTTTACATTTTTATCCGCCAAAATTTCGCAATCAGGCGATCACGGGCCGACTCGCTCAATACGGAACACCTTTCTGTGACTGATTCGAACCTGCTTCACATGAACCAAAAACACTTTACCTTTCTGGATTGCCTTCAGCACCGTTATGATTGGATAACGAGCAGTGTCCATCCATCCGATGGTGGTTGCATTTGCGCGAACCCTGACAGATTCAATGGGGGAATTACGACGGGGATACCATAATTGTTTCGGCTCATCCCGGCGCATCGGACGATCCAGCCATGCGCACTCTCCGGGACCAGGATGCCGAGCACTTGCGGCTGCTCTCGCACTGCGAAACCCCCTAATTTGGACGCTCCCGACCTTATGAACACTCGCATACATTCCCCCGCCGCCACGACATTCCAAAACGTAGGATGGCGATTTCGCATCAGCAGAAACGGGAAAAATGCCGCACAAGGTAAATACCATTGCCGCCATGCCAAAAATCCCCGTCCATTTTCCAGTGGATAATTTAATTTTCTGTTTCATTGATTCCTCCTTCTTTATGTTGGCAGTGTGCCAAGCACTGTAGTTTGTTGCTGGCAGCGGGGATGATGTGATCTGAATAATATCGGCGCAATCCCCCGATCGGGGCCCCCCTGATTTTTAATCCCATTTGTGATCTAAGGATGCTCTGAAAAAGCCATGGCCTCAGTGCGGCACATGGATGCACCGACAAAATCGGACGCGTAACTGCCTGATTTTGCAACCAAGGGCAAAACTTCGTTTTCTCCCTGCGCCCTGAACAGATGTACGGATGCACCTGTTCAGACCTTCCCTAACGCGTCCCTGTCTGTTCGATAGGTATCCAGTTACTTTTTGTTCCGTTCGGGTACACCAATCGCAGTTTGGTGCCGCGATGAGTACTTAGGCAGGGAGGAACCAGTGCTATAATCTCAGTGTCTGATATAACGTGAAGAGTCGGAGGCAACGAACTTGTATTGATGGGCGCTTGTATCTCCACATGGATATTGAGCGCCTGCGGATGACGGCCACCACTTTTGAACGGCCCTCCAGAAATCAGTAATTTTTGTGGTGGAGTGTTGCAGATGAAGGTTTGGTACCTTCCCCGAATCTGCCACATCGTGCGTGCTGCTTTGATTTCAAATGCCTTTTTATTGGAAATCGCTCGCCACTGATTACGGTAAACGCGTTCAAGGAAGATGTGGTATCGGCCCGGCTGTATTGCCGCAGGAATTTCGGCTCTGATCCGGCCTCGTTTCCATTCGTGTACGCGAACAGGAATGGGAGTGGGCAACCTGTCCTGTGAAATCACGACCCTTCTGTTCCGGCCCTGTTTTTTCGAGAAACGGCCTGAGAGCGTCACAGTCGCCCTTGTCGTATTGAAAACAGTGGCTGGGGATATGGATGTGATCATTCTCGATTCCCCACCGCCCCTCGCAGACAGGCCGGCGTAACTATTGCCGACGCCCAATAGCATGAAAGCGCATGCTATAATCCCTACAATTGTTTTGTTCATATTTACCCCCTGACCTGTTCTCCACTAAACTTGTATTATGGCGCGCTGCCGCCTCCGGAATCAGAACCGAGAGAACTCCAATCCGGGCCGGAGGATCCATCCTCCGAGCCAGCTCCATCTGTGCCATAATCACCACCTGAGTCACCGCTACTATCACCCGAGTCCACACCTGAATCGCCCGAACCGCCATAACCGCCACCCGAATCACCGTAGCCACCGCCTGAATCACCATAACCGCCGCTTG
>CAZKME010000001.1:6678-76763 GCA_964553725.1 uncultured Zetaproteobacteria bacterium
AGCCCCCGGCATCACCACCACCCGAATCGCCGTAGCCACCCGAATCACCGTAGCCACCGCCTGAATCACCATAACCGCCGCTTGAGCCCCCGGCATCACCACCACCCGAATCGCCGTAGCCACCCGAATCACCGTAGCCGCCACCGGAATTGTTGATTGGTTCGCCCTCCACCTTGTATATCGTGATGGTGACCGAGGAACCCAGCATGGCCATGCCACCGGCTGAAGGGATTTGCTTTACAACGGTTCCATTCCTGCCGGCGTACTTATCCATGGACTGCCGGATATATTTTGCATTCACATTCAATCCCGCCCGTTGCAGCATTTCCAATGCATACCGCTCGGACTGGCCAAGCACGCCAGGCACGCGGAGCATGCTATTTGCCGCCGGGTTATGACGCGGCTGCATCTCGCCACGATCCAGCGGCCCTGCCCATGCAACAGACACCGCGCAGAAAACTGTTGCAACAACCATCCATGTTATCAGAAGGTTTAACCTGATTATTTTGCTATTCATGCTTTCCTCCATGTCTTATCAGGTGAATTTCGCGAACCTGAGACTGCCATTTGGATCTGCCTGAGCCATTGATGGTTATAGAGCGGATACGGACAGGGCGCGGGCTTAGACGCATCAGGTCTGCTCTGAACCAATACCACTCGCCACGTGGGATCCACTGTCCATTGCGAAGCGATTTTCGGCTGTTGGGTTTCAGGCTGTAAAAACGATGGGTATAAGCATCCTTGCCGCAATGCGGCCTACCCTTGATATCGTCATAACAAACGGAAATCGCCAGCGGCGAGACATCTCCGCTTTTTCCCAAACCCGGCTCGGTCTGCCTGATGATCTTGACCCGCGCCTGAAGCATCAACCGGGTTGATCCGCGTACATTCACTTCCAGTTGCTGTTGCACCTCTGATTTGGATTCACCTTTTCCCCCGCGCAAGACAAGACCATCACGACCAACTGAAATAGCCTCCACATGCCGTTTTGATCGGTGGATAGCCTGAATCGGAGACCAGTGCTGTAGCCCTGCTGTGAATGCTCCGTTGATAATCAGATCACCGGGCGGTTCCCACGCCGGCAAAGAAACCGGGCCCGGCTGCCTGGTTCCAATCGCCGAGAGCAACAGCGGCGCTCCGGGAGCCTGCTCGGCAAGCAGGATATTTTCCGGCCCCTGCAGATAGGTCACGCCATGACCAATCTGATTGCGCGACTCGATGGGCGGCCAGGCCAGGAACAGATCATGCGGAAAACCCTCGTAGCGTTCCGGAATGGCATCTGATGCCTCGACCATAATGTAGAGCAGGGTTCCTGTGCTTTCGGGTGAGATGGAGAGATGCCAGCGCAACTCAACCTGATCGAATCGCCCCCTGAGTGTCGGGCCGTGCGGCAGATCAAACTGCTGCGCCCCGGGGCTAAAGGGCCAGCGATCAAACAGCATCACCTCCACCCGTTTCCGCCAGTTGGCGGCATAACGAAAGCCAAGCGTATATTGCCTGCCGGGCAAGGCGCGCGTCAGATAAACGGCATGAAAGCCATGCCCGAAATAAAATCCGCGCTGTAGTGGAGAACCGCGATCAAACGGCAACACCCGGTGATAATATTCCGACCCGGTCGGCAGTTCGATAACATGCATGACCTCGACCGGCTGACGGACATAGACCGGTTCCAAAGCCTGGGCGATTCCAATCGACACGGCCCAACTGATAAGCATCAGGCACAGAGTGATCCAAAACCGGAATAACACTGCTTCAGCCTTTAATTCCCGCCGTAGCGTTTTGCCAGTTCATACACCGCCTGTTCAATCAGGGCGCGCAGGGCCTTGTCAACGCCCTCCTTGCTATCATGCGAGACGCTGGCATCGGCACCATGTGTATTGATACCAACCATGGAACCCAGAAATGAGCCGACGCCGGAAAGAGACATGCCGCCCTGCGATACCTTTTTACGCACATTGATGGCATCGATAATCGCACCTGTGCCGGCATCAAGGATGCGGACATCCATGCCTATTTCGGCATCCTTGCCACTGCTTTCCAGCCCAAGCCCGGCAAAGGTTCCGGCAGCCCCGGTACTGCTTGCGCCGGAATTGGCCTCGGTAATGGCGGCGACAAAGATATAATTCGCGCCAGTCATCCGTTTTTCCGCCACGTGCCCTGTAGTCAGCCCCTGCTGATTCATCTGCTTTTCCCGATAGACACTCTCATCGAGGCGCTGACGCTCCATGACCAGAAAGCGGTGCGACTTGACCAGCGCGGTAATAAACATATCCGTAGCCGAAGCTGCCGATACTTCCCGCACCGTGCTTTTTACCTGATAAATCGTTACCATGGGTTTTGAATCACGCTGGGCACCCAGATGTTCAAGCCGCTGGGATGTGGCTGAATGATCCGTGTAGGCATCACCGGCCATGGCATAAGCCGGGAACAACATCAGGATCATACCAACCATCCAGACCCATCTCATATTAACATTTTTAATCATTCTATCCTCCCGCTATTTATAACTGCTTTGTTTTTTCTGACATCGAAATGAGCCGATACCATCCGATATGCAGCGATAACCCCTTGGCGCCAACCGCCGAACCGGCCCGAATCTCTGCTTGCGATTCTTCGGGGAACGATAGGCGCATACCATGTAATCGCCGTTTATCGAGGCATGACCCAGTTGTAGCCTGCGGCCACGATCATTCGCCTGCCAATGGGTGGGAAGCATATCGCCCTTGATCCCCAGGAATGCTCTGGGACATTGAAATGACAGGTGATCATTCTTCCCCCCGTTACCGGAAATGGTGCCACGCCAGTCCGATTGCGCCGCCATCACTTCGACAGGAAACAGGACAACGCACCCGATGATTAGATTTAAAAGAATCGCCTTACGCCATTTACAAGCTCTCATGTCGGTAATTCTAGGCAACTGCATTCGGAGGGATCAACCCCCCGATCGGGGGCCCCCGGATTCAGGCTGTTGGCATCATTCATCATCCCAGTGGGCGTTCTCAATCAAAAACGCCGTCCTGTTGCGCCTGAAAAAGCGCCAGCTAAGGCGAGAGGAGAGATGTTTGGTTATTCCAAATAAACGACGAACAACGCAGCATGGCGCTTTTGATTGAGAATGCCCCCTACTCACCAGAAATCAGGCCCAGCCTGATCGCTTCAATGACCGCCTCGGCACGGCGGGACACATTGAGTTTTTGATAGATCACCTTCGTGTAACTTGACACCGTGTTCAAGGTCAGCCCTATAAGATCCGCCACCTCCGGTCGACTGTATCCCTTGGCGATCAACCTGAGCACTTCCTGTTCACGCCCGGTCAGTTGTTGCGATACCGACTTTTGTTCCACCCTCTGTTCGGCAAAGTAGCGCAGAATGCGCCGTGCCACTCCGGGAGAAATCGGAGGCTGACCATTGACGATATCCCTGAGCATCTCAAGCTGGCTGTTGCGCGGCTGATCCTTGATCAGATAGCCATTGGCCCCTGCCCTGAGAGCCGAAAAAACATGATAATCATCATCAAATATCGTTGACATCACGATGTATGTATCCGGATGCTGCAAAACCAGCTCCCGAACCAGTTCCAGGCCGCTGCCATCGGGCAGGTTGATATCCACAAGGGCCAGTGAAAAACACTTACTGGCGCACTTCTCACGGGCATCTCTGAGCGTAACGGAACATTCCGCAACAGCATCAGGGAAGGCGCTGGAGATATTTTCCATCCACCACTCCCGCGTATCATTATGATCCTCAACGATTAAAACTGACTGCATGACCAGCTATCCCCCTGTGTTGGCATCGCCAAGGGGTACAAGAAATGTAACGATGAATGCCTTTTTTTTGATTTGATAATCAAATTGACCGCCAATCTCCTGAATCCTCGATTGCATATTATGCAATCCCTTGCCCAGTTGTAGCGTTTCAGGAATTTGCTTGCCAAGATTGTTTTTAATCTCTGACAGAAAATACCCATCGGAGATATCCATCGAGACGAAAATATTCGATGTTCCCGGATGTTTCAGAGCATTGGTCAACGATTCTTTAAAAGCGAGATTTATATTGTAATACTGACGATTCGTAAGCAAGCCCTGTTTCAGATTATCCGCACCCTGCCAGCACCATTCGATCCCGCTCGACTCACATCGCTCGCTGACCTGAATACGCCAGCGAGAGAAAGCCATCTCGTAATCCACCGGATCCTTTTCATCCATACTATAGATGACCTCACGAAGTGCTGTAAGGGCGGAACTGGCCAGCTTTGTCGCTCTCTCGGTTTCTAACTGATGCACAAGCGTTAACAATTGTCCGCCAACCTCATCATGCAGATCGCGCATGATACGCCTGCGCTCCTCGTTCATGCCGCGTGCATAAGAATGCAGCTGTTGTTCCGTGCGTCGAGCAATCTCAATAAGTGACTTGACGATCCTGGCATCTTCAGGAACAAACAGACGCCGTCCCTGCTCCGCATAACATAGCTCGAAGGCATCTCGCCCGTGTATGGACGGGATAAGCATTTTTCCACCATAATCCTGCAAACACACATCATCCAAAGCAGGTATCCGGGACAGATGCATGGGGTGAAAGGTCTCTTGCAAAATTTCCATCCACCACTTTTCCGAATCATCTCTGCTACGCTTCACCAGACCCAGAACCAGCGTCGGCAGGAATTGCCCAATCTCACGATGTGAGTATCCAAACAGGCGATGCCAAACCCATTGCCGAACCGGAAAATAACACCACCCCACAAGAAGAACGGCCAATGGCAGAGCATAGGAGTCAACCTGGGGCAATAGCAATCCTATGGCCGCATCCGACGCCACAACCGCCAGACCGGCGGCAAACCACAACCAGATGTTCAACCACCAACGCTCAATATCAAACAGCCGATAACGGATCACACCAAACACAAAGCCAAGATACAGGATCAACGCCGCCGCAAAACTCCAGACTATTGGTAATATGGAACGGTGAATCAGCATACCAGGAATGAAATACAGTACCATGATGGCGGAAATACTAAAAAAAATAGACAACAAAACCCATTTGATGGCGGCTCGGTCAACAGGCCTATGATGTGAATGACGCCATTGCGCTATGCCAAAAACCGCTGCAAGCAGAAACAGGAGAGCAACCGGAAAAAAATAGCTGTGGAAAGGTAACTCAAGCCATTGTCCCTGTTCGTTCATCCAGACGAGCGCCACAAAAACAATCATAATGCGTGTCATTGGCCAGGACTTTAGCGAACGGGGGTAGTGCCAGAGCAGGCCAAGCCCGCTTGCAATGTAGATAAAGATGCCCAGGTGATTGAACGCAGTAAAAAAATGAAATTGTTCCGGATTGATGGCCAGTTCACGATAGATGTATACAGCGGCGCTCGATGCTGCAATGGCGAAACCGGCACCGGAAAAAAGCAGCAGCCTTGCCGGTAGAGAATCCATCCGTACGGAGCAGACGCCCGCACCAATCATCAGTGCAAAAAATGCAATCATGTTCAGAACCAGAAAGCTGAATGACAGGGTGGACAAAGGACGTATTTTGCCGGGCTGAACCTTGACCACACGTCCATCGCCAAGCCGTATATGGACAACGGGATCCCGCATCACCTGATACAGAGCCTGCTCACGTTCCTGCAACTTCCTCCGCTCGGAAAACAAGGACAATATGTCCGGATCCTCTATCAGAAGATTTTTGTCAAGCGACATCCATGGGGATCTTACACCCCTGATTGACTGCAAAGCATCGCCAGAGGCGATAATCGTTGCCGATGGTCCATCTGGATCAACATCAGCAACCATTAACCCTTTCACATCACTTTCAATAAAAGAAAGCCCCAGCCATGGTTGATTAATACTATAAAAAAGTGAAACTCCGATCAGCGCCGCCCCCAACATAGCGATGAGAACCATGAAATGTATTGGCAAATGAACATACGTGGCGAATGAAGTTGAATGATGCTCTCCATATGCTTCCCCATGTTCAGTCATGGCGTAATCCTTTGGTTCATCTGGCATGCCATTTCATGAAGATCGTTCATTTATTTACAGCGCATTTTTTTCTGCTCTTTGACAAAATAATAGCGATAATAAACCCATCCTTTTTTCTGCCTGAATTGGAGCGTATTAATCTGGACTATTCATGAATCGCTGTGATGATCGCGCAGGACGTTTGTTCGCAACGGATTCCGAAGAAGGCGACCGTAGCAGTGCATACGGACAACTGACAAAGGATTTGTTGCGGGCAAACGAACAAGCGAGGCGCAGCAGTATTTATGAATAATCCAGGTTGAAAACCACTATAGCCCATATTTTTATAATGTCTATACGTTGGTTTATCACATGATATGACAGACCACACACAAAGATCAGGCATCTCTTTCCTGATACCTTGCTTCAGGAAAGGTATACTGGAAGTCTGTGGGCTTGACGAGGCGGATATCTTTAACGAATTCTTTTGTTCTGACTATTCTGAATGAGGAGATACATCAATGGATTATGATGTTCTGATCGTGGGTTCCGGCCCTGCCGGCCAGCATGCTGCATGGCAGGCGGCCAGCATGGGCAAAAAAGTTGCCATCATTGAGCGTAAACCCAGCATCGGCGGGGCAGGGCTTCAGACTGGCACGATTCCGAGTAAAGCGCTGCGCGAAGCGGCTTATCTGGCCTCCCGAAGCAGTGAGCGTGGCATGCGCGAAGCCAGCCATAGAGCGCGTTACGGTATCATGGCCGAAGTTGTGCGGCGCAAAGATAATATCATTGCCCAGCAGGAAGCGGTGATTCTCAAGCGATTGCTTAAATCGGGCGTGGCACTGATTCCGGGTGAAGCAGCATTTGTGAATGCACATACGTTGGAAATTATTGGCGCTGCGGGAACATGCAGATGTTTAACGGCTGAAATTATTATACTGGCCACAGGTTCTCGTCCTCGTCGCCCATCGGATGTTCCGTTCGATAAAAAAACCGTGCTGGATTCTACCTCTATCCTCAAACTCAAACGATTGCCGAATAGTCTGGTAGTGATTGGCGGTGGTGTGATTGGCTGCGAATTCGTATCGATTTTTGCGGCGCTCGGCGTGGAAGTCAGTGTGGTCAATTCACATCAACAACTGCTTTCATTTTTGAGTGATGATGTGGTCAGTGTGCTGGCGGATTCGTTTGAAAACATGGGTGTGCAACTGCACATGAATGAGCATGTCTCAGCCATTCGAAAAGATGATCATGGCGTGTTGGCGCGGCTGGAATCAGGCAAGGAATTACATGCCGATGCTGTACTGTATGCTCTGGGGCGCACACCCAATACGCAAAGTCTGCATCCTGATAAGGCAGGCATTGAACTCGATCAGGGCTGGATTACTGTCAACGAGAACTTACAAACCAGCGTATCGCATATCTATGCGGTGGGCGATTTGGTCGGGCGCCCGGCGCTGGCTTCGACCGGCATGGAACAGGGGCGCGCTGCCAGCATTCACGCCTGTAGCGGCGAAACGCAGGCCATGGCTAAAAATCTGCCCATGGCGATCTATGCCATTCCGGAAATTTCATGGGTAGGTAAAACCGAAAAAGAGGTGCGCGCCGAAAAGATCAATTACGTGGTTGGTCGCGGTTACTATAAAGACAGCGCCCGTGGACAGATTATCGGCGATTGCAATGGCCTCGTAAAACTGATTGTCGATGCCAAAACGCATCAACTGATTGGCGTGCATATTGTCGGCGAACATGCCAGTGAACTGATCCACACCGGTCAGTTGCTGATGAATTTCAATGGCACAGTTGAAGACCTTTCCCGCAATGTATTCAACTACCCCACCCTGGCCGAATGCTACAAACTGGCCGCCCAGGACTGCCTGCAAAAGCTGGACTGACTGCCTGCATTTGGCATACAGGCTGGCACCCCCTAGAGTGCAGGCATGGCAGTAATACAATATGGGGCACGCACACGTATCAAGGTCTGCGGCATTACCCGGCTGGAAGATGCGCGGGCGGCATCAAGGCTGGGCGTGGATGCGGTCGGATTTGTCTTTTATGAGAAATCACCGCGTTATATCGAGCCGGCCAAAGCCGCTGCGATTATCCGGCAACTACCCCCGTTTGTATCGGCAGTCGGCCTGTTTGTGAATCCATCGCAGGACTTCATTGCCAAGGTGCTGCAAAGCGTTCCACTCGGTGTGATCCAGTTACACGGGGATGAAACACCGGAATTCTGCGAGGCGCAGCGGCGGCGCGTATTGAAAGCCCTCCATGTATCCTGCGCCGATGATTTGAAACGGGCTGCGGCCTTTAATTGCCCGATTCTGCTGGATGCCAAAGCGCCAGCAGGTGTGTATGGCGGTACCGGTGCCACATTCGACTGGTCATTACTGCACGATTTTCAACACGATTACCCCGTATCGCTGGCTGGCGGACTGAATGTCGGGAATGTGGCCGAGGCGATGACTGTGCGTTCATGGTTTGCGCTGGATGTATCCACCGGCGTGGAGCAATCGCCGGGCATCAAGGACGCGCAAAAAATATCTGCCTTTGTCAACGCAGTGAACCTTTGCTGAACAGGGAGTTGGTTTGAATCCACTAAATCTGAATCCACTAAAGCTGAATCCACCAAAACTGAGTTCATCAGATAACATACCGTCCCCCCAACATAATGATTTCGCTTCCATGTATGATTTGACAATCACCCATGCACCGGATGCGGGGGGTCATTTCGGTCGTTTCGGAGGCCGCTTTGCAGCCGAAACGCTGATGCAACCGCTGAAGGAAATCGAAGAAGCTTTTTTTGAGGCATGGAGCGATGCGGCATTCCAGGCCGAGCGCTTGAAACTGCTGGAGCATTATGTCGGACGGGCAACGCCGCTGTATCATGCCGAACGATTGTCGAACCAAAATGGCGGCGCACAGATTTATCTCAAGCGCGAAGATTTAACCCACACCGGCGCGCATAAAATCAATAACACCATCGGGCAGGGTTTATTGGCCCGGCGCATGGGCAAAAAACGCGTCATTGCCGAAACCGGGGCCGGCCAGCACGGCGTTGCTACGGCCACAGTCGCCGCCATGTTCGGCATGAGCTGCGATATTTTTATGGGTCGCGAAGATATGGCCCGACAGATGCCGAATGTGTTAAGAATGCGCCTGCTCGGTGCCAATGTGATTCCGGTTGATTCGGGTACGGCCACACTGAAAGATGCGGTCAATGAAGCGCTGCGTAACTGGGTAGCAACTTGCGAGGATACATTCTACATCTTCGGCACGGCGGCAGGCCCGCACCCGTATCCATTGCTGGTGCGCCAGTTTCATACGGTCATCGGGCAGGAAGCGCGGGCGCAGATTCTCAAACAGGCAGGACGCTTGCCGGATGTGGCGGTCGCCTGTGTCGGCGGCGGCTCCAATGCCATGGGTTTATTGCACCCGTTCCGCGATGATGCGTCTGTAAAACTGGTTGCTGTGGAAGCGGCTGGTTACGGGCTGACTACAGGTAAGCATGCCGCCTCGCTGGCAGCCGGAAAAGCTGGTATCTTGCATGGCAATCTCACCTATTTGCTGGAAGATGATGAGGGGCAGGTGCAGGGCACGCACAGCATTTCAGCCGGTCTCGATTATCCCGGCGTCGGGCCGGAACTCGCTTTTATGCTTGAAGAAGGACGTTTAACACTCGATGCCGCCACCGATGATGATGCGCTGGAAGCATTGCAACTGCTGACCCGTTGCGAAGGCATTATTCCGGCTCTGGAATCCAGCCATGCGCTGGCCGCCGGAGCTCGAATCGCCAGAGCCATGCATCCTGATCAGATCGTTGTGATTAACCTGTCCGGTCGCGGCGACAAGGATATGGATACGGTGTTTAAGCATCTGGGCTGGCTGGAGGAAACATCATGAATACGCGGTTGTCTGACGTTTTTGTACGCTGCAAAGCCGATAACCGCGCCGCTCTGGTGGGTTATCTGACCGCAGGCGATCCGGATGTGGCGGCCAGTCGCGAGCTGCTGCTGGCGCTGGCTGACAAGACCGATATTCTGGAAATCGGCATGCCCTTTTCCGATCCGATGGCCGACGGGCCGGTGATTCAAGCCGCCAGTGAGCGGGCGCTGGCGGCAGGCGCGCATATCGGCGATGTGTTTGACCTGACCTGCGCCGTGCGTGAGGCATATCCGGAACTTGGCATTGTACTGATGGGCTATGCCAATGTACCTTACGCTATGGGCTTTGAAATTTTCTCCGAAAAAGCCAGTGCTGCCGGCGCTGATGCGGTACTTATTGTCGATATCCCGCCGGAAGAAGGGCATATCTGCGATGCGGCGCTAAAAGCGCACAATCTGGATCGCATCCTGCTGCTTTCGCCCACATCGACGGACGAGCGCATTCAACTGGCCTGCGATAACGGCAGCGGTTTTATTTATTATGTGTCACTGACCGGCATTACCGGCGCCGAAATGGGTGATATTGATACCATTCGCAGTAAAGTAGCGCATATTCGAGATATGAGTGAGATGCCTGTATGTGTCGGCTTTGGCATTAAAACGCCCGAACAGGCAGCGCAAGTTGCACAATTTTCCGATGGCGTGGTGGTCGGCAGCCATTTCGTATCCCGCATTACCGAAAACGATAATGCCCTGGCAGCTATGCGCAATTCCGCCAACAGCATGCGTCAGGCGGTTTGTTTCGGAGCAGCCGGAGAATCCGCTTGAGAATCAAAGTGCTGGGCTGTTACGGCGGGCAGCTGCTCGGATTCAGGCTGACCTCTTTTCTGGTCAATGATTCGATTCTGCTGGATGCCGGCTCGCCCACCGAAGTTCTGTCACTGGAAGAGCAGCACGGCATCCGCCATATCTGCCTGTCGCACACCCATCTCGATCATATCAAGGATATCGCTTTTATAGCCGATAATCGTTCGCTGAAACGGCTTGGCGGCAATCTGGATAACCGGACAGTGACCATTCATAGCCTTGCAGAAAATAACCGGGTGCTGAAAGAGCATTTCTTGAACGGACTGATCTGGCCTGATTTCACTCTGATTCCCAGCCAGGCGGATGCCATTCTCAGACTACAGAATATCGAGCCGGAAGTTCCCTTCGAGATTGACGGCGTTCGCATCACACCCATTGCAGTCAATCATCCTGTTCCCTGCACCGGGTTTCTGCTCGATCAGGATGATAAACAGGTGATTTATACAGCCGATACGGGCAATACGGATCGTTTATGGGAAATCGCCAATGCCCAGCCAAACCTGAAAGCCGTCATCATGGATTGCTCATTCCCCAACGCCTATCAGTATCTGGCCGATCTCAGCGGCCATCTGACGCCGAACGGCATACGCACGGATCTGCAAAAGTTTGAACAACTTGGTAGGGTGCCGGTCTATCTGTATCATATGAAGCCCGAATCGCTGAATATCATGACTGCCGAAGTCGAAGCGCTGGATGTGCCGCATTTGCGCATGTTGACCCAGGTGGATGAATTACTGTTCTAGGCTACGCCCTGGACAAAGACAAGAGGTCTGCTGATTAATGAGCTGGTTTACACGCCTGATTGAAACGCCAAAGAATATCCTGAAGTCCACCGACTCCGGTTCGCCGGAAGGCTTGTGGGTAAAATGCCCGAATTGCTCCGAAGCATTATACAACAAGGAACTGGATCGCAATGGTTTAGTCTGCTCAAAATGCAATCATCATTTACGCATGCCTGCACCTCAGCGCGCTGAACTGCTGTTTGACCCGGACAGTTTTGAGGAAAAAGACAACGAGCTGCGTTCTGAAGATCCGTTGAATTTTAAAGATCAGAAAAAATATAAAGACCGCACCAGAGACGCCGCCAAAAAAACCGGCCCCGAAGATTCCATTCGCAATTATCTGGGCGACATTCATGGCCGCACGATATCCGCATCTATCTTCGAATTCGGTTATATGGGCGGCAGCATGGGTTCTGTCGCCGGAGAAAAAATTGTACGCGGCATGGAACATGCGCTGGAACGGAACTGTCCCTATCTGCTAATCACCGCATCCGGCGGCGCACGCATGCAGGAAGGGGTGCTCTCGCTCATGCAGATGGCCAAAACATCGGCCACCGTCAACCAGCTCAATGACGCACGCCTGCCGTTTATCTGTCTGCTGACCGATCCGACCATGGGCGGCGTATCGGCCTCGGTGGCGTGGTTAGGCGACGTGATTATAGCCGAGCCGAAAGCTCTGATTGGCTTTGCCGGTCCGCGCGTGATTCAGGAAACAGTCGGTGAAACATTGCCGGAAGGCTTCCAGCGTTCCGAATTTCTGCTCGAACACGGCTTGGTGGATGCAGTGGTTGATCGCCGCGAATTGCGCGATTATCTGGCCACGCTGTTGAACCATTTGAGCGAGCGCCCCTACCGCCAACAAAACGGCTAACCCAAACGCTTCATGAATAGCGCCTCACCCCGCTTCGCGGCACCCAATCCGGGCATAACAAAATGAAGGCGCAATGATTCTCGGTTCGGCAGTCCGGGTTAAATCACGCTATGGGTGATAAACCCGCCAGCATTGATGCTTGGCTGGCTGAACTGGGCAAGCCATCCGCCGACCGCGATTATCAACCCGGTCACGCACGCATGTTACAGTTGCTTACCGGACTGGATTGCCACAGGCCGAAACTGCGTATTCGCATTGCAGGCACCAACGGCAAAGGTTCAACGGCAACCATGCTGGCTTCCTCCCTGCAATCGGCGGGGTTTAAGGTTGGGCTTTACACCTCGCCGCATATTCTCGAATTTAATGAACGTATTCGCATCAACGGGATTGCTGTTGAGAATGCTTCCCTGCTGGCCAGTCTGGAGCGCATCATGCCGCTGGCGCGTACAGCGGGCGCATCTTATTTTGAAACTGCCACCGCACTGGCGCTGGATCAGTTCAGCCGGGCGAGGGTTGACGTGGAAGTGCTGGAAGCAGGCGTCGGTGCCCGACTCGATGCAACCACAGCCATAGCGGCGGATATGGCGCTCATTACGCCCATTGCACTGGATCATCAGAACTGGCTGGGCGAATCCATCGCAGAAATTGCCTCCGAAAAAGCCTATGTCATGCAGGGCTGCCGCTTCAGTATTAGCGCGCCGCAAGCTGACACAATCGCCTCAGCCTTACGCACTTTTAACCCGGCAGTTCATTTTTGTTCAGTGGGTGAATCATGGAACAGGCTGGCGACCCCCGGCCTGCATCAGCACATCAATGCGTCACTGGCATGGGCGGCAATGCAATCACTCAAGCCTGATTTTCCAGACATGGATTTGCACATGGCGCGGCAGGCGATCTCAAATTGCGTTGTGCCGGGGCGTTTGCAACATTGTCATATTGGCCATGCTGATGTCTGGCTGGATGCTGCCCATAATCGCCATGCCATCGAAGCGCTGTTGCCATCGCTCAAGCAGCTGGCCGACCCGTTCGATGCCATGCTGGTGTTTACACGCCAAGACCGCTGTCTTGATGATGTTCTGCCATTACTGGAGCCATATGCAAAACGGGTCATCAGCAATCATGCCAATGCTTCATTATCGGCAGCGGCGGTACTGCAAGATGAAATCGACCGGCAGGCAGACGGGAAATTTCTGGTGCTCGGCTCATTCACCACCGTTGCCGCCATCCTGCGCGCAATACAGCCGGGCTAAATCTGAACCGGCACGCGACGAGCGCCAAAGGCCGATGTAAACGGGCCGAAGCGACCGGGAATATGATTGCCGCAGATGCGACAATCGCCATCGTCGGATAAGCGATATTCCAGAATTTCATACCAGTCGCGCACAATGACACTGGTGCGACATACAGGGCACAGCGTTGTTCCACCAGAACTATCGTGCACATTACCGGTATAGATGTAATGTAATCCGGCTTTCAGGCCGATAGCGCGGGCGCGGCTTAATGTTGCGGCGGGGGTCGCCGGTAAATCGGTCATTTTCCAGTCGGGATGAAAGGCGGTGAAGTGTAGCGGCACGTCCGGCCCCAAGTGTTCTGCAATCCAGTCGCACATGACAGTCAGTTCAGCATCGCTGTCGTTCTTGCCCGGAATCAATAAGGTGGTGATTTCAAACCAGACATCCGTTTCATGCTTCAGATATATCAATGTATCGAGCACAGGCTGCAACTGACCAGCGCATAATTTATAGTAGAAATCATCCGTAAATGCTTTCAAATCCACATTGGCCGCATCCATGTGTTCAAAGAATTCGCAGCGCGCTGCAGCATGGATATATCCGGCCGTTACGGCCACCGTTTTGATGCCCAGCGCATGGCAGGCGCGCGCCGTATCGACGGCATATTCGAGAAAAATGACCGGATCGTTGTAGGTGAAAGATACGCTTTTACAGCCGTGATCGAGCGCCGCCTGGGCAATCTGTTCCGGCTCGGCCTGATTGCATAAACGGTCGAACTGGCGCGATTTGGAGATATCCCAGTTCTGGCAGAATTTACAGGCCAGATTACAGCCGGCGGTGCCGAACGACAATACACTGGAACCGGGATAAAAATGATTGCAGGGTTTCTTCTCAATCGGATCGATACAAAAACCGGATGAGCGACCATAAGTGGTGAGTACCATCTGCTCGCCTTCACGTTTGCGGACAAAACACAGGCCTCGCTGCCCGTCATGCAACTTGCAATCGCGCGGACAAACATCGCACTGAATCCGCCCGTCATCGAGCCGATGCCAGTAGCGAGCCGGGAAATGCGCATCGGCCATGTTTACGCGCCCTTCTCCGCTTGCCGATATTTTTCGACCTGATAGGTGAACAGGCGAATATCTGCATGCCAGAAACCGGCTGGCAGCCCCGCTTTCAGTTTCAGGTGGGCCATGAACTGCACCGGTTCGGGCAACTGCTGCCATACCTGCGGCAGGAAGGTTCCCCGCTTCGAGCCGTATTCGAGCACAACCCCATCCATGCCCGGCCTGAGTTTTGCGCAAGCATCAAGCTCATCGCCAACGGGCAACGCTTGTATGGTGCTCAGCAGCGAAACTTCGATACGCAACGATGCCAGTTCTTCGGCTGTCAGCGGCGCAAAACGCGGATCGTGAAATGCCGCAGCCACGGCATTGGCCTGTACGTCATCAATCAGCGGGCGGTGTGCTTCCAGCGTGCCGATACAGCCGCGCAGTACGCCGTTTTTGCTCAGCGTGACAAACGTGGCAGCCTGTTCACGCAGCCCGTTGGCATTCACATCTTCCACCTCAATGCCAAGGCGGGTTTCAATCGCTTGTCGCGCCAGTGCAATCAAAACAGGGCCTTGATGCATACTCATGCCGATTCCTCCTCAAAAAATGCGATGGAAGCGTAACCGACCACACGCTGCATATCACCCGCCGTATCGCCGGAATTGCGATAATCCAGCAATGTTGCAGTCAGGCCATGTTGCCGGGCCACATTCAGCAGGGCATTGATGCCCGTCGCGCCGCATGCCTGTTCATGGTTTAACGGAGATTGCATCCGCAACACGGTTTCAATGCTGCGCCTATCCAGCGCCCTGGCTTCCCCGTAGGTGTGAAAATGGGACAGGTCGGAACTGATAACAAACAACGTTTGCGGATCACCCCACAGGCTTTCGATAACCCGTGCCACGGCGTCCGCTTGCACTGAGCCAATACATAAGGGTAGAAGTGAAAAGTCCTCAAGAACCATTTGCAGGAATGGCAGTTGAACCTCCAGTGAATGCTCCTGTGCATGGGCGGCATCATTCACCTGCACATCAGGCCATGTCAGCACCCTTTGCATGGCTGCTGTATCCAGCGCAACCTCGCCCAACGGCGTTGCGAACGCATGATCGCCGGGCACAGCCATGCCGTAGAACGGAACGCGGTGTGCCGGGCCGAGCAGAACAACGCGTTGAATATCTGATGCTTTCAGGCTGGCATAGGCATAGGCCGCCGTCAGGCCGGAATATATATAACCGGCATGCGGAACAATGATGGCTTTGGGGGTCGGCAGCGATTCAGATAACGGTGCTAAAGCATCATGCAGCGCGCCACGAATACATGCGCGCAGTTTACGGGCGTCGGCCGGATAAAACAGGTCAGCAACAGCGGCAGGGCGGATAGACATTGTCACCTCCGTGCATTGGGTATATGCAAAAACAGCAGTTCAGGCTTGCCAATGGAACAACCATTATCTGCGCACCGCGCCTTGGTCTGACCCATGTGCAAGGGTTCTGTGACGTGATTTGTGGGTAAAGGGAAGGGCTTGCCGCTGCCTGGGATCAAGCCATAAGCCCAGCAGATCAGCCAGCAGATTGGCCAAAACATAGAACAGCGCTATCATCAGCACGCAACCCTGCACCAGCGGGTAATCGCGGCGCTGGATGGCCTCGATGGTCAACAGGCCGAGACCGGGCCAGTCGAATACGGTTTCGGTAATCACCGCCCCGCCCAGCACTGCGCCCAGTTGCAGGGCGAACATGGTAATAACCGGCACTGCGGCCAGTCGTGCTGCGTGGCGCCACCAGATGACGCGCTCCGAAACGCCAAAAGCGCGCGCCGTGCGTGTGGCGTCCATGCTCATGGCTTCTAACCATGATGAACGCGTCATACGAGAAAGCACTGCCGCCAGCGCCGTGCCCAGTGTAATCGCGGGCAACACGATCGAACCCGGCTGGCCCATGCCGGAAACAGGCAACCAGCCCAGCCCCACGGCAAAGATGAGCATTAGCACCGGCCCCAGCCAGAAATTGGGAATAGAGATACCGATTAATGAAAAGCCCATGGCTGCCACGTCCTGAGATTTACCAGCATGCCGGGCCGCCCAGTAACCCAGCGGCAGCGCCAGCAGTACGGCCAGCAGCAGGCTTGCCAATGCCAGTTCGGCAGTGGCCGGTACGCGTTCCAGTATGCGTTGCAGAACGGAGCGGTGATCAATCAGACTTGCGCCCCAGTCTCCCGAGCTTAAACCGGTAAGATAATGACCGTATTGAACAAGTATCGGTTGATCCAGATGCAGCGCCAACCGTAGTGCCTGGCGATCTGCCGGCATGGCTGTTTCGCCCAGCAGCGCATCAACCGGATCGCCCGGCACCAGGTGCAACAGAAAGAACACCAGCGTCGCTACGCCCAGCAGGGTGGGGATGGCCTGCAATACCCTGATCAAAACAATGCGTCCGAACACCCGGACAGACTAGCCCCGGCCATGCATGAATTCTACCGCGCTTGCCTTCATGCTGCGGTGCGGACATCCTTTCGAGCATGCCAACAGCACAACATTTTGATACTGAAGAAATTGCCAAATTCGAAGCTATGGCCGAAGAGTGGTGGGATACCACCGGCAAATTCAAACCCTTGCATAAAATCAATCCGCTTCGGCTCGATTATATTGCCCGACATGTTCCATTCAGTGGTGCCAGTATTCTGGATGTCGGTTGTGGCGGCGGTTTACTGGCCGAAAATATGGCGGCGCGGGGTGCAACCGTGACGGGTATTGACCGCTCCCCCAGGGCGCTCGGCGTGGCGCGCTTGCATAGCGAGCAATCCGGCGTGGCCGTTGAATATGTCGAAAATGATGCCGAAAACTGGGCCGAGACCCATGTGCAAAACTATGATGCGGTCACCTGTCTGGAGGTGCTGGAGCATGTGCCGGATGTACCGCGTACAGTGGCTGCCTGCGCCGCCATGATCAAACCCGGCGGGCATTTCTTTTTTGCGACGCTGAACCGCAATCCGGTATCGTATATCAAGGCTATTCTGGGGGCGGAATATATCCTCGGCTGGCTGCCCAAAGGCACGCACGAATATGCCCGATTCATCAAACCATCGGAAATGCACGGTGCATTGCGTCTTGCCGGTCTGGAAATGAAAGATGTCAAAGGCATGAGCTATGCCATGATGACCGATCACTTTTCGTTGACTGACGATCTGTCTGTCAATTATCTCGGCTTCGCTATCAAACCGGCTTAGCCCTGCACTTTACCCGCAAGTCGAACCACAGCGAATCGTCCGGCGATCATAGTGGACGCATCCAAATTGCAGGATAGCTTGCCTCACATGCCGCGACCATATCGTTTTTTTATTGCTGCCGTGAATCTGATGTTGCTGTTGATGATCATACCGCCTGCATTTGCTGCTGCGGTGGATATTAACGCCGACGAGATCAGTCGAACCGCCGATGGCGTGGTGATTGCGCGTGGCCATGTCATTATCAAACGCCAGTTCGATACGCTGACCGCCGATCAGGTGACATACCGAACCAATGAACATGTGCTGGAAGCCAAAGGCCATGTCATTATCAAATCTGACAAGGCAATCATTCACGCAGAACAGGCTATCATGCACACCGGCAGTAAAACCGGCAATATGCGCAAGGCCGTCATTATACTGCCCAGCGGCGAACGACTAACGGCTGAGCGGGTAAAACGCATCGACGATCAAACCTTTGAAGCCGAAGAACTGACCTTTTCATCCTGCCCGATTGATCAGGAATCATGGCGTATTGCAGCCAAACATGCCGTGCTGGATGGGCAGAACGGGGTTCTGACTGCAACGCACAGCCGTTTTGAACTGTGGGGTGTTCCGGTGTTGTATTCGCCGTGGTGGCAGCAGCCGCTGAAAAGAAAATCCGGCCTGCTGACGCCGAGTATCGGCAGTGGCAAACGGCGTGGCACGGAGGTGGCGCTACCATACTATTTTGCCCCGTCCGCCAACTGGGACGCTACATTGACACCGCACTGGATGAGCGCACGCGGTTTTTTTGGCGAGGGCGAACTGCGCCATATTTCCGCATTCGGCAAAGAGTCGATCAGTGTGGCTGGTATTAACGACACAGTCACAGGCAGCATTCGCAACCGTTTGCAGGGTAATATGCACTGGCGATTGCCTGCCGATATGCGTTTCAAAGTCGAGGCAGATCATGTCAGCGATCATGATTATCTGGCTGATTATGCAACTGGCGATGAAATCAGTTCGATCTATCTGCAAAGTCTGGCCACGTTATCGCAATCGCTACAGTTTGATTCAAAACAATATGGCGCACTGCAAGGAAACTGGCTGATTCAGGCGGCCCACCGACAGGATATGCTTTTGACCAGCAATGCAACGACATTACAGATTTTGCCGCGCTTGCAAAGCAAACTTCAGTGGACGTTATCCCCTCATGCTATTTTCCATTTTGACCAGCAAAGCACCCGTTTTGATCGGCGTAGCGGGGTCGATGGATGGCGGGTCAATCTGCACCCTTATGTTGAAATTCCGTGGCAACTGGCCGGCGGCGGAGTCTCCGCCATCCTGACCGGAGGGGCGCAACATACGCGTTACTGGTTAAAGCAGAATACAGGCCTGGCCAATAGCACGTCAAATCGCACAACAGGTGAAGCAAGCCTGCAAATACGCTCCGATTTTGAACGCCTTGGCAGTGATCGCAGATGGCGGCATGTGATTTCCCCCATTGCCCGCTATGATTATATTGACGCGCCCAACCAGGCCGCACTGCCGAATTTTGACTCGGCTTTCGGATTGCTGACCTGGAGTAATTTGCTCTCCGGCAGCCGTTTCTCCGGTTATGACCGTATTGAAAAAACCAGTCGTATCAGCCTGTTGCTGGAAAGTCGCCTGCAATTTAAGGCTTCAGGTACAAGTGCGGCCCGTGAAATGCTGATTGTCCGGGCTGGCGGCACCTACGATCTGCTCAGAAAAAGTATAGACAATGCCCTGCAGACAGCCCCGACGCGCCCGTTTTCCAACCTGCTCGGCGAATTGATTTGGCAACCTTTTGATGACATGCGTTTTTACAGCAGCGGCCAGTACAATCCGGCGGATCGCTACTGGGCAACGATCGCATCGTCTGTCGACTGGGCTGTTTCACCGGGCAATCGTGTGCGTGCCGGTTATCAGTTCACTGATGCCCGTTATGCTACGCCGGCCCAGTTGGTTGATATCAGCGCCAGCACCAGTTTGAATACGCGTTGGCAGGCCAACGGACGCTGGCAATATGATCTGGCGCTTAAGCTGTCGCAGCAAGTGGCCATCGGCCTGCAATATAATCATGCCTGCTGGAAACTGGGCGTGGAAGGATATCGCAACAATCGCCGTAGCGGCACCAGCACTGCGGCCAATTTCGGTTTCCGTCTATTGCTCGAATTCAAGGGGCTGGGTAGCGTTGGTTCCTGAATATAACTTGGTTTTTCGGATCATTCCGGTAAAACGCCATAACAACGACACTCTCATATTTTCGCCATTGGAGACTTCATGCACTTCCCCATTTTGCTAACTGCTTTGCTGCTGCTTACCCTGCCGGCCAGAACTGAACCACTCGACAGTATTGCCGCCATCGTCAATAACGAAGCCATCACCTGCTATGATGTCCAGCAGGATACAAAAAACATACTTTTGCAGTTGCGCCAATCCGGTTCGACTTTTGTGCCATCCACAGCCATTATTAACCAGCGCTCGCTGGATGCACACGTCGTCAAGATTCTGCAATTACAGAAAGCCAGAAAACTGGGCTTGAAAATCGGTTCGGAAGAGCTGGATAATGCCGTCGAAAAACTGGCCGCCAGAAGCAACCTGGTACCCAGCCAGCTGAAAGAAGCGATGCAACAGCAGGGTATGGACTATGGACAATTCGAAGACAATCTGAAAGACCAGTTGCTGATCAGTAAATTGATCAATATTGCCGTGCGCAGCAAACTACAAGTCTCCGAAGAATCGATTCAGGAATACTACAGAAAATATCTCGCCGTGCCCAAATCCCGCCGAGAAGTGCAACTGGCTCAGATATTTCTCGCCCTGCCTGGCGAGCCTTCGCCCGAATTACTGACACGTGTGCGCAACAAAGTGCGTAACATTCACAAACAGCTGGTCGATGGTAAGGACTTTGCCCAATTGGTCGCTATTTATTCGGAGTCACCTGATCGGCAACAGCAGGGCGTCATGGGCTGGTTTACCAAAGGTTCCATTACGCAGCGCTTCGATCCGGCCCTCGAACTGCCGGTTAATGGTATCACGGAACCGGTTCGTTCACCTTCAGGCTTTCATATTCTCAAGGTATTGAATGAACGCTGGCTGGAACCGGAAGCAACCGGCGAAAGTTATGATGAAGCGCATGCGCGGCATATTCTGCTGCAAATACCGACAACGGCGGATGAGGAAACCCGCGCCAAAATTCGCCGCCGAGCGGAGGATATTGCCAACGAAATGGCGGATGCCAGTGACGAGGCTTTTGCAACCAGGGCCAAAGAAGCATCGCAGGGGCCCAGCGCCAGTAGGGGCGGCGATTTGGGCTGGTTCAGAAAAGGGGCGATGGTGCCGGAGTTTGAAAAGGCCGTGTTTTCCATGCAGGCAGGCGCAACCAGCGGCGTTGTTAAAACCAAGTTCGGCTTGCATATTATTCGCCTGATCGCCAAACGGCATGTCGATCCCAATTCGCTGCAAGCCAATCGCGACAAAATCACCCAGATCCTGACCAATGTGGAAATGCAGGAGCAGGTGCCCCGCTGGATTGCCAGCTTGCGTGCTGATGCGAAATTAAGATATGAGGCCTGCCCTGATGCAAACGGCGGCGCATCAAAACATGCTACATCCGGCTGGAACATAATCCGGGAAATGACCGCTGTTTCCGGCGCGTAAGATGCGCTTGCCATCGTTTGCGTGTATGACAACCTCGGTATGAATCAATGAAGCCGCTTATCATCACTGCCGGAGAACCGGCAGGCATCGGCCCGGACTGCATCCTGCGCGCCTGTGCAAGTCAACCGGAAATTCTCAAACACAGCTTGATTGCAGCGCCGGCAAACTGGCTGCAAGAGCGCGCCGCCCGAATTGAAATCAACCTGCCGATACACGAATATGGCGACCTTGATGAAGCAAGCAGGGCTGTCCCGAATTCTGGATCTTTGTGCTGCTGGAATCCCTTAGACTCGCAGGCAATAGAGCCGGTCACCGCAGGCAAGCCTGCTCCGCAAACTGCGGCAGCCGTGGTGCGTTGCATCGAAGCGGCTGCACAGGCATGCCTTTGCGGAAAAGCGGTTGCCATGATCACCGGGCCGATTGAAAAAGCAGTACTGCGCAGTGCGGGTTTCGCATTTCCCGGTCATACCGAGTTTCTGGCCCACCTTGCAGCTCAGGCCGATAGCGAAACGCAATCACATTTTGTGATGATGCTCGCTTCCGAACAAATTCGCGTTGCCCTGCTGACCACGCATATGGCTTTGCGCGATGTTCCTGATGCGCTTAGCGTGGGTCAAACACTGCAATGCCTGCGTATTGTCGCGCATGATTTGCATACCCGTTTCGGCATCGAATCGCCGCGACTGGCTTTATGCGCCCTGAATCCGCATGCCGGTGAGCAGGGGCATTTTGGCCGTGAAGAAATCGATATTCTGGCCCCGGCTGCCGCTCTGGCGCGTGAACAGGGCATCCGGGTCACAGATCCGATGTCTGCGGATACGGTGTTTTCAGCCGCCATCCGTCAACACTACGATGCGATGGTATGTTGTTACCATGATCAGGCTCTGATTCCAATCAAGGCGCTGAGTTTCGGGGAAGCGGTAAATGTAACGCTGGGCTTGCCGTTTATCCGCACCAGCGTCGATCATGGCACTGCGCTTGACCGGGTCGGTCAATCCAGCGTATCCTGCTCTAGTCTATTGGCCGCTATCGCTATGGCGCAACAGATGAGCGGGCAGATCAAATAGAAACCGGCAGGAGGTAGCATGCAGATCAATCAGCTTGCCGGTCAAATCTTGCTGGCATCCCCTTCATTGCAGGATCCCGTATTCAGGGATGCGGTCATACTGATTTGCCATCATGATGATGAAGGTTGCATGGGCCTGATTATCAATCGACCAAGGGACATTGCTATCGATGACGTGCTGGATGATCTGGGCATTGATATGGCTGATTCAGATATGGATGCCTCAGGGCTAAAGCCAGCTGTATTTGAAGGCGGCCCGGTGGATGATTTCAGGGGTTTTGTGCTGCACGATGGCTGGCATATCTACGAATCAACCATGCAGATTACGCCGGAAATACACCTGACCGCATCGCGCGATGTGCTGGAGGATCTGGGACGCGGCGACGGGCCCGAGCATTATATGTTGATCCTCGGTTACGCCGGCTGGCATGCCGGGCAACTGGAAAGCGAGTTATCAAGCAACGACTGGCTTATTGCACCGGCCAGCAACCATATTATTTTTCAGGAGCCGCCTGACAGCCGCTGGGATTTCGGTGCGCGCTGTATGGGTATTGAACGCAGTCAGTTATCCGATCAAATCGGGCATGCGTAGGAGAGAATTGTGAAAGGGTCAGGGTGAGGGCGATTCTTTCCTGACGCCTCACCATTCTTATTTCTCAATTCTCACGCGAATCGCCTCAGTCAGTGGTTCGCCGATATCCAGCATCAGCCCTTCATCTTCCGCTTCAACCATAATACGCAGTTTCGGTTCGGTGCCGGACATGCGCACGTTGATGCGCCCATTTTCGCCGAGCCGTGATTCGGCATCGCCAATCAGTGTCTGTACCTGCACATCGGCCAGCACATCCTTGCGTTCAGGCAAGACGATATTCCACAGCTTTTGGGGAAACAGTGTTAAATCCGCCGCCATGCCCGACAATGGTTTATTCTGCTCGCTCATGGCCGATAGCAGTTGCAGCCCGGTCATCAGGCCGTCGCCGGTTGTATTGTGATCAAGCAGAATCATGTGGCCGGACTGTTCGCCGCCGAGATTGCAACCTTTGTCGCGCATCATTTCCAGCACATAGCGATCACCGACCGCAGCACGGTACATGGCTAAACCCATGGCATTTAAATAGCGTTCGAGGCCCATATTGCTCATCAGCGTGGTCACCACGCCATTGCCGGTCAAGTCGCCCGAACCATGCGTATGCTCGGCCAGAATCGCGATGACGCGATCACCATCGACAATGCGTCCGTTGGCATCGCAGGCGATTAAACGATCCGCATCGCCATCGAGTGCCAGACCGATATCCGCACCGGATTCAACCACCCGCCGCATCATGGATTCAGGATAGGTCGAGCCGCATTCGCGGTTAATATTATAACCATCCGGTTCGTCAAACATGCTGATTACATCGCAACCGAGTTCCCGCAACATGCGCGGTGCCACATCATAAGCGGCACCATTGGCGCAATCGATGACCACCTTGAAACCATCGAGGCGCATGCCGTGAGGCAAGGATCCTTTGAGAAATTCAATATAGCGACCACGCGCATCATCCACACGGGCAGCCTTGCCAATGTCCAGCGCCCCCGGCAATGGCGGCAGAGCGTCAATACATGCCTCGATTTCGAGTTCTATTGCATCCGGTAATTTAAATCCGTCAGCGGCAAAAAATTTGATGCCGTTATCACCGGCGGGATTATGCGAAGCCGATAACATAACGCCGGCATCGGCACGCAGGCTGCGGGTGAGATAGGCCACAGCCGGCGTCGGCACAGGGCCGACCAGCAACACATTCATGCCCTGCGCCGTCAGACCGGCGCACAGGGCTGATTCAATCATATAACCTGAAAGCCGTGTATCCTTGCCAATCAGGACATGCGGCTGATGAGATAAATGACGCGTCAGCACATGGCCTGCCGCCCGGCCCAGCGACAGGGCGAATTCAGCCGTCATCGGGCTCTTGTTAACCGTTCCGCGCACGCCGTCGGTGCCAAAATAACGTCTCATGGTTTACCTCCTGCCATTGTAGGCTTGTGCAGCTTTGATGTTTTCTGCTTCTGTTTCTGCATCAGCATGCCCTTCACAACAATATCTATCTTACCTCTGGTCAGCCTGATGGCTTTGCCTGAAGGGCTTTCTATGCCGGTTTTGGTTTCAAACGCGCCGGCTTTTAAATCGAGCCGAATCGGTGCTGTATCCACTGCGCGCAGTGTTTCCAGCCACACTTCCGGCCCGGTAAGCTCCACTTTTTCCGGTTTGATGCTGACAATGGTCGCCTGCCAGCCTTCGGGCAGTTCAAAATGCGCTTTTACCGGTACGGAGCGCGTGACCAGCCTGTCCACCTGCAACTCCAGTCTGTCCGGTTGCACTTTCTCAATATGCAGACCGACCGGCAGGGCCAGCGCGGATAATTGCGGGGCCCGCTCCACCACGCCCGGCGTGGTTAAATCGGAGGCGTTGACCGGCATGATCAAGTCCTGCTGGCGCAAGTCCTTAAGCCGGGATTGCAATCCGGTGATGGTTACCCGGACGTGATCCGGCAAATCATTCACCATCACCATATTGGTCGGTAATGCCTGCACCTGCAACGGAATATCCATGCTGACGGAGCCTTCGCCCTGACCATGCACCTGCAACCACAGGGCAATGGCGATAACAACCGCCCAGAATTGCAGGTTGTAGCGTCGAAACAGGTCGATAGATTGTTTCATTCGGCTTTTCCGGCAACAGAAAGGCTGTTGTGTTGCGTCGCCCGCTCTATTGAGGCGAGGTGCTGTTCCAGCTCCTGATGCAATTCCCGACTATTTAAGGCGGCACCCATTTGGCCGCCTTCCACCAGATGCACTTCGCCTGTTTCTTCGGATACGACAATGACCAGCGCATCGGTTTCTTCAGTCAATCCTACAGCCGCCCGGTGGCGCGTGCCATAGTTTCCGGGTACGGCATTGGCCTGCGCCAGCGGCAGCAGCACGCGCGCCGCTACCACCCGACCACCGCCGGTATCAGGGTCAATCACCACGGCACCGTCGTGCATCGGTGCATCGGTGCAAAACAGGGTTTGGATCATTTCCGGACGCAAGGGCGCATCCAGTTCAATGCCCGAGTCATACAAATGCCTCAAACCGGTATCGCGCTCAATCACCATTAATCCGCCCCAGCCACGATGCACCAGTGCAAAAGTCGATTCGACCATGGCTTCAACCATGGCTTCACCCGGCTCATTGCCCGCAGACAGAGGGTTAATGGCCACGTGCATGAGCGCACGTCGAATCTCATGCTGAAATAATACCACCAGAATGACCATAAAGGCCGAGAAGAAATGGCCGAACATCCACTCCACGGTGAACAGGCCGAATACGCGCGCCAGCTGATAGGTGACCACAACCACAGCCACGCCAATGAGCATCTGTACCGCACGCGTGCCACGAATCAGGCGCAGGAAAAAGTAGACTACGATAGCGACCACCGCGATATCCACCACATCGGTGATACCGAATTGCCAGTTGCCCATTAGCGGGATTGTCCTTGAGAGATTTTATGGTTACGCATGTTTTTTACTGCATTTTCCCGGAGAAGAACATAACAAGTCAGGATAGTGGGATTGTTTCAGCTTGCAAGGGAAAGGTGAAACAAAGCCAGCCGCTTTGGTGACCTCAATGTTGATTTTCAAGACAATCCAACAGCCGTTCGGCATTATCAGCCAGCATCCTGTAGACATGTTCAAAACCATCCGGGCCACCATAATAGGGGTCGGGCACATCAGGCGTGGCGGGGCCATCTTCAAACTGGCGCATCATGAATATGCGCGACTCCGGCACGCCCATGCGCAGCAATTCTGCCCGGTTTTCCACATCCATCGCAACCAGCCAGTCCCAGTTGTGACATCGGGTTGATGTAATTTGCTGCGCCTTGTGCGGACTCAAATCCAGACCGTATTCACGGGCCTTGGCGACAGATCTCGGATCAGCAGAACCGCCAACATGCCAGTTTCCCGTACCGGCTGATTCAAAATGGTAATGCTGCAAACTACGTTGTTCAGCCGCCTCACGGACGATCACTTCAGCCAGTGGCGAACGACAAATATTACCGAGACACACAAACAACACTCTGATTTTATCGGGCCTCATGCACATTCCTCTCCGCCTGAGATAATTGCAGATAAACCGGCTCCGGGTAGACTGGCATAGCTCGCCAGTCGCCTGTTTGTATACAAACGACCTGTGCACAAACAGCCTGCGTCTCCAGCGCCAGCGCCTTGCTGCGTGGCAACGTCAGCGCTTGACGCTGCCAGTGCGCCAGTTCAGTCGCCGGTTCATTATGGCAGCAATACAGGCCCGGCGTGAGCGTTTCAATCTGAGCCCAGTTCAGGCAGCTATCTGCTTCCAGCATGTTGCCATGTCGATAGTAGCCGCAGAATACTTCACCGGCTCTGGCATCTTCCAGCACCCGGACAGGCGCTGTCGAATCGGCCTGCCGGGCCGTAATTGCCAGTGATGAGAGGTGTATAATCGGCAGATGCAAGCCGGCATTAACGCCGGCCAGCGTCGCCGCTGCGATACGAACGCCAGTGAATGATCCCGGCCCCGCACCAAGCGCCAGCGCATCCAGTTGCTGCCAGCGTAATCCTGCCTGTTCCAGCAATGCCGCCAGCATCGGTACGATACGTGTCGAACGGGTTTTGCCGCCGTTGTCTTCGTGCTGTGATGATGCATGGCAATTCCCGTTGTGAATAACACAGGCCGCGATTTCACCACTGGCCGTATCCAGAGCCAGAATACGCGATGGAGCCTCAGCATGAATAGCGTTATCGTGCCTCACAGCTGTTTGAGCAACACCTGTCGCAATGCATCGCCATATTCTTCATGCTGCAAACCAAGCACAGCATTGGCTTGCAAGAAGCCTCCCGGATTACCGGCATCAAAACGCTGCCCCACCAGCAAGACGCCATAAATCAGCTCTTCTTTGGATAAGGCCGAAATGGCATCGGTCAGTTGAATCTCACCGCCCTTGCCGGGTTTCACATCGCGCAACAGATCCATCAGGCGCGGCGTGAATATATAACGCCCGATCATTGCCATATGCGATGGCGCTTCTTCCGGCGTCGGTTTTTCAACCATTCCTGTCAGGCGTAACAATCCCTCTTCCTCGGCCTGATATGCAACAATACCATATTTGTGAACCTGATTTTCCGGCACCTGCATCAGGCCAATCACCGAACAACCGGTTTGCTCATACACATGGCGCAATTGTTGCATAGCCGGGGCATCGCCAACAATCAGTTCATCGGCCAGTGAAACACCGAACGGTTCATCGGCGACCCAGTGGCGGGCACACAGGACGGCATGGCCGAGCCCCAGTGCCTCTTTCTGGCGCACATAAATCACTTCAGCCATACGCGCGACATGAGAAACCTTTTGGTAAAGCTTCTCCTTGCCTGCCTTTTTCAGATTGGCTTCCAACTCGGCGGAAATATCAAAATGATCTTCGATAGCGCGTTTGCCACGACCGGTAATGATAATGATCTGATCCATCTTCGCAGCCAGCGCTTCTTCGACGCCGTACTGAATCAGCGGCTTGTCGACGATGGTTAGCATTTCTTTCGGACTGGCCTTGGTGGCTGGCAGGAAACGGGTTCCCATGCCAGCAGCTGGAAAGATAATTTTACGTAAAGATTTCAATGCTGAGCCCCCTTATTAACGGGGGCTATTGTAGCATAGTTTTATGACTTATGAGAGGTGACCATAGGAATGCAAGCCGGACAGATACATATTCACGCCCAGAAAACAGAATACGGTGATGAGGAATCCGCCCACGGCCCACCAGGCCAGCGCCTTGCCATGCCAGCCATGCGAAACTCGGGCATGCAGATACGCGCCGTAAATCAGCCATACAATCAACGCCCATGTTTCTTTTGGATCCCATGACCAGTAACCGCCCCATGCTTCCGCAGCCCATGCAGCGCCGAGAATGGTGGCCAGCGTGAAAGCAGGGAACCCGATGGCAACAGCCTTGTAGGCCAGTTGATCGAGTTGATCGAGCGAGGGAAAAATTGCCAGCATTTTCGATGTGCCGCCATTGGCTTCGAGCCTGTGGCGCACCAGATAGGCCATGCCTGCGCCGCAGGCGACAGCGAATGAACCGTAACCGACAAAGTTCATCGGCACATGAATTTTCATCCAGTAGGATTGCAGTGCCGGCACCAGCGGTTTGATATCAGCCTGACCGACGGAATCCAGCCAGATACCAAAAAACACGCCCGCAGATACCAGTGTGAGTACAAATGCCCCCATCGCCTTGGCTTCATAACGTTTTTCCAGCGCCAGATAAATGGCTGTGGTAATACAGAACAGCAAAATAAACACTTCATACAGATTGGATACAGGCGCATGGCCGATTTCCATATCAAACAAATAGGATTCATGCCAGCGCAACAGCAGCGCCGAACCGCCGAGATACACGCCGGTATAAGCCGTCCATGTCGCCATGCGCCCGATAAAGGACTCCGGCGCAAACAAATAAGCAATGTAGGAAACAGCCGAGAAGATAAAAATCACATTCATCGCCATAATAATGCGGCCTGCAAACAGGTTGGACTGATCTTCATAGGTAATCTGACTCTGAGCAGGCTCAAAAAGCGCCCAGATAGAAGCCAGAATCACCATCAACACAAAGCCATCCAGCCACGGCACGGCATTGCGCGCCATTTTGGCATCCATTAACGTCGGTTTAAGCGTACTGGCTACAACAGCCAGACCACAGCCGGCCAACGCTCCTGTGCCGCCCCAAAGCACGCCTTTTATGCTCAATATCTGATACAAAAAAGCACTCTCTTCGTAATCGCCTACGCCATACATGGCCATAGCGCCAATGCCGGCCATTGCGCCCAGATAGGCGGTAAAACGCAGCCAGGCCCATCGGCCCTGATACAGTATCTCGGAAAAACCGGATTCAGCAGTTGTTGCAGTCATAATTTACTCCTTGCATAGATGATCAATGGTGGTGGTCAAGATAGCCCTTCCGCGAAGTCTTTATCAAGCTGTGTGAACAGATCGTTAAAAGACTGATTGAAAACAAGGTGATTGCGATTGGCCATCCCCGCCAGTGTGATGTGGACGCCCTTCGATACAGGCCTGATAATCAGCCACAGCTTGCGATGCGGCATATACAGCATAATGCACAAACCAAGCACCAGCATAGCGCTGCCAAACCAGACCACATTCATGCCCGGATCCATGGCCAGTTGCAGGCCGGTATAATAATGCTGCTTGAAATCACCCAGCATGGGCAGCATGGGCCAGGGTAGTGCCGACAACATATTCACTGCCTGCAAGGTGCGCATGGCCATATCCTGCATGGCGTCGGGTCGTTTACCCTCACCGAACACCTCTTTCATGGCATTCTTGAATGCTATCAGCTTTGCATCTTTGGTGGATTTGTCGACGCTCGCCAGTTGCCGCATAAAAGCGTGAAACAGCTTCCATTCCACCGGATTGGTAAAGTCCAGCCCCAGCGCCACCGGCTTGTAATCCGCCGCGTCCCCGGTCAACGAAACCATCAAGAACGAGCCCTGATTTTTACCCTTGGGATCGATGAAAGGATTCATATACGCCTTGATCTTGACCGGCTTCAGACCGGGGCCGCGCAACTCATAAATCACCGCCGGGCCGAGATCCTGGAAATCGGTAGGTTCACCCGCATTGGCCATATTCTCAACATTATACGGCTTAAAGTCGGTCACTTTGATCGACATGCCGGTCTTTTTATCTTTCCACGTCTTGTACACCTGCGTTTGGGCTGTGCTAATGGTCTCCGAGCCATCCATATGGTACAACTTAAAAGTGATATCCGATCCGCCATCGCCGAAACTGGACTGATAAATACGCACGCCCTTATAATATAACGGCTCGTTGACAATAATATCGCTGGTCAGCACCTCTTTACCGTTGTCAATAATAGTGAGATTACTAAGGAATTCCTTGGGAGCGCCAGTCGGGAAGAAATCAATCGAAAAACTGTTACAGCGCACTTCAAACGGCATCTTCAAGTGGCCGGTTTGCGTACCCTGCAAAAAAGAGATTTCACTCTCCGAGCTGCCTTCAGGCACCGCCATATTGCCACGAAAGCCGTAATTTGAGCCAATCCAGCCGCCCACCAGCACCACCAGAATGGCCGTATGCACCAGAATATAACCCCATTTGTTCCAGCGCCCTTTATCTGCCCGCAGATACTGAACACCATCCTGTTCGATTTCTCTGAACTCCCAGCCCGGCAGCTGTTTGCGAAATAATTGCTGAATGTGGGTAACATCCCCCTTAATTGGGGATTTCCAGTCATGCAAATACTGGAAGCGCTTGAGAGATTTCTCGGCCACGGTGACTTTGCGGGTGCGCATGTCCTTGAGCATTTTCGGAACATTGCGCCACAAACACGATGACAATGACACCATCAAAAAGCCGAGGATGCCCATAAACCACCAGGTATGATACATATCAAACAGGCCGAGCGAACGGAACACCCAATACCATAACGGCCCGAATTGTAGCAGATAATCGGTCTGAGCCTGATTTTGCAATAACACCGTGCCAATCACCGAAGCGATGGCCAGCACGACAAGCAGAATAATAGCCAGTGACATCGAACCAAGTCGCTGCCACATGGATTTCAATAGATCGGGTAAGGTTTGCATGCGCGGCATGTTAGCCATTCATTGTGGCTGCGTCATTGGCGAATAATGGTGGAATCATTGCGCCATATACGTAAAATTGATGAGGCTTTTCCAGAACTTTCCACACCGCCAGCATATCCATTCAGAAAACGGCGCTTACGCATAAACAGCTTAACGTCCGGCTCGGCATGCGATTCTCCCTTGCGGTTGAGGCTGCTGGAAATCAACAAACCTCCCGCTCTGGCGGCCATCGCTCGAGTCTGAAGGCTGGCATCCACTCGCACAGCCACCATGCCTCTGCTGGAACAACATGCGGGCAAGCCGGGCTTTGCTGCAAATACCAGTGTCGTCGGCCCCGGCCATGCGCGAGCTGCGAGGCGGCGAAGTTCAGGCGTCACATAGCGGGCCAGCGACATGGCGGTAGCTACCGAATCGGCCAACAATAAAAATGGCCCCGGACGCTGTTTAAAACGCATGAGTTTGATGACTGACTTCGGCGAGAATGGAGAAGCCGCAACACCGGGCAATGTGGCGGTATGATGCGCGATCAAACCGCCTTGCATAAGCGTTGAAGCCATTCGCAAAGCAGCCAGCCTGGCGCAAGTTCTGCTTTTACACCTCAGAGAGAATCGCCTCGGCCTGTGCAGTTCGATCATCTTTCAACAGCTGCGATAGCTGTTCGTCATTCTGGGCCAGCATCTGAACAGCCAGCAGGCCTGCATTTTTCGCGCCATTGATGCCAACTGTCGCCACCGGCAAACCCGGCGGCATCATCACTGTGGAGTGCAGCGCATCTTCGCCCTGCAAGGGGCCGGAAGCAATCGGCACGCCGATGACCGGTTTCACCGTTTTTGAGCACACCACGCCAGCCAGATGAGCCGCCATACCTGCCCCGCAAATAAACACCTTGCAACCGGCATCTTCGGCATCCTTGACCGCCTGCATCGTCGCTTCCGGCGTTCTGTGGGCGGAACGAACCATGGTTTTATAGGGCACACCGAACGCAGCCAGCACGACTTCGGCCTTCTGCATAATCGGCATATCGGATTTGCTGCCCATCAATATCAATACTTTCAAAGGTTCCATAAAAAACTCCCCTTCACCACAAAGGCACAAAGGCACAAAGGGTTACTCATGAACGCGCATGGCATTTTTCCACCCCACGCGATGAAACCGTGGAAAAGAGCCATGCAACCGCGTTGTTTATTCAGAGCCACAGACAAAACTCGTGAGCGGCGATCAGCTTCCCCACGCTGGCCCATTTTCGGGTTGGTTGTCGATCCATGGAACCACCATGCATCTCATTCCAACCCGAAAATGGACTCAACGTGGGATTGCCGCTAATCCACTCAGAGTTTTGTCTGTGGCTCTCATGTTAACAATACGCCCGACAGAAGTTCAGCTTTCTTCTCTGGCAACTGCGCGATAGCCGATATCTTTTCTGTAAAATCCGCCCGGCCAGTCCAGCGCTTCCAGCGCATGATATACCGTTTGTTGTGCATCCCTGGCCGTAGCAGCTACTGCGGTCACGCCCAACACGCGTCCGCCCGCATTGACGATAGCACCATTTTTGATCGCTGTGCCAGCATGAAATACCGTGGTTCCGGCTGCCTCAACGGCATCGATACCGGCAATAGGTTGCCCCTTTTCAAAGATGGCGGGATAACCGTCGGATGCAACCACCACGCACAGCGCCGTACCCGCATCCCATTCCAGTTCAATGCCATCGAGCCGTTTTTCAGCGGCGGCCAGCAACACGTCACCCAGATCGGATTTCAAACGGCACATCAATGGCTGACATTCCGGATCACCGAAACGGACATTAAACTCCAGCGCTTTCGGCCCGTCATCGGTCAACATTACACCGGCATACAGGGTGCCGATAAATTCAGCCCCCTTCTTTTTTAAAGCGGCAATAATGGGCCGCACAATGGTTTCCAACACGTCGTTGGCGACTGATTCTGTCACGCACGGGGCCGGAGAATACGCGCCCATGCCGCCGGTATTGGGGCCCAGATCGCCATCCAGCAGCGCTTTATGATCCTGAGAAGAATCCAGCGGCAGAATCGTATCGCCGGAAACAATAAACAAACAGCTCGCCTCTTCTCCGACCAGACACTCTTCGATAATAACCTGTGAGCCGGCCTCGCCGAAGGCATTGCCGGAGAGCATGTCGCGCACAGCGTCCTCAGCCTCTTTCTCGCTTTGCGCCACAATCACGCCCTTGCCTGCCGCCAGGCCGGACGCCTTGACCACAATCGGCGTACCCCAGCTGCGAATCGTATCGATCGCCTCTTGCACATCGACATGCACTTCAAAACGCGCCGTCGGCACGCCGGCCTCATACATCAGGCGCTTGGAAAATGATTTGCTGCCCTCCAGGTTGGCCGCTGCCTTATCCGGCCCGAACACGGCAAAGCCTTCCTCACGCAGCTTGTTGCCAAGCCCTGCCACCAGCGGCACTTCCGGCCCGACCACAACCAGATTCGGTTGTTCCGCCGCCGCCAGCGCCATCAGAGCTTCGATATCTTCAGCCCCGATCGGCACGCAACGCGCTTCGCTTGCAATGCCCGGATTCCCCGGTGCGCAAACCACATCGCTGACTGACGCCGAGCGTTTCAGTTTCCAGCATAATGCATGCTCGCGACCACCGCCACCAACGACCAGAACTTTCATGGATACCTCATTGAACTGCTACATATCCTGTAGCAGAAACGGCAAGGCTAGGAGATTGCAAAACTTAGGCAAGTCGGTAGAGATATATTCTAGTCCGGGCTAGATCATTGTCCTGTTTGGGAGGTTTGATTCACAGCTTGATGGCACCCCAGATAAAGGCGATTCGTACCAGTTGAGCGCTGTTTTTCAGGCCCAGCTTTTTCATGATACTGGTATGATGCGCACCCACGGTTTTGGCGCTCAAATGCAGCAGTTCGGCAATATTTACCACTGTCCGGCCTTCGGCCAGCATGGTGAACACTTCAAACTCGCGTCCTGTCAGCACCAGTAAGGGGTGCCGATCATTCAGCGTTTGCTCATGCAAACGTTCGCGTAGCCCCTGTTCGATATAGGGTTTTCCGCCGGCTACGGCCCTGACCGCATCTTGTAACTCACTATGGGCGGCGCTTTTGGAGAGATAGCCTTTGGCACCGTTGTCCAGAGCGCGAACCACCATGGCCGGGTCATCATACATGCTCAGTACCAGAATTTTTGCGTTCTCATTGCGGTTGTGAATACGGCGCAAAGTTGCCAGCCCGCCTTCGCCGGGCAACATCAAATCCAGCACCATGATATCCGGCTTGATTCGGAAGAACTCGCGGAAGCCCTCTTCGCCGGAGGGCGCTTCGGCCACCACGTTGAATTCATCACAGCTCTCCAGTAATTGCCGGATGCCTTCTCTTACGATGCTGTGATCGTCAACCAATAGTATTGAAATCAATAGCTGTAAATCCTTTTTACGTTCTACGCAAAACAAATTTGCGCCATCAGCGCCATGAATCATGATCAGGCCGGATGAAGAGTGCGAAACTAGAGCAATATGTGCATGTTTTCTCTAAGGATTTTTCTTTAATTTCGACAACGGAATTCTGAATACAAGGCGGGTTCCGCCTTCGGGAATGAGGAATATCTCCAGCCTGCCGCCAAGCAGATAGATTCGCTCACGCATGCTGGTCAGTCCGTTGCCTATCATAACGTCCTGAATGTTTAAACCGCAACCGTTATCCTCAATGCTTAATACAAGTCGGCTGGCTTTAAATGTGAAGCAAACACGCGCCTGCGTTGCGCCTGAATGGCGAACAATATTGGTCAAAGCTTCCTGTACGATGCGAAACAGGTGGATATTGGCAGGATCCGGTATTGGCAGCGCCAAACCTTGCACCGAAACCTCGGTCTTGATACGGGCGCTGTGCTGCCATTCCTCGCACAGGTCTTTGACGGCTTCGAGTATACCCAGTTCTTCCAGATGAGCTGGTTTCAACTGTTGAAGTACGGCGCGCGTGGCGTCTTGCAGGCGCTCAGTGAATTGTTCAACCCTGTGGATTGACTCAAGCGCCGCGCCGCAATCGTGATGCTGACATTCTTGATCCGATAGTCGGGCCTGAATCTGAATGGCGGCCAGCACCTGGCCGAATTCATCATGCAGGGTGCGGGCAATCTCGGTTCGCTCCAGCTCTCTGGCCTGCATCAGTTCTTGCGATAGCGCCCGTATCTGTTCCAGCAACAGAGCTTTGTTTGTGCGCATGCGAATCACCAGCGTGATCAACAGTGTTACCATGAATCCTGCCAATAACGCGGTCAGCAGAACCCTGTTGCGAATGGGGGCGACGGCAGTTTCAATCGAACTAACCGGGAATTTCGACACCACTTTCCAGTAAGCACTGTTGTTCTGTCCGGCCAGACTGAGATAACGCAGGGCGGAAAATGCAGCAAACGGATGCACGGTGGCAAAGCTGATGATGTCGCCCTGATCTTCGAACTGGCCGCTTTCACTGCGCTGGATGCGCGCCCATATGGCGGGGTCGGTTTTGGCCATACTTCGCGCCGCGCCGTCGCTGAACATAAACCCCCACGCCTGTTTCGGGTCCGGGTGGGATAGCCAGTAACCCTTGCTGTTGAGCAGCATCGACTGGCCGGCAGCCGGAGAACTCACCCGGCGATATCGATCCAGCATATCCTCGGCCTTGTGGTTGATAATCAGCACACCGGCCACCTTGCCATCCGATCTTGTCACCTTCAGGCCGAAGCGGATCACCGGCTTGAGCGGGCGCTCCAGCTTGCCGTACTCCTTATTCAAATCCAGCGGGGAGATATAGATTTCCCTGTTGCCGAGCGCCATGGTTTTGCGGAAATAATAGGTGTCGCCCTTGAACTGCAAATCTTGATCGGGCGTGACAACAGGCCCGTCGGGTTCGCTGTCGACGCGCAGGCGTTCCATGCCGGTTACATCAATAAAACGTATCTGATCAAACAGGTCGTTGTAGCGCATAAACGAATACAGATCATGGGCGAAGCTTTCGCGATCCCGGTCGGCCTTGATCAGTCCGTGGGCCTGAATCTGATCGCGCAGAAAGGAGAGCGTATAGGCGATAAAACGCAGGTCAGTGGTTAATACGGTGGCCTGAATTTGCACAAGGTGCGCTTCTTCTGATGAAATGTCATCGCGTTCTTCGGCGACTCTCATTTGAAAGTAGGTGAGGGCTACGACGGCAATGAATATCGCCGCCAAAGCCGATGGCACCATTGATTTGAGCAAAATGGGTTGGAGTGAAAATAAATGCCTGAAGTCAGGCATGGGTTATCGAATCCGGGTAATCAGCGCGACGGCCTGAGCTGCAATGCCTTCTTTTCTGCCGGTAAAGCCCAGCCATTCGGTCGTCGTCGCCTTGATATTGACTTCATCCTCGCTGACAAACAGGAGCCGGGCCAGTATTTTTTTCATTTCCGGCACATAGGGTGCGACTTTAGGCTCCTGTGCAATGATGGTGCAATCAATGTTGCCGACAGCCCAGCCCATGCGTTTGAGCTGGCCTACTGACAAAGAAACAAATAAAGAGCTATCAGCATTTTCATAATTCGGATCATGGTCGGGAAAGTGGGAACCAATATCATTTAAACCCGCAGCGCCCAGCAGCGCATCGCAAATGGCATGGCTTAACACATCGGCATCGGAATGGCCGCCCAAGCCCCGCTCATAGGGAATTTCAACGCCGCCCAGCACCAGCCGCCTGTTATCTACAAACGGGTGTACATCAAAACCCTGGCCCACACGAATATTCAGTTTCATTTCATCTCATCCCCCTTTCGTAGTGTGATCTGTGCTGATTATAGGCTAATTGAGGAAAAAACTCAATTATTTTCAGGAAAATTCAGGCAGATTGGAAGTCATTAATCGCTTTTTCCAGGATGCTTCAGTACTGATTCCAACCAGGCCAGATCCGCCACCGTCGTAATCTTGCGATTATTGCTATCTCCCCGACTGACATAAACATCAAAGCCAGCCGCCTCAAGTAGCGAGGCGTCATCGGTGTGCAGGTGCAGGCGTTCCGACTCCAGCGCAATGGCTGTTTCAAACCAGTCGCGTCTTGCCACCTGCGGCGTTTGCACGGCCCGAAGCGTTTGACGATCCGGTGTTTCCATCACTTTGCCGTTTGCATCCACCCGTTTGATGGTATCGTGAACCGGCAGTCCCGGAACCGCCGCACCGAAGCGTTCGGCCATATCCAGCACATCGGATAATAACGCCTGCGATGGCAATGGCCGGGCCGCATCATGCACGGCTACCAGTTCGATATCGTGCGGCAATGCAGCCAAACCCCGTTGCATGGATATCGAGCGCTCGGCACCGCCGATGACCGGCGGTAAGATATGAAAGGGGAATGGTTTACCTGCAAGAAGCCGGGCAAACACATCATCACCTTTGGCAATCACCGGTTGCACTACGCTGATGCGCGCCTCACGGGCCAGATGTGCCAGTGTATGCAATATAATCGCTTTGCCGCCCACCTCGACGTACTGTTTTGGAATATCTCCGCCAAAACGGCTGCCGCTGCCTGCGGCCAGTAATAAAACAGCTGTTTTCATGTCCGTCATTGTGTTGTTTTGCCGTACGGGGTCAATATCGGGGTGCCTTATGGACAGGTCGGGGTACATTTTAATGCGATTTCCTTGGGGTTGAAGGTTTTTAATCAGTGTTCATTCGTGAAATCAGTGGCAGGATTTTTTTGACTGAAAGGACTTTAACCACTGATGCACACGAATATACACGAATAAACACGGTTGCCGGACTGGCGTCCAGCCGTAGCATGGGCGGCCAAACTAAAACCCTGAGGAACCCCATGAGTCAGAACGCCGCAAATCAGAGTGAGCTAGCCAAAACCTATGATCCGCAGGCAGTTGAGCCTGCCATTAACGATCAGTGGCTGAATTCCGATGCATTCAAGCCCGCTCAGGCTGACGACAGCTACAGCATTGTGATTCCGCCGCCGAATGTGACCGGCAGCTTGCACATGGGTCACGCCTTCACGTTTACTATTCAGGATACGCTGATTCGCTGGCAGCGCTTGCAGGGGAAATCCACGCTGTGGCAGCCGGGCACCGACCATGCCGGCATTGCCACGCAAATGGTGGTAGAGCGTATTCTCGATAAAGAAGGAATTCACCGCAGGGATTTGGGCCGTGAGCGCTTTCTCGATCGTGTATGGGAATGGAAAGAGGAATCGGGCGGTACGATTGTCAACCAGCTCAAGAAACTCGGTGCATCCTGCGACTGGTCGCGCGAGCGCTTTACGCTGGATGAAGGTTTGTCGCGTTCGGTGAAAGAAGTCTTTGTGCGCCTGTATGAAGAGGGCTTGATTTATCGCGGCAAGCGGTTGGTCAACTGGGATCCGGTGCTGGAAACAGCCGTATCCGATCTGGAAGTGGTGCATGAAGAGGAACAAGGGCATTTTTGGCATATGTGTTATCCGCATGCCGATGATCCGACTAAACATGTGATTGTCGCCACCACGCGTCCGGAAACCATGTTTGGCGATGCTGCGGTAGCGGTGCATCCGGATGATGAACGTTATGCTGACCTGGTCGGCAAGCAGCTCATTCTGCCGCTGACAGGGCGCACCATTCCGGTCATTGCCGATGCCTATGTCGATCCCGAATTTGGCACCGGCTGTGTCAAAATTACACCGGCACATGATTTTAATGATTATGATATTGGTAAACGTCACGATTTGCCGTTAATCAACATCTTGACGCCGCAGGCGCATTTGCTTGACGATGCTGTTGTGCCGGAAAAATACCGGGGTATGGAGCGCTATGAAGCGCGTGAACATGTGGTCGCTGATCTCGGTGCCGAAGGCCTGTTGCATAAAATCGAGGAGCACACGCATCAAATCGGGCGCGGTGATCGTTCGCATGCAGTGCTAGAGCCGTATTTAACCGATCAATGGTATGTGGATATCAAGCCGCTGGCCGCGCCCGCTATCAAGGCGGTGGAAGATGGCGATATTCGTTTTGTGCCGCAGTTCTGGGAAAAGACCTATTTTGAATGGATGCGCAATATTCAGGACTGGTGTATTTCCCGCCAGCTGTGGTGGGGCCATCGTATCCCGGCCTGGTATTGTGATGATTGCGACCATATCACGGTCAGCCGCGAAACGCCGGACTGTTGTGAGGGCTGCGGCTCGAATCACATCCGCCAGGATGAGGATGTGCTCGATACATGGTTCTCTTCGGGGCTATGGCCATTTTCCACCCTGGGTTGGCCGGAAGAAACAGCAGAGATGGATAAATTCTATCCGACCAATGTATTGGTGACCGGCTTTGATATTATCTTCTTCTGGGTGGCCCGCATGATTATGATGGGTTTGAAGTTTACGGGGAAAGTTCCATTCAGGGATATTTATATCCATGCCCTGATTCGCGATGCCGATGGCCAGAAAATGTCCAAATCCAAGGGTAATGTGATTGATCCGTTGGAGATGAGCGGTAAATACGGTGCCGATGCACTGCGTTTTACGCTGGCCCATATGGCAACACCGGGTCGGGATGTAAAGCTGGATGAATCACGCATTGAATCGAACCGTAACTTTATGAATAAAATCTGGAATGCTGCACGCTTCGTGTTTATGAATCGGGGCGAAGCTGTGCCGGATACGTCTGTGCGTCCTGCACTGGATGTGAACCGCTGGATTCTGGCCGAGCTGGATGCGACCACCCTTGAAGTGGATAAAGCGTTGTCGGAATATCGGTTCAATGAAGCGGCATCTGCTTTGTACAACTTTATATGGGGAACCTATTGCGACTGGTATGTCGAATCGGCCAAAGTATCCCTGTATGGCGATGACGAAGCAGCCAAAATCGAAACACAAACCGTGATGCTGACTGCGTTGGAGGGCTGGCTGAAATTGCTGCATCCGATTTGCCCGTATATCACTGAAACATTGTGGCAGAATCTACACGGGCCTGATGCGCGCTTGATTACAGCCGACTGGCACAGAACGCGTGATGATCACGATGGGGATGCTGCGCGTCGTATGCGCAAAGTGATTGACGTGGTGTCGGCGATTCGCTCGATTCGCGGTGAAATGAATGTGAATCCCGGAAAGCGTATTGAAGCGGTGATAGCCTGTAGCAAAAATGTACGCGCTGATTTGGAAGCACAGCAGCCGTTGATGAGCAGTCTGGCCCGGCTGGAATCACTGAGCTGGCTGGATGCCGATTGCGAAGTGGATGGTGCAGCAGTCGCACCGCTTACTGATGCAACCGTGTATTTACCACTGGCCGGTTTGGTGAATATCGAAGAGGAACTGGCGCGCTTGCAGAAAAACATGTTCAAACTCGATAAAGACATCGCCATGCGCAAAGGCAAGCTGTCAAATCCCGGATTCTGCGATAATGCGCCGGCAGATGTGGTGGCTAAAGTTCAGACTGAACTGAACGAGGCTAAAGCCAAACGGGATGAAATGGCGGCAGGGGAGGCGCGGCTGCGTCGCTTGTAAGGGGATAACCAGCAATCACATTGACAAGGCTTCGTCCATTGATATTGTCCGGCTCCATTCGGTGGCGAAAAAAGAAATGATGGTATAATATAACAGAAAACGCTCAGGTTGTTTCAGCGTCTATGTTATTACCGCATGGAATTAGCCCTCTCGGTTCAAAATTCCCACCCTCGAATTGAAGCAAGGCGCGGTCATATAGACCAGACCTTTGATACCGATTTCCACCCATGTGGAACCAAGGTGTCGCCCGGGTCGGGCTCCGCACGGCGGACCCCTGTGAACCCCGTCAGATCCGGAAGGAAGCAGCGGCAGCAGGTTGATGCGCGTTGCGGATCTGTCCGGCCCGGGCGGCGCAGTTGATGGATACGAATTTTGGCGTTGCTTCGGATCATCCATGACCCTCAAGCCTTCGACTCTCTGCGCTAGCTCGGACTCTTGAATAACAAAATGGAAGATTTTACCATTTTATTATTCAATCGTTGGGTCGTTGTAACGCGACTTGCGTCGCTATTCATGAATAGCCCTGACCAGTTTACAATGCCCCTGCATTTAAAGCACAGGCAATCCGGATGGCCCGTCGTTGTTGCGCCACATCATGCACGCGCAACATGTCGGCTCCGCAGGCGATAGCGATAGCTCCGGCCACGGCAGTCTCGATTTCACGATCATCAACGACGGCACCGGTCAGTTGCCCCAGAAATGACTTTCGGGATATACCGAGCAACACAGGCATATTGAATGTGTCCTTGAATTGGGAAATAGCACGGATCAGGGCCAGATTATCCTGCAAACGTTTACCGAAACCGATACCTGGATCGAGAATCATTGAAGACGCCCGGATGCCGGCCTGCAAACAGACCTCAATACGCCGGGCAAAAAAATCGACTACGTTCTGAACCACATCAGCATATTCAGGCTGTTGCTGCATGGTTTCAGGCTTGCCCTGCATATGCATCAGACAAATATCCGCGCCAGCATCCGCCACAATAGACAGCGATTCGGCATCATGACGGAGTGCGCTGACATCATTGACCATGCTCGCCCCGGCTTTGATAGCCTGACGCATCACTTCCGCTTTCATGGTGTCGATAGAAACCGTACTGCCTTGTCTTGACAGTTCGCGAACCACCGGAATCACCCGCGCCAGTTCATCGGCCAGTGATACGGGTACTGCGCCGGGTCGGGTCGATTCGCCGCCCACATCAATGATGGCGGCACCCTGCTGATGCATCATCAAGCCATGCGCGATGGCCGCATCAGGGTCAAAAAAACGGCCGCCGTCCGAAAACGAATCGGGGGTGCAATTCAGCACCCCCATAATCCACACATCGCCCGCTCTATCTTTCGGAACCGGGCGCTGCCAGCGCGATGGCATCAGCTTACCTTGGCTTCGTCTCCAGATGGCTTGTCACCTTTGGCATCACTGCCGATATCCACGTTCTCGGAAGGTTCTTCCGGTGGTTTTTTGCTGGACTTGGGCGGTTCTTCGTATTCCTTGATTAATAAAGGTTCCTTGCCCTCCATAACACGATCAATATCGGTCGTATCCAGCGTTTCATATTTAATCAGCGCCTTGGCCAACAGATGCAACTGATCTATATGTTTTTCCAGAATCTTCTTGGCTCGCTCGTAATTATCTTCGATAAGGTTACGTACGACCGAATCAATCTTGCGCGCTGTTTCTTCAGATATATTGGTTTGACGGGTGATTTCACGACCCAGGAATGGTTCATGTTCACGTTCGCCATACACCATCGGCCCCAATTCGGACATGCCCCACTGGGTGACCATATTGCGCGCCAGTTGAGTGGCCCGTTCAAAATCATTTGATGCGCCCGTGGTCATCTGACCCAGAACCAGTTCTTCGCCCAGCCTGCCGCCCATCATGATAGCAATCTGATCAAGCAGATATTCCTTATCGTGATTGAAGCGATCTTCTTCCGGCAGTTGCATGGTAATGCCCAGCGCCTGCCCGCGCGGAATAATACTCACCTTATGCACCGGATCGGCGGTTTTCAGATGTTTGGCGACCAGCGTATGGCCGGCTTCATGGTAGGCGGTGGTTTTCTTCTGATCATCCGAGATAATCATCGAACGCCGCTCGGTGCCCATCATGACCTTGTCTTTGGCAGTTTCAAAATCATCGCGCGTGACTTTATCACGATCATAACGGGCTGCATTCAAGGCGGCCTCATTGACCAGATTGGCCAGATCAGCACCCGAAAATCCCGGCGTGCCGCGCGCCAGCTCTTTGCCATTCACATCGCTGGATAATGGCACTTTGCGCATATGCACTTTCAGAATCTGTTCGCGACCGAGCAGATCCGGGCGCGGCACCACCACCTGCCGGTCAAAACGACCGGGGCGGAGCAGAGCAGGATCAAGTACATCAGGCCGGTTGGTGGCAGCCACCAGAATCACGCCTTCATTGGATTCAAAACCATCCATCTCGACCAGCATCTGATTCAGCGTTTGTTCACGCTCATCATTACCGCCGCCGATACCGGCACCGCGATGACGCCCCATGGCATCAATTTCATCCACGAAAATAATGCACGGCGCATGTTTTTTGGCCTGTTCAAACATATCACGCACGCGTGATGCGCCGACGCCGACAAACATTTCCACGAAATCAGAACCGGAAATAGAGAAAAACGGCACATCGGCTTCGCCTGCAATGGCACGCGCCAGCAACGTTTTACCTGTGCCAGGAGGGCCGACCAGCAGCACGCCCTTGGGGATTTTACCGCCCAGCCGAGTGAACTTGGATGGTTCACGCAGAAATTCTATCACTTCCGTGACTTCCTGTTTGGCCTCATCACAACCGGCCACATCTTCAAATGTCGCCCGTGCGCTATCCTGATTGAGCAGCTTGGCCTTGCTCTTGCCAAAGCCCATAGCGCCGCCCTTGCCGCCGCCCTGCATCTGGCGCATAAAAAATACCCACACGCCGATCAGTAACAACATCGGGAACCATGAAATCAGCACCGACAGGAAAAACGGCACTTCGTCCTTTTCTTTGACATTGACGACCACATGCTGATCCAGCAGGCGCTTGGTCAGCGTCGAATCATTGTTCGGCACGGTAACGTTAAAGTTTTTCAATTCGCCGGAGGTATCGCGGTATTGGCCAACCAGCAGATTATCCTTAATGGTGGCCGTTTCCACCATGCCCTTATCGACTTTTTCAACAAAGGTGGAATAAGCCATTTTGTCCGTTTTCGGCATGGGAGCCGAAAACATATTGAACAGACTCATCATTGTCAGTCCGATCACCACCCACAGCAGTACATTCTTACCCATAAAAGGAAACCTCATCTCATTTGACTCAAAAAAACATGCTAGCAGTCGCCAGAATATCGCACTGGCATGAACAGAGAATTAAATCATAACCCTGTTTTCGACCGCACAAACTGCCGTCGCCGCTTATAGATGCAAGCGTAAATACAAGCGATCCGATTCTCTGTAGAGGCGGCAGCGCGACAAATCAAGCCCCCCGCGACCACTTTTCTGCGTCCAGGATTCCACCAGTATGATATGTCTGCGTCCCGGAGTGACGCCGTCGCCCAGCAACAATGCCATGCATTTTTGCAATACGCGCGCCCGCACTGCCGACGTGCTGCCTTTCCATGTTTTCCACGGCAGGTACAACTCGTGCGTGGTGTTACGGCACAGCTCATATAATAAAACATCCGCCTCGGCATCCAGTTGCGCGGCCACGCGTTCGGCCTGTTCGCGCCAGCGCAAAAACAGGCTATCGGGAGCATAGCCAAGCTGGGCCATGGCGGGAAACAGTTGATGGCGGATGCGATTGCGCCAGATGCTTACATCGGCATTGCTCGGATCGTCTACCCATGCAATACCGGCTTGACGCAAGGCCCGGCGCAAATCATGGCCGCAGACATGCAACAGCGGGCGGACAATCCGCAGCCGCCCCATCTGTCGTTCCCGAAGCATGCCGCGACAACCGCCAGCGCCTGCGCCCTGCAACAAACGCATGCATACCGTTTCCGCCTGATCATCACGATGGTGGCCCAGACACAGGGTATGGATATTCTGTTCCCTGCTCCAGTTCTGGAACAAGGCATAACGTCCGCGCCGCGCTTCAGCCTCGCGGTTGCGCTTCGATGCCGTTTCCAGCCGATCGCTGGTAAACGGGATGCCTTGTTGCGCCGCCTGTTCAGCCAGACTCTCGGCATCCTGTGCGGATGATTCACGCCAGCCATGATCGACATGCCATGCGTAAACATTGCGCCCGCTGCCATGCAGGGCCAGCAATAATGCTGTTGAATCAGCGCCGCCAGACCAGCCGACGGCAAGCGTTTCCGGTAAATGCGGCATATCCGCCGCGTTCAACCATGTCTGGAACTGTTCGGGCTGGAGCATCAGGCCCAGCGCATCAGGCCGCGCTCAACGATATTCTGTGTCGCCATGGCATCGGCATCGAGCAATTCAAACATATCCGTATCCACGCCGGCCAGATTGGGTTTGCCCGCCTTGATGAGCAGCCATGGTTGTTCGCCTTCATGCCCAAAACGCCGGATAACCAGCAAATCCAGACCACCGGGGGGCAACTGGTAGTTGTCCAGCACGCCGGCCAGTTCGGATTTTCGTGGTCGCAGGTTTTTGATTGTCGATTTACTAGCCAGCACCGAAGTCAATTCGGTCATGGCTGATGCGGTCAGTGCAAATCCGCTGTTATGCAACATCTGCACGGTTCGGCCTGCCAGGGTTTTGACAGGCTCCACATTGACGCCGCCCAGCGGCTGGACATTGTTTTTGGCATAACGCGCCAGCATCAGGCGTTCAACATTGTGATCCCGGCACAGGCCTGCATCGACCTGAGGCACGGCATACGAAAAGGCAATGCGCTGCTGCCCCAGTTTCGGGTCATTCAATTCGGCAAATGTCCATTCACCGGTCATGTCCATACACATCGACACAGCAGGCATGTTGACTTCATGCACTGTAGCGCCTTGTGGCTTGAGCGCATCCGTCAGCCATTGCCGCAGCTGATGGCGCAAAGCGATACCCGCCTCTGTCAGCGCCACCACCGAGCCGCGCAGCAGGCAGCCGGATGCAGAGCAGTTATCCAGAAACAGGTGTTCACGGCCGCCGAGCAATAACAGCACGCCGGGTAAAAAGGTTTTGCTCATAAAAGCGGCTGCATGTTCCCCGTGCAGGGTATGTAACCGGGCCAGATATTCCGACCACGCGATGTTCAGGCAGCCCTGCCGTTGCGACAGCGCTCTGCCACTATGCAAGGCACGGGTGACATCCGGTTGAATAAGCACCAGTTCGCCGTCTTTCCATGCTTTTTCCAGCCCGGGATCGGATTCGCCGCTGGTTGATCCGCGCCCACCGGAGCGCAAGCTGCCTGCACTGCGTAAGCCGCTACTGCCGGACTGCCTGGCGGCAGCTTTTGTGGCTGTAGACTGAGCCTGTTTATCCAGCCATGATGTTTCCGAACGTCGTCGTGCTATCTCGACCTTGATGTCCTCATCAAATACTCTGAACGCCATCAGGGTGATATTATCCTGCAACCACGGCTCTCCCACCGCCCTGAGCGCCCGCTCTCCCGAACGGCTGGCCAACAACCATTGGGCCACCGGCGTCTTACGATTGGTATGCAGATTCTCCATCGCCGCCTCACCGGGTTGAATCTGACCGGCCAGCAGCTGATCGAGCCGTTTGGCATCCAGCACATAAGCCATCCAGCCGCCAAAATCGCTATCCATCGCCAGTTTCCACAACGATAAGCGCGCCCAGGTGCGTCGTTGCAAATGCGCGCCGAGTTTATCCTTGGCCAGCAGTTGCAACATACCACCTTCATTATGCATGCCTACTTTGGCGCGCAGATGGCGCATGCGCGGCACAATTTCCGGTTCCAGTCCGTAGGCGCGAATAATGTGGCTGTCGTCGGCCAGCAGGGTTGTATCGGGCTGATATTGCAGGAAGGCCATGGGCGTGGCCGGCAACATCATGGATTCGTAGGTGGCGATGCGCGTCACCTCAACGACGCCTTCCAGATAGCGTTTGAGAAAATGTTGCAACGCCCACACATATAGCCCGCCAATGACGCACAGCATCACATGGCTGGTTTTGTCGGCAAATTCATCGGAAAGACCGGCAATGGTCTGACGAATCAGCTTCAGCAACAGCACATTCACAGCCGACACCCACGGCGCGGCATCAGCCTGATCCTGCTTCCACCCCTGCTCCCATAATACTTCGCATACATTCAATAACGCCTTCGCGCCCTTGGGATCGGCGCACCAGTGGTGTAACAAATCGCGCGACAGATGCGGGTTCTGTTGACGCAAATAAGCCACCATGCGGCGTACCTTCTCGTCCATGTGCGGCAGTTTATGGGCTGAAACCTTTTCTCCGCGCACCACATAACGCACTGTATAATCCTGCAGTCGGCCCAGCGACGTAGCGATGGCGCGCTTTACATCAGGATGCACGGCATAGGGAATATATTCATGCGCATCCTCGCCGGATACGCGAATCGGCAAACGGCGCACTTCCACGGCGCAACGATCCGCAGGCTGTTCCTGGCGGTTCAGAATGGGCCGGTACCAGCTCCAGCGAAATGAAAAATAATCGGGAGAAATCATAAGTTTGGCAGTTTCCTCATAACCGCCATGTTAATCAAGCCTCGTGCCGCTCATCCGCAGGATTCATGCAGCGCCGTGATGATTGGTTTGAATTTTCGATGGAAACCGTAGCTATGCTTACAGACGCCTGACAAGGTGAATGCAGCTTGCGGCAGAGAGGGTACCTTGGGGCTTTGTTGCGGGCAAAGAGCCTGCCCCCGGCTTGAACGGGGGAACAAGCAAGGGCGCAGCTGCTTTTATGAATCATGCGGTCTAGGCTTGGGCCATGCCCAATTCATTTGATCTCTCTACTTCGTTTGCCGGACTGACCTTACAAACCCCGCTCATTCTGCTTTCCGGTTGCGTCGGTTTTGGCGATGAATACACCCGCATCGAAGGCTGGGATAATGGCGATATCGGCGCGGTGATTCTCAAGGGCACCACGCTGGAAGCGCGCATGGGCAATGCGCCGCACCGGGTGTATGAAACGCCGTCCGGCATGCTCAATGCCATCGGCTTGCAGAATCCCGGAGCGCGTTATGTGGTCGATCATATCCTGCCGACGTTGCCGCACGATGACACCCAGTTCTGGGCCAATGCCAACGGCACCAGTCCGGAAGAATATGCCGAAGTGGCGCGCATTTTTGACGACTCCCCGGTCACGGCGATTGAAATCAATATCTCCTGCCCCAATGTCAAGGAAGGCGGCGTGCATTTCGGCAATAATCCGGCCATGGCGGCGCGCGTGGTCGAAGCTATGCGGCCGATGACGAAAAAACCCCTGATCACCAAACTCTCACCCAACAGCGCCGATATTGCTGAAACCGCACGTTATGTCATTGAAGCGGGTACGGACGCTTTATCTGTGATTAATACGCTGGTCGGCATGGCGGTGGACATCGAAAACCGCAGGCCGGTGATCGATAATATCTCAGGCGGTTTGTCCGGCCCGGCTATCAAGCCGGTGGCGCTGTGGAAAATACATCAGACACGCGTGATTGCCGCCCGGCACGATATTCCGATTCTCGGCCAGGGCGGTATCACGTGCTCCAATGACGCGATTGAATTCGCTATTGTCGGTTCGGATGCCATTGGACTTGGCACCGGCCTGTTTTATGAACCGCTGATGTGCAAAAAATTATTGGCCGAGCTGCGTGAATATCTTGTCAGCCATGCGATGAGCAGTTATTCCGAGCTTGTGGGGACACTTGTTACGTCGCGTTAATTTCGCCCTGATCTGTCTGCTGCTGTTCGCCGCAGGCGCTTCGCAGGCAGGCACATTCTCAGTCATCGGGAAATCGCGCTGGGTGAATGCGGCCTATATCTTCGATGGCGACACCTTTCGCACCCGCAGCGGTGAGCGCATTCGCCTGTTGGGCATCAATACGCCCGAAGTCGCCCACAATGCCCAGCCTGAACAAGCTTATGCCAAACAAGCCAAACGGCGTTTAACCCAACTGATTCTGGGAAAAACCGTGCAACTGCGTCTGGACAAGGAAAAGAAGGATAAATATGGCCGCACGCTGGCGCAGGTTTATTTGCGCGACGGGCGCTGGGTGAACAATATACTGGTGGATGAAGGATTGGCGCATGTTTATACATTCGCGCCGAATTTCTATTGGGCCGATGCGCTGCTGCGAACAGAAAAAATGGCCCGAATCGACATGCGCGGCTTATGGAAATCGTCGCGCTTTCGCGTACTCAATGCTTCCGAAGCCTCATCGGGTCATATCGGCCAATTCCGGCTGGTGCGGGGATATGCCGATGCGGTCACGCCGTGGCGATTCCGGCTGGGTTCGCTCAGCATCAGCGTACCGCGCAAATCACGCCGCTGGTTCACGCCTGCCGATCTGCCGCACAAGGGTCAAAAAGTGATCGTGCGCGGCATGATTCGCGCCTCCTCCACGGGCCATCGTTTTCTTGCCCTGCACTCACCCTTTGATATGAAATAGCTGGTATGACATTAAAACAGTTTAGCCTGCTCATTCATATGAACAGCGATGCCGAATTGCAAGCGGATGAATTATCCATCCGTTATATCACTCGCACCGGCTACGATCCCAATGCCACTATCGGCATCCTGAAAACATTAAAGCGTCTGGAAGATATTGACAGCCGCACAAAAAAAGATGCCGGCGACAAAGTGGAAAAATATCACGGCGCTTTTTCCACCCATCCTGAAACTGAGACGCGCATCAAACAGGCCGTTGCCGAAGCCTCTTTGTCACAACAAAGAACAGGGATTACAAACCGGCAGGCCCTGCTGAGCGCAATTGACGGCTACCCCTATGGCGATAGCCCTGAACAGGGGGCGGTTGTGGGGCGGCATTCCCCGCATTGCACTGCACAGATGGCAGGCGAATGATAGTTGGCAAAAGCTGGCGGCGCGCAGCCATCACATGCTTGGCCGCTTCACGGCAGATAAACTGGCGGCGCTCAATGGCATGGATTTGAGTGAACGGTCACGCACGGGACAACGCATCAAAACTGTCCGCTAATCAACCTCAGGTCGGCGTGGCTGCCTGCCGACAGATATTGATCTTTGACGACTGGCCCCGCAACAGAGTAGAAATGCTGCTATAAGGACTGAGAAACAGGAGGCATACTGATGATAATTTCCGAACAATTTCCGCTGCTCGATCATATTTCCGGCGGCATTGTCGCTATTGACAGGCATGCCTCCATTGTCTTGTGGAATACCGTGATGGAACACTGGTGCGATCTGAGCAGAGAAGATGTGGTCGGAAAGAACCTGTTCCGTCTGTTCCCGGAAACCGATACACGAACGTTTCGCCCATCCATTGAACAGGTGTTGGGAGGTGACGCTCCGGTCAGTTTCTCACCCGAAGTTCACCATCAGATGATCAAATGCGCCTTGCCCGATGGTGAATTCAGGACACAGAAGGTGACAGTCACCTGGCTGGAACAGTTTGAAGTAGCCCTGTTCAGCATCGAGGATCAAACCGAACAGAGAAAGCTGCTCAAACAATGCAAAGATTCTACCCGCGAGCTGCAGTTGCAACTGCAACAGAGAGAGACACTGGAAAGGGAAAAGCTGCAACTCTCGGCGGCCATTGATCAGGCTGGCGAAGCGGTCATTATCACCAATCATGACGGTCAAATTTCCTACGTGAACAAGGCATTCATGGCGCAAACCGGCTGGAAAGCGGACGATATCAAATCCATTGTGATTTATGACACCCTGTTCGAGCATACTGAGACAAACTTTTCCGAGCGACTGCACAGTCTGCTCGATGCAGGGCAGGTTTGGCAGGGCAGGCAAAATATCATCCGCAAAGACAGCAGTAGCTTTATCGCCTCAATCAGTATCGCACCGATTGCCAATGAATCCGGCCAGATCACCCATCATATTATTATTCAGGAAGACATCAGCAAACAGATGGCCATTGAGGAAAAGCTGCGCCACACCCAGAAACAGGAGGCGCTGATCACGTTGATCGGCGGCATTGCCCACGATTTCAATAATCTGCTGGCCGGCCTGATCGGACAGGCTTACATGGCCTCGCGCGAAGTGGCCGATCTGCCGAAAACCGCAGAACGCATGCACAAGATTCAGGCCATCGCCCAGGAAGCGTCGGAGATTGTCAAACAGTTACTGACTTTCGCACGTCAGGGCGAACACCATAGCAAAGAATTCCCGCTCGGCTCATTTATCAAGGAGTTCATCAAACTGGCCCGGCACACAGTGCCGGAAAATATTGCACTGGGTCATGATTTTGATTCGAGTCCTTTCGCTTTTCGGGGCGATGCCAACCAGTTGCAACAGGCGATGCTGAATATTTTGCAAAATGCAGTGGAAAGCTGCCATGGCGTTGATGACGCCCGTATTGAAATCGGACTGTTTCCCTTCCACGCTGCCGAGCAACAGCATTTGCTACAAAAATATCCTGTGTTGCGGCATGGTAACTTTGCCCACATCAAAATTCGCGATAACGGCAAAGGTATGCTGGCTGATATGCTGGATAAAATTTTTGACCCGTTTTTTTCCACCAAACAGCTGGGCAGCGGACTGGGGCTGGCCATGTCGCTGGGTTGTATCCGGAATCATCACGGCATTATTGATGTCGAAAGCAGACCGGGTGTTGGCACCTGTTTTCATTTGTTCCTGCCTACGTTGACCACAAAACCGGCCATAGAGGCCAGTCAACAGGCCCTGCACAATGGCTCTGCCCATATCCTGCTGGTGGATGATGATGAGCGGGTGCTGGAACCCACCAAAGAGTTGCTTGAATCCATGGGGCACCATGTCACGCTGGCCAAAGACGGCATAGAAGCCTGTAAGGCATTTGAACAGCAACCTGACGTATGGGATATCGTTATCACGGACATGGTTATGCCGCGCATGAACGGCTTTGAAGCATCACAAAAAATGCGCGCGCTCAGACCTGACATACCGCTTATCTACGCCACAGGTTACGACCCGTCACTGGTCACCGATAACACCCGCAGCATGCCCAACAGCAAACTCATCAGTAAACCGTTCAATCCGGATGAACTCGACGGGTTAATTACGGAGATGGTGGGGAGGGAATGAAGAATTTAGAATTGGGAATTTAGAAAATGCGCATGATAAATGCCTTGCATTACTCTCAATGCTTCAATTCACAAGTCAACGCGGCTGTCATCTGCGTCATATGATCCGGGAAAAAATGCCCCGCCCCTTCAATGGCATGAAAACTGATATTTGATTTGCCGCGCACGCTGGCGCGCACCTGTGCAAACGGCACAATCTCGTCAGTCGTACCTGCAATGACTGTAACGGGCCGGGACTCTCCACGCATAAATGCAAACGACCACAGATTCACTGCCGGCGCTACGGCAAACATGCGGGATACCCGCGCATCAGCTCTGGCCGCCTGTAAACCGGCATAACAACCGAATGAAAATCCTGCCAGCCACAACGGTGATTGCGGGTGCAGTCCATGCAACCAGTCCAGCGCGGCGCGGGCATCATCCGCTTCACCGACACCTTCATCCCATTGCCCGTCCGAGCCTTCCACGCCGCGAAAATTAAAACGCAGCACCGAACATCCGGCATCCTCAAAGGCGCGCCCCATCCAATAGACCACCTTGTTACGCATCGTGCCGCCATATTGCGGATGCGGATGGCATACAACGACCGCTGGCTTCGCCGCTTCGCCGGGCTGATAAAGCGCCTGCAAACGCCCCGCCGGCCCGTCTATAAACAGGCTTTTATGCTGATGCTGACTCATGCAAATAATCCGCTATAACGCTGAGCGGAAAAACCGGCCTCAATGACTTTATCCACGATCAACACTGTCTCCACGCCTTTTTTTTATAGTTGTGAAATTCGAACGCAATCGCCTGTTCATCCAGCCAGCCTCTGGCCTTCCTGATCGTATCGCCATTCGGAATCCCGTACATGTGTACTTTCATGAAACTTCTCCATAACTTTAAAAGCCCGGAATCTATCACCATTAGAGGACACAGAGTAAAGTCAAAGGAATATAAGGAGACTTCAGAGCCACGTGTGGTGCGTGAGTTGAGAATGAAACAATCGGTGGGTTTCTTTTCGTTTTTTTCTATAGGACGCTGTGATGAAAGGCTCTTGGTTAGGGTTCCACCAACTCAACTGTCCTGTTTGCGAATGAAGGCAAAGAACTCCTGCTCTCCGTCCGATTGAATGGGCGTGACCACCATTTCTATCGCAAACTCGGAACCATCGCGGTGCAACGACTCGGTGTGTACCGGCTTGTACAGCCACGACCCGATGCTTTCCTGATGATATTGACGCATGCCCTTATGATGGGCGGCGCGCAGGCGTTCGGGAATAATAATTTCCAGATTTTTCCCCACAATGCGATGCATTGGCCAGCCGAATAGTGCTTCGGCGCTGTGATTCCAGCCGGTAATCGTGCCATATTGATCAATGCTCACATAGGCGTCGTAGGTGCAATCAATAATCCGGTGCATACGTTCGCTTTTTTTATGCAATTGCGCCTGCAACTGATGTTGTTGCGCAACTGCCTTTTGGGCATAAATGCCAAAGCCGATAAACATCACCGAAATCAGTGTGCGCATCCAGATTTCATCCAGGTCAGGGCTGAACAGATTATCTATAAAACTGCCTTTTGCGAATATAAAATCATGGATCAGTGCTTCGGCGGGCCAGTATAGAATACCCACCAGAATCCCCAAATGCGCCAGGCTAAACCGCTTCAGCATGATACCTCCTGATACCCGGCGAATATGACCATCTAGCCCTGCGGATGCAATGCATATTGTGCGAACAGTTGCGGGGAGAGTGCATCGCGATCCAGATAGAGGCGTTGCAAGTTCAATTTTGCCGGTTGATCCAGTTGGCCGGACAGGATGGTATGAAAAGCATCATGCCCCAACACACTCAAATGGGTGGTCAAAAAGAGGATATCAAGCACGTCATCGGCAATCAGCGTGCGATGCACGTCAGGGCCGGCAATCATATAGGCGCTGCAATAGCCGCAGGCAATTAGCTGTTGTTTAAGCGCCTTGCCTTCAACCCGCGCCCGCCCGGCGATGCTGACCGTACAACCCAGCGACTCCAACCGGCTAACCTGCTTATCATTGGCCCGTTCGCTGGTGTAAATCATCATGCGTCTGTCCTGCACTTTTTCCAGCCCTGCGGCGGGAATATCCAGTGAGTTGGATAATACTGCCACATCCGGTTGGGGCCGCATGCCGTGGCGCTGCCGCCATTGATTCAAATCGGCATATGCCGGCGCATTGCCCACCGGCAACAAGTCCTGCGCATTCCCCTTAGCCAATTGGCGGAAATAGCGCGCCGATGTCAGCATTACATCGGCTTGCGCTGCCAGTTCCTGATACAATCGCCAGTCCCGCTTGTTGGCAATGGATTCCGGCACGGAAAATTCATCCGAATCGTCATCGCGAACTGAAATACGCCCGTCCACGCTGGCGATATAATTTGAATAGATCAGCACATCGTCCGCATCAGCCTGGCGATGTAGATTCAAAGCCAGATAGAGCCCGATCAGCGCCCGTTGCTGTTGCCCTGCCGGGTAGAGTTGGAGAATATCAGTCATCCGGGTAATCATATAGAAAAAATCGGCATAGCACAGGATCATGGAAAAAATGGAAAGATTTTTCTGGGCTCAGTTACACAGATTCGCTATGTTATCCGCTCATCACGGGGGTCCGGCCATGCAACGATTCAACTGGAAATCGATTATCATTGTAGCAGTTTTGCTCTTTCCCGCATCGCAGGCATGCGCCGGGTGGATGGATCAGATTGGCGGCATATTGAATGATGCAGGGAATAATGCAGGTGGCAGCAAACCGGCTGCAACGGCAATACCATCAGTGGCCGGGCTGAGCAATTCGGACATGATTGCCGGGTTGAAAGATGCGCTGCGCGTGGGTTCGGAACGCGTCGTTGGCAAGCTGGGTAAAACAGATGGATTCAATGGCGACCCGAAAATTCACATTCCACTGCCGCAAAATCTGCAAACGGTGAAATCAGCGTTATCGGCTGTTGGCATGGGCGCGATGATGGATGATCTGGAACTCAAGCTGAACCGTGCCGCAGAAGCAGCCACGCCCAAAGCCAAACGTATCTTCGGCAATGCCATCAGAAGCATGTCTTTCGATGACGCCAGAAAAATCCTGTCCGGGCCCAAGGATGCCGCCACGCAGTATTTCAAAGCAAAAATGAGCGTCCCGCTGGCTGATGAAATGAGGCCGATTGTCAAAAAAGCCTTGAATCAGGCTGGTGCGGTTCAGGCTTATGATGCTGTCATGGGTAAATATCAATCCATGCCTTTTATGCCGGATGTAAAAGCCAATCTGACCCGCCATGTGCTTGATCTGGGGCTGGCTGGTATTTTCCGCTACATGGCCGATGAAGAAGCGGCGATTCGCCAGAATCCGCTCAAGCGCACCACCAGTATTCTGAAAAAGGTATTTGGCCGCTAAACCGCACAGCAAATTATTTTCAAGCCAGCAGCGTGCAGAATACGCCGATATTTATAGCCGAATTCAATTCGCAATCCATCCACGCGATAAAATTCCTTTTCATTGTTGGCTGTGGAGTCGCTGGCATATTCTGGCTATGCTTCGGGCCGATTTCTCAGCGAGGCTAAACTATGGACATTGACGTACAAAAAGTGGCAATGCTTGCACGCATTCGCCTGACTGATGACGAAGCCGCAGAACTCGGCCCCCAGCTATCTAATATTATCGGCTATGTGGAACAACTGGCCAGCGTCGATACCGAAGGTGTTGAACCGACCGCACACCCGCATGATGCCGCCATGCCCTTGCGCGCCAATGTCGTGACCAATGGCAACCGCCGTGATGCGTTGCAGGCGGTCGCGCCTAATATTGAATCCGGCCTCTATGTTGTACCGAAGGTGATTGAATAAACCATGCCATATTCTTCTTTATCCGACATTCAGAACCGTTTAAACAACGGTGAAACCACTGCTGTAGCAATCGCCCGGCTCTATCTCGATCGTATCGCGGCCCATAACGATGCGCTCAACGCCTTTGTGCATATCGATCCTGCTCATGTATTGGCGCAGGCTGAAGCCTCCGACGCCTACCGCACCGCCCACGATGCGCGTGCGCTGGAAGGCTTGCCGATTGCCATCAAAGATATTTTCTGCACCCAGGACGGGCCGACCCGATGCTGCTCGAATATCCTCAAAGATTTCCATGCGCCCTACGATGCTCATGTGATTACCCGCCTGAAAGAAGCCGGTGCCGTACTGGTCGGTAAAACCAATATGGATGAATTCGCCATGGGTTCATCGACCGAAACATCCGCCTTCGGCCCGTGCCGCAATCCGTGGAATACCGATTGCATTCCCGGCGGTTCGTCCGGCGGTTCCGCCGCTGCCGTGGCCGCAGCACTCACGCCTGCTGCTTTGGGAACAGATACCGGCGGCTCGATTCGCCAGCCTGCCGCAGTCACCGGCATTACCGGTTTAAAACCGACTTACGGTCGCGTATCGCGGCGTGGCATTATCGCATTTGCCTCTTCACTCGATCAGGCCGGGCCGATGACCCGAACTGTTAAAGATGCCGCCATGATTACTGCCGCCATTGCCGGGCATGATTCCGGCGATGCCACATCCGTTGCCGACGCGCCGGAAATCGACTGGTTAAAAGCTTGTGAAGCAACCGATATGAAAGGTTTGAAAATTGGCAAACCAAAAGAATATTTTGTCGATGGCATGGATGCGGATGTGCGCGAATCTGTTGAAGCGGCTTTGAGACAGTGTGAAGCGCTCGGGGCGGAAATTATCGACATCTGCCTGCCGCATACCGACAAAGCCGTGGCCGCCTATTATGTCATTGCGCCATCCGAAGCCTCGGCCAATTTGTCGCGTTACGACAGTGTGCGTTTCGGCCATCGCTGTGAGAATCCGGAAGATTTACTCGATATGTACACGCGTTCGCGTGACGAAGGATTCGGCGCGGAAGTGAAGCGCCGCATTCTGACCGGCGCATTTACGCTGTCGTCAGGTTATTACGATGCCTATTATCTCAAGGCGCAAAAGGTGCGCACACTGATCCAGCAGGATTTCACCAAGGCTTTTGAACAGGTAGATGTGATTGCCACGCCCACGTCCCCGGTTCCCGCTTTCAAACTCGGCGAGAAAACCGACGATCCGCTGACCATGTATTTATCCGATATTTTTACCATTGCGGTGAATCTGGCCGGTTTGCCCGGCCTCTCACAACCATGCGGTTTTGTAGATAATCTGCCGGTCGGCCTGCAATGGATAGGGCCTGCCTGGCGTGAAGACAGTATTCTCTCCGCCGCCGCAGCCTATGAATCGGCCACGGACTGGAGCGGCAAAACACCGGCTGGATTCGGCTGTAACGGAGGTGCATCATGAGTTGGGAAACCGTCATTGGACTCGAAGTACACTGTCAGCTCAATACCGACACCAAAGCCTTCTGCGGTTGCTCCACCCGCTTCGGTGCAGAACCCAATACCCAGACCTGCCCGGTTTGTCTCGGCATGCCCGGACAATTGCCTGTGCTCAACACCGTGGCGGTGGACAAAACCGTTCTGACCGGTCTGGCCATCAATGCCCGCATCAACCTGGAATCGAAATTTGATCGTAAAAACTATTTCTATCCCGATTTACCCAAGGGTTATCAGATTTCCCAGTTTGCCGTACCGATTGTCGAAGGCGGATACATCGACATTCCCACCCAAGACGGCGGCGAAAAACGCCTTGGCGTCACCCGTATTCATATGGAAGAAGACGCGGGTAAATCCATGCATGAAGGGCTCGATGCTGTTTCCCACATTGATCTGAACCGTTCCGGCGTGCCGCTGATGGAGATAGTTTCCGAGCCGGATATGCGTTCTGCCGATGAAGCGATTGCCTATCTTAAACAGCTACATCAGGTGATTCGTTTTCTCGGGGTTTCCGGCGCCGATATGGAAAAAGGCCAGTTTCGCTGCGATGCCAATGTTTCGGTGCGGCAGACTGGTGAGCCGTTTGGCACGCGCACCGAAATGAAGAATATGAACTCGTTTCGTTTTATCAAACAGGCCATTGAATTTGAAGTGAATCGCCAGATTGAAATCATTGAAGACGGCGGCAAAGTGGTGCAGGAATCACGTTTGTGGGATTCCGTTAAAAACGAATCCCGCTCCATGCGCAGCAAGGAAGAAGCGCATGATTATCGCTACTTCCCCGAGCCTGATCTGCCGCCGCTGCGCATTTCGCAGCAGCATGTCGATGCCATCAAGGCAGGCATGCCGGAATTGCCCGGCCAGTTGCGCCAGCGTTTTGAAACCGAATACGGCCTGTCGGCCTACGATGCCGATGTACTGACCCAGACCCGCGAATCGGCAGCTTGGTATGAATCGCTGGCGGCAGCCCACCCGGCTGATCCGAAGCGCTGCGCCAACTGGATGATCAATGAATTATTGGGGCGATTGAATGAATCGGGTAAGGGTTTGTCTGATTCTCCTGTCTCCGCGCTGCGGCTGGCCGGGTTGCTCGAACGCGTGGGCGATAACACGATTTCCGGCAAAGCGGCCAAGGATGTGCTCGATATCATGATGGCATCGGACGATGATGCCGATACGATTATCGAGGCCAAAGGCCTGAAACAGGTATCGGACAGCGGCGCTATTGACGCTATCATTGCGGAAGTGATGCAGGCTAATCCTGATCAGGTGGCGGGTTACCGCGCCGGCAAGGATAAACTGCTCGGTTTTTTTGTCGGGCAGGTGATGAAAGCTTCGCGCGGCAAAGCCAACCCCGGCATGGTGAACCAGCGCTTAAAAGAACTGCTCAAAGGCTGATTGAACACCCGTGTCTACAGGGCTGCGCAAGATACTTGTCGCAGGCGTAGTCGTGCTGGTGATCGGGGCATCGCTGTCTTTGCGCTTAAACTCGGATAAAATAAGTCAGCATTTCTACCAGCAATTAAAAAATTCCACGTCAGCTCAATTATCCGCCAAACACGCGGAACTGACGTTTATGCACGGCCTCGGCCTGCGGCTCGATGGTGTGAATATATCCCATGCCCAGTATCAGATGCAGGCCAAACATTTGATTATCAGCCTGAAACTATTACCGCTGCTCATCGGCAGGGTTCAAACCGATGCACTTGATATCCATGATGCCAATATCATCATTAAACCTGAAACACTGGCCCCGACTTCCACTGCGATTTCCGCTCTGCCAGTGCAACATATCCGGCTGGTACGCAGCCGCATTCAAACCGCATCAGGAAAAACAGTGTTGGATAATCTGTATCTGGAGATGCGAAACATCGGGCCTGACAGTGAAACATTATGGGAAATGAAGGCCAAACAGGGCGATCAGGCACTCAGCGGCAATGGGCGATTACACTTCCATGCCGGTCACATTGTGGATGGATTCAGTAAACTGAAGATGGAACATTTCCAGTTGGTCAGGCTGGAGCCATTCGCCCCGCATGCCATCATCTCCTGGCTCGAAGGTGAGAGCAGCCTGCTTAGTGGCACCGTCACACTCGATATCAGTAAGCACCAAACCTGGGCCCTGTTTGGTGAAGTAGAGCTTGAGCGTCCACACAAAGGCGGCGCACACACAGGAAGCAGCCAGATGGATACCGTGCTGAAATTACGCGGCAAGCTCAGTCACCCGGCTGAGGGGGAGCTGATCTGGCGCGACAGTTTTATTCATCTTGGCAAACAGGCTGTTATCGCCATTGATGGCTCGTGCCAACAGGATACAGGTTGTAGCACGACGCTGGATGCGAAACAGGTTCCTCTCGCTGAATGGAAGCCATTCATGCCTGCTGGCATCGCTTTTTATGAACACATGACAGGCATGACAGATTTGAATGCCTCCATCCAATGGAGCAAACTGCTATGGCACGGCAATATATCCCTGCAATTGACGGACACGCACTTCAACCACGGCGACAAGGAAATCCCGCTACCGCCATTGCATCTGCAAGCTGATAAACTCAGCGGCAATGCAACACAGTGGCATACCCGGGCCACCATCACCTCGCCGCAGGCCGAGGGTAGCATCCAGCTTCGCAATACCCGCCACAGCAATGGTGACAAGGATCTGTATATCGACAGCCAGGATGCTGACAGTGCTTTGTGGCTACCGTTAAGCAATATGCTGCTGTCCACGCTGGGTTTTGAGCCCGAGCTGCAAGCCGTTGGCAAAATTCATGGAAAACTGCATCTGCATCAGCAGGCGGATAAACAGTCGTTATCCCTGGATGTGGATGCGACACAGACGCAATTGAGCTATGCATCATGGCTCAACAAACCGGCGCAGATTGAAGCGCAATGCAAAGCGCGGCTCGATTTATCAAACGCGCAAATCACCGCTGTCAGCGTGCAACAATGCCGGCTTGATACATCCAGCGTGGAGAAGTTGAACTGGTCCAGGCGCAAGGCGTTACAAAAACTGAGCCTGAGCAAGCTTGATTTACATATTGGGCAATTCAAGGATCTACTGCCGCAACATATCCGGGGGCTGACAGGCAGGCTTCAAGGCAGTGGCAGAACGACATGGAAAAATGCCGAATCATGGCTTGGGAATATGAGCGGGCGTTGGCAACTGGAAGATGTCGCCATGGACACATGGCAAGCCAGCGGCTCCATCCGCGTAAAAAACGGTATATTCAGCAGCCACCCGTTACGCATTCATGGCAAGTACGGAAAAGCCACACTTTCCGGCTTTTTTAACCCGCTCCGCAAGCGGGGGGATATCGATATTCTCTCGGGCCACCTGGACTGGAACAGCATGCCTGCGCTGCATCATTTCTGGCAACCGTTATCGATTCAGGGACGCATTTACAAGGCCCGGCTAAAGCTGCTGGATAATGACTGGCAGAATATCCAGAGCTACTACACGCTGTCGCATGGGTTATTGCGACTGAACAGGTTGAAAGCCGAGCTTGCTGATGGTCAGTTCTCAAGCACACAGATCACGTTCGCGTCCATGCCTGATGGCATTGATATTCAGGGCGATATCCGCACAAAAAATATTCAGATGAGAAAACTATCACGTTTGCATCGCTGGCTGGGAGCGGCCATCAGCGGAAAGCTACAGGCCAACATCAAGGTGCATGGCCGTATCGGACAGCAACATTTTTCCGACTGGCAACGCAGCAATGGCGATATTCTGATTTACGATGGCGGCTGGAAGCAGCAGCAGAAGCCTGCAACGATGGCCGATAAAGCCGCCATTGCAGCGCCTTCATTACAATCCTTCGCCTTCAGCAAACTCGATTTCAGATTTCGCATTGGCAAGGAAAATACAGCTATTTCCAGCCTTCGTCTGGTTCACCTTCAACAGCCATTTCAGGGTACCGCCATGATCACATCTGATCTCCACCTTACCGGCACCATGCTCAATACTGCGGATAAAACCGCCTATACCATCGACAGTATGTTACCCAAAATACACTGGCTCAAACAGCAATCAAACACACAATCAAACAGTAACCCTTGAGCATTCGCATCAGGGTGGCAGGATTTAGACATGAGAAGATTATCGATTCGCGTCCAGCAGATTAAACCATCGGCCACGCTGGCCATTACCGCCAAAGCGGCAGAAATGCGCGCAGCAGGCAAAAGCATTATTTCACTGTCGGTCGGCGAGCCGGATTTTGAAACGCCCAAGGCCGCCCGCGAGGCAGGTATTGCCGCGATCAATTCCGGCTTTACCCGTTATACGGCTGTCGCAGGCATCCCGGAACTGCGCCAGGTGATTGCCGAAAAATTCAAACGCGATAATGATCTGGATTATAGTGCGGATGACATTCTCGTTTCCACCGGTGGCAAGCAGTGCATCTATAACCTGCTGATGGCTGTGATGAATCCCGGCGAGCGCGCCATCATCCCTGCGCCTTACTGGGTCTCTTATCCCGATATGGTCAAACTGGCCGAAGGCACGCCGGTGATTGTGCCGACTACGGCGGAAGCCGGTTTCAAGATTACGGCAGAGCAACTCGATGAGGTATTGTGCCACCGCTGCAAAATTCTGTTTCTCAATTCGCCGTCCAATCCGACCGGCATGGTTTATTCGGCTGACGAGTTGAAAGCGATTGGCGATGTGGTGCGTAAACATCCGGACTTGATTGTTGCTACCGATGATATGTACGAAAAAATTCTCTTTGATGGTAAAAAATTCGCCACCTTTGCACAGGTCAATCCCGATCTGAAGGATCAAACCATCACCTTTAACGGCGTCTCCAAAGCCTATTGCATGACCGGCTGGCGCATCGGTTTCTGCGCTGGCCCCACAGCCATTATCAAGGCCATGACCAAGATTCAGGGGCAGAGCACCTCCAACCCCAATGCCATTGCCCAGAAAGCGGCGCTGGCAGCACTGACTGGCCCGAGCGATGAACTGGACGAAATGGTCGCCACCTACGAAACCCGGCGCGGCTGGCTGGTGGATGCCATCAATGCCATTCCGGGCATGCATGCCATCATGCCTGACGGCGCGTTTTATGTGTTCCCCTCCGTCACCGCATGGATAGAGAAAACCACAGCCTCAGGCATCGCACTGACTGATGATGTGGTGATTTGTGAATGGTTACTGGAAGAAGCCGGTGTTGCTCTGGTGCCCGGAACTGCCTTCGGCTCTCCCGGCCATGTGCGTTTTTCTTACGCCGTCAGCCAGAACACGCTGGAAGATGCAGTCAATCGCATCGCCAAAGCTGCTGCCAGTCTGAACTGATATTTCAACCTGATTAGATTGAAAGATCAGGTCGCCGGCAACCCGGCCAGTGAAAAAATATATGCCCAGAAACTGGACTCGCAACTGAAATAACAGCTGCGTTGCCTGTACTGCACCAGCAAACCCTGCCTAAACCGGAACACCTTCAATGCAACGTTGCCGGTAAAACTATTTGAAATTCTTTGTGCCCGATCAATTTTCATAATACGCCTCGCTTTCTACAGAACCCGCCTTTTGATGCGGTGAGGCCGAAGCCACAGCACATCCGCAGGATGCCGTTAATCTGCCCACGCGTAATACTGACGATGCCGGTTATAAGCATGATGCTCCAGATACTCATGCCGCCGCTCACGAGCTTCTTGTGCTTCATGCCGCTCATGTGCCTGATGTCGATTGTATCGCCTGTCACCATAGCTACGATTATAGTACCCGTGATTATTATACCCGTAGTTACGATTGCGATAATGCCTTCCATAACCTCGATTATATCCATAACCATTCCGATGCCCGTACGCGGACTCTGAACGGTACGTATAGCCATACCCAACCGGTTCAGCCTGTGCGCTACCAAGAAGGGCTCCTGCAATCGCGCCGAACATGCCACCAATGACTGCTCCTTCTGCGGTTTCACCACTCTGGGAACCAATCAGAGCTCCGGCAGTCGCTCCAATAGCCGCACCGGTAAACAAGCCTCGCTCTTGCGGGCCTGCATAAGCGGTCAGGCTTGTGCATGACAGGAAGATCAGTGCCAATAAAATCTTTTTCATATACGCCTCCTTTTCAATGGCTGGGGACAGTATGAGGCGCACTGTGTTTTGCATAAAGTGGATATAATCAACTATTAAGGGGAAATATCGCGCGTAAGTTTCCTCAACGCTTGATTTTACTTTTGGGCATGAACGCTATAAGCTCAGGGATACGCTGTAGTTTAAAATGTAAGTAGTTGATTTCAATACAGACTAATTGCAATGCAGCCCGATTCAATAGACCGGTTTCAGAAAGGAGTCGCTGATGCATATCACTTCGCACATTCAGCATAATGTAGCCACGATAGATGAAAACAGTTCCACGCTGGATGCAGCCAGGCAGATGACCGAACGTTATATCGGTTCGCTGGTTGTCACCGGCGCTTACGGCGTTAAGGGTATTTTCACCGAGCGCGATCTGATGATGCGCGTAATTGGAGAAGGTCTCGACCCGGCTCGGGTGAAGGTGGGTGATGCAACAGATGAGTCACTGGTCACAGTCAAGCCGGATGAGGAGGTCAACCATTGCCTGAGCCTGATGAAAGAAAATCGTTGCCGACATCTGGTCGTATTTGATGGTGAGAACTTCGTCGGCATCATTTCGGTACGCGATTTGGTGGCGCTCATGCTCAGTGAAAAAGAAACATTGATTGCAAGAATGCAGGAATATATCAGCAGCTAAAACTTTTAATCCGGCTCAATTTTTTCCTGTTGCTGCGCTGTATCGTTTGTCCGTCTCTTTTTATCTGAAGGCTCACGGCTGTCCCGGTGATCGTGGCTATATTCTTCCAGAAACACAGTCAAATTGGCGACTACCAGCGAATAAACAACAATACCAATCACCATTGTCATCACGGCCACCATCCGTCCGCCAGGCGTGATCGGCACAACATCGCCATAACCAACCGTGGTCAAGGTGACAAAAGCCCACCATAAGCCATCCTGTAAGACCCCGAATTGCGGGTTATGGCCGTGTTCGAGTAGAAATGTTGCGGTTCCGAAAACGAAGACAAGACCAAATACCAGCGCCATGGCAACCGGAAGGCTGTCTCCTGAAAATAACACAAGTCGAATAAGGCGATCTTTGTTGGCGCGAATTAATGCGCCCACTCTCAAGGCAGGAAGCAGGTGCGCGAATCGCAACGCCATCAGCATACGCAATAAAGGCGAAGAGAGCAGTACAATAATCACCAGATCCAGCCAGTTGGATTTCATCCAGGCCTTGCGATCATCAGCAACCCAGAAACGCACAAAAAACATTAGCACAAAACAGATGAGCGCAGCCATCAGCGCCCACGTCGGCCTGTTATCCATAAACGGGAGCGCAACGGCAATGACAGTGGCAGCAAACAGACCACCATCAAGAACACGCTGCAAGATGGTGCGTTGATTCATTGTTTAGTGATCGTTGCCAGCCTTGTGGCCGAAATAAAGCGCCAGAGCAACCAGGAAAATACCACCGCCCATGTAGAGAATATTGAGCGGGTTATCAAATGTCACATGCAGCACATTTTTGAAAAAGGCGACAATAAGGATCATCAGGATTACTTTGCCCAAGCGGTCTTTCAAGTCATCCAGGCTTTCGATCTGTAAAAGCTTGCCGGCGGCAGGGTTGTCGCGGGCGCATTCAAGCGAATCAATATGCAGCTCGTACACGCCAAGACCAAAAATAAGCAACACCATAGCCAGCAGGAAATCGTCCACCGCAGTAATCACATGACTCACCACCGCAGTATGGAAACCGGGTACATCATGGCCAAAAAGGTACACATTAACAAACTCGATCAGCAGTTTGCCCATATCAATGGCTGAGAGCGTAAACAACAGCGCCATGCCGATGATACAGGACCACACAGCCAGCAAGGTCATATAACGCGAATTCCACAGTAGTTTTTCAAAAAAGGATTTCATAATACGCCCCTCTTAATATTTTCCGTAAACCTAGTTCATTATTCATGAATCACCAGCAGGATTACCGTTTACGACTTTTGCAAGTGGCTCAAAGGTCTCCCGATTTATGATTATGCAGGCCAGTCCCCGGCCCCCTGACGCAACAGCAGGGGTTCTTGCTCGCATAAATCCACGACGCTCGTGGCCATCATACCGCCCCAGCCGACATCCAGCACCGCACATGAAAAATGTTTCAACAGCGGCACAAACTCATCCGGATCAAAAGCAGGCACATCTTCGCCCGGAAATTGCAGCGTCGTACACAGCAATATTTCCCCGCAGGCCTCCAGCAACAAATGACAAACCGGATGATCCGGGATGCGCACGCCAATATCACGGCGTTTTCCAAATATACGGCGCGGCAACGAAGACAGCGCCGGCAGGATAAATGTATAGGCCCCCGGCAAACAGCGTTTCAATAAACGATGCGCTTGATTATTCATGCGCACGCATGTTGCTGCTTGCGAAAGATTTGCGCATACCACGGCCCAGAAATGTGAACCATCCAGTTGCCGTAGCTTCCTTATCTCTGCAATCGCATTCGTGGCATCAGGCCGGCACAACAGCACGTAGGTCGTATCTGTCGGCACCACAACAAAAAAGCCTTGTTTGATCAGTGCCGCCGCGCGCCGAATCTGCCTGATCTGAGGTCGATCAGGATGCAGTCGCAGATGTTCAAATTGAGCCATCAGCCTTTCTTCCGATCCTTAAACGAATCGCTAAAAACCCGGAATCAAGCCGCCCAGACCTTTGAGAATCTTCTTCTGAGGCGATTCAGGTTGCGCCTGAGGCTGTATTAGCGCCCCCTGTTTGGCAGGCGATCCAGCCGCTTTCCCTCCGCCCAAAAGCTTGCCCAGGCTGCCACCGAGCTTGCCCTTGTTTAATAAGGCCGGGGCATTATCGATTAATGTTCGGGCATTGATCTCCGGCCTGACTTTCGGCGCTGCAAACGGGCCGGTAATACGCAGTGGAATCGTCAATCCCTTGCGCAATATGGAGCCGCCCTGGCCTTTCAGCGTGCCGACAACGCGCGGTTTCACAAAATAGTCCATTGTCTTGTTGACCAGGTTGACGGTTCCCTTGCCGGTCACCCGCAACAAGGGAGAAACCATAAACAGATCCTGATTGTCCACGATGCCGTTTTTCACAGTGAAACTACCGGAAAGCTGAGCAAAATCCGTTTCTTTCGGCCCCGCTTTATAGGCTGCCGGGTTGGTAAATTTACGAATGGCCCCGGCAATATCAAAGCCCTTGAGTTTACCATCCTTGAACAGCACGTTGCCACGCCCGTTCAGACTGCTTACTGCGGCTTCTGTTAATCCAGTGGCCCGCAAACTGGTGTCCATGGCCATGGTTCCGGTCAACATATCCATATCCGCCAGGGCTTTGAGCAGCGGGCCTGCCTGCACGCCGGTGATATGAACCGACTCTTTCCATTTGGCCGGGAACGAAGCTACATGAAGACTGGCTTTCTCGGTGACTTTACCGCCAGCCAGATTAAAGCTGAGCGGACTTAAATCGAAACGGCCTTTGGAACCGTTGATGGTGGCAGCAAAGTTCCCCATCTCGAGCCCGCGCAAAAACAGTGTCCCGACTTGTAATTTCGACGTCACGATCCAGCTTTTCAGGAAACGCAAATCCGGCTCGGCTGACGTGTCCGCCGCAGCAATCGCCGCACGAATAAAAGTGAACTCTGACGGCGACCGGGCAGCCTGCTGTTCCGGCTTGCCCTGCGGCAACCACGGATCCATATGCAACGCTTTGGCCGACATACGCAGGCGAATATCCGGCCCGCTAAATACCACCGCGCCCGTAGCTTTTAACAAATCATCGTCGAGCATCAGTTGCAGATCTCCGATATCCATCTTTTTACTACTACCGGATAATGAAGCACTGAACTTCACCTGTTTCCACGCTGCCGGGTTGGCGGCATACATCCTGTTTAAATCCGGCACAAACGCGGACAGCCATGTGCGCGTGATTGGTTGACTATCAAGACGTAATTTGAATGTCGGATTGCTCGTCAGGTTTTTCACACTGCCATTGGCCTCGAAGATACTCTTTCCATCTACTGTCAGAGCAGCTCGACTCACCTTCAATTGATTAGCTGTTGGCAATTCAATTTTCCAGGCGATGCCCAGCTGGTGCGCAGCATTCAGCAGCAAGTCACCCTCGCTGACCCGAATGCCATCCGGGTGCTGCTCTATCTGAGCCGAAATACCCACCGATGCCTGGCTGATATCACCCAATTGTGCTGGCCATCCGCTAATCATATCCTTGAATGGTTGCAGGCTGACATGATCCGCCTTGAACTTGCCCTGTACGGGCAGGGAAACCGGATCGAGTGTTGCCAGATCACCGAGCGGGCCGACGTTGGCATCGAGTTCAAAAGCATTGCCGGACAGCTTGCCCGAAACACGCACAGCAACCGGCCGCTTGAGCTGTACATCTGTCAGGGATACATTCAGTTCAGATAATACCACCGGTTTGGCATCGCCATCGACCCAGGTCACTTCGCCACCGGCCAAACTAAGCGATTCTGCCTGTAATGCCGCCAGCATAGGCGCTGCCGGTGCAGATTGACCGGCATCCGTGGCAGCACCACTTGCATCCGCCGGCGCAGCCACTAAATCACCCCAGTTGGTTTCCCCATTGCTGTGCCTCTCCAGATAAATAACCGGCGTAACCACTTCAAAATCTTTAATCTCGACATTTTTGGACAGCAACGGCATCAGTGCCAGTTTGACATGTAGCCGTTCCACACTGAGGAAATCGCGCTTGGCAAAACCGGCTCGATTGGCCAAATGCACATTGTCGAGTTCCACGCCCACCCAGGGAAACAACGAGGCTTTGATATTACCGATACTCAACTGGCGACCGGTCGCATCCTCGACCGTCTGTTCGATCTGTCCCTTGTATGTATTTACATCGATAAAAAACGGGGCGGCAAGCAGGCCAACAATCAACAGGCCCACAACGATTAAACTGTATTTTACTGTTTTAGCAATGGCTCCGGACATCATGTACCCCTTTTCAAGCAATATTACATGCAATCTTCCGTCGAATATGAACTGGATGTTGCTATCGTGAGTTATCGGGCTAAATCTTGCAAGGGTGGAAAATGCACCAACAACTCACGGAATGCATCGACTACCGTATCCGCCCCGTTTCGTAACAGTTCGTCGCCAGAGGCTACGCCGTATGACACACCATGCGAATCAGTTAGCGTGCCATCGCAATCAAGCAGTATCAATGAAGGTGTGTAAGAAATCGTCTCATATCCTTTATGGAAAGCGAATGTTTGCTTGCCACGACATTGTAAAAGCGGTGCTCTCCGGGTCAACAAGCGCACAAATTTAATCTGCAATCAGCTTATTGACAGCCCGAAAGCCGCCCCTATAGTTCGGCCTCCCTGACGCGGGGTGGAGCAGTGGTAGCTCGTCGGGCTCATAACCCGAAGGTCGTTGGTTCAAATCCAGCCCCCGCAACCAAACATAAGACCCTGAAAACATTGAGTTTTTCAGGGTCTTTTCTTTTCGTCTATACTCTCTAAAATGCTTACAACAGGATTTTTTGTAACAAGAATGGAGTAACCCTTCACTAATATACGGTTAACTAATCGAACAAAATAGTTAGGGTTATCAAGAGCTTCTGTTTTGGAATCGTAATCTGCAAGCAGTTCCCGGCAAGCAAATCAGCGACTTCGGATAACAGTTCGGGGGAGCTGGAGCCGGAGAATGAGTTTTAAATTAAAGTTGCCCGAACTGTTACCGATAGAGACATTTGGTTGTCCTGTTTTCTCTATGGTGGAGTTACAGCCGATCATCTGAGTTGATGCGTGGTGCCATATACGCTGAAATTTGTAACACTGATCACAGGTTTTTAGCTGTATGATCAGGCAACGGCTTGCAATGAATAATCTTTGGTTTGAGTGAAACCGGACTGGCGAAATGAACGAACAGAACAACAGGAGATAATATGATTCGATTTATCATAGCTTCAATATTTGCAGTATTTCTATTTATGGGAATTGATACGGCACAGCTGGAAACAGATCAGGGCGCGGGCACAAGTGTTGCATCACTGTTCGTTCCTGCTGCCAATGCGGAAGAGGAGGACTCGAACAAGAGCGCCGATTCAGAGGAAAATCAAGACTCTGAAGACAACAGTGACTCAGATGACGCAACCAGCACCGGCACAGCTACCGGGACAGGGGTTTGTACATCTGTAGCAACAGTCCAATATAAATACGATGCAAGCAAGGAAGTTGAAAAAGAGAAAGTAGATCACGAAAATGAAGCCAAAGAGGCAAAAGATGCAGCTGATGCAAAGAAGGCCGAAGATGATGACGATGATAGTGTATTAGAATCCGAGAAATCGGACGATGCTAAAGATGCTCAAGAAAAAGATGATGATTATGAGCAGGCCAAAAAAGAACACGACGATGCCGATTCAGATATGAAAGATATGGAATCTAAACTGGCTGTAGTAAAAGCATCTGCCAGTGCTGCGCCTTGCACTACTTCTGGTGGGCAACCCGGTTACTGGAGCAATGCCGCTGGCACGCCTGTGTCATCGCCGGCAGCGACAACCCCGAAATCAATGCGTGAAGTTTTAGGTAAATAGACTGCTTGCTAGAGATCAATACAGATATCTGCAAGGGAGGCGTAACCTCGAATGTCAGGTAATCCTCGTTCGGGCTGTGGTAACTACTCAGCACCCCTTGGGTTTTGCCCTCTAGCGGCGTTGCTGCGATGCTCGAATCCTCACATATAACCCTATGCTACGGATTCTGCGCTTCTCGCGCCTTGCCAGAGAACAAAACCCAAGGGGT
>CAZKME010000002.1:0-10335 GCA_964553725.1 uncultured Zetaproteobacteria bacterium
GCGATTTTCATAATTTCGTGTTCCTGAACAAACTCCCCTGCCGAATAGAGCTTGTCCACCACAATACCGCTGATCGGACTGCGAATAATCCGCTGTTTGAGCTGTTCTTCAGCCTGCCTTAATTCCATCTTCGCCAGCAGCATTTCTGTTTCAATATCATCATGATCCATTTGGGAAATCAGTTTTTTTTCATATAATTCGCGATTGCGGGCCAATTGGCGTTGCGTATGTTGATACTTTGCTTTGGCCAGATTCACGCTGGCGCGTTCAAGCCCTGATTTCAGACTCGCAATCACCTGCCCCTTTCGTACCCGATCACCCTTATCAAAGTTCACCGCATCGAGCACGCCGGGAATAGGGCTGCTCACTGCTATCAGTTCATCCGGCTCTATCAATCCATCAAATTGTTGATTCTCCTGCGCATCAACCCACCCGACATACAAGCAACACAACATCAACGCCGACAATAATTTAATCACTCTCATCAATAAGCCTCCCCTTGAGCCACTGCAAAACTCTGGGTGGATGAATGGCAATCCCACTTCGAGGTCATTTTCGAGATTGAATGAGCTGCATGGTGGTTCCATGGAGCGAAATTCAAGCTCGGAAATGGGCCGAAGTGGGGAAGACAATCGCCGCTCATGAGTTTTGCAGTGGCTCGTTATTCCGAATAACCGGAAAATGACAGGGTGCGTTCCAGATCCTGATCCGATCGCAACACCTGCTTTCTTATTCGATAATGCATCCGCTCCATTTTCATCTGTGCGAGCCGTTGCAATGCCGGGCCAAAAAGCCATATCAATCCGGGAATATGGTTGACCAACGATTTGGCCGATTTTAACAGGATTCCTATCCGGCGAGTATCCAGCAATGGATCTTGCATGGACAGAATAAAGCCATAACTGCCGGGATCACCCTGCCGTGCACAGCGCCCGATCAACTGCCGGTCAATGCGTTTGGCTTCATGGCGCTCGACAATCAACACATATAATCCGCCCATAGCCACGATTCCGTCATCCAGCTTAATATCGGTTCCCCGCCCTGCCATATTGGTTGCAATGGTAACTCTGCCAGCTTTACCCGCTTCAGCTACAATTTCAGCCTCATCGCTTTCATGTCTGGCATTGAGTAACTGATGTGCAATACCTGCATCTGTTAGCAACGCACTAAGCTTTTCCGAGCTGGAAACCGAGCGCGTACCAATTAACACGGGTCGCCGTGATTGATGTAAATGTTCAATCCTGCCCACCACATGTTTCCACTTTTCATCATCCGTTGAAAAAACCCGATACAATTCGCCCCGACGAATACATTTCCGGTAGGTCGGAATGGATAATGTTGGCAGGCGATACACGGCCCACAGTTCTCCGGCTGCTTCGCTGGCGGTTCCTGTCATACCGGCCAGATGTTTATAGCGCCGGAAGAAACGCTGATAACTGATTCTGGACAGCGTTTCACGTTCCTCGCTAAGTTCGCAGCCTTCCTTGGCCTCTACCATTTGATGCTGGCCCTTGCTCCACTGACGACCGGACATCGCACGACCGGTATATTCATCAATAATTTCAATCTTGTCATCCTGCACCAGATAATCTTCATCGCGCTTGAAAATATGCAGTGCAGTTAAGCCTTTGCGCACCAGATCTTCACACAATAACAAACTGCTCCAGTCTGATTCATGCTGTTCAAAACGATGGGCAATCAAATCTTCGCCTGCCGGATTGAGTTCAATTTTACGTTGCGCGTCATCCACCTGAAAATCGCGGCCCTCCTGCATCTCACGCGCAATCACCAATGCCGCCTGAACCATCGCCTCGTTCAGATTCCCCTTTTGCTCACCGGAGATAATCAACGGGGTTCTGGCCTCGTCAATCAACACGCTGTCCGCCTCATCGACAATGGCAAAATGCAAGCCCCTGAGTAACGATTTGCGCTTGTTTGAAATATCACCGTACAAGCGACGCACCCGCATTCTGAGCATGCCCGGATGATTGCCGAGCGTCAGTCGATCTTTCAGATAATCAAAGGCCAGTTCTTTATTGGTGCAATAGGTAATATCGCAATCATAAGCCTGACGGCGGGCATCGGGATCCATGCCCTGAATAATCACCCCGACGCTAAGCCCGAGCGATTCATACACCGGGCGCAAAAAATCGGCATCGCGCTGTGTCAGATAATCATTCACAGTAATCACATGGACTGGAATTCCGGCCAGCGCTGCGCTTGCCGCCGGCAAGACAATCGTCAGCGTTTTACCTTCGCCTGTCGCCATTTCTGCTACCTGCCCGTGCAGAATACTCCACCCCGCCATCACCTGCGTATTAAAATGCCGCATTTTCAAATGGCGTTCGGATATTTCTCGAATCAAACAAAACTGTTTGACCAGTGTTTTGTTCTCAAAACCATGCACTTTTAACATCCGGCCCAGTTCGCGCGCCTGCAATAGCAAATCATGATTGCTGCAATCACCAAAGCAATGCGGGCACTGTTCAACCTGCCGGGCAAAAGCATGCATGCGTAATTTCAATAGCGGTTTCGTTAATCGCGCCAATTGCATGGTGCCCGAACTGATGAACTGGGTTATACGATTGACCTTTTGCTCTCTGGCCTCCGGATACATGCCGGAAGAAGCATGCGGCAGATGCGTAATAAAATTCGCTGGCGAAAGGCTAAACATGCAATACGCTCAAAAATGTTTGTCGCAACTGGCGATACCACTGCCAGAGCAGAGCTTCATCAGCATAGACAAAACGCACATAAACCCGGCTTCCCATCATGCTGGCCCTGTAATGATCAGGCAGCGCAATATCAAACTGGAACAGGCTCTTGAACGCCTGGGGTTTATCCTGATGCTGAGGATCCAGCGCAATATACCCTCCGCCTTCAACGGCAAGCGCCAGGCTCGGCAGCGTATGAATCGCAGCAGGCACCTCTCCCAACACCGATGTATTGAACACATCTGAAAACTGTTCGCGCAAACGCAACTCCACTTGCCGGGTCTTTTCGCGCACCTGTTTAATATCTTCCTGCATCACCACAGCGCGCACTTGCACCGCGTTTGATTGTACAACATAGGCCAGCATTTCTCCCCGACGCACAAAATGCCCGGCCAGATTCTCAGGCTCTTTCATCAGGAACAGGCCGTCAGCGGGACTCCTGATGGTCAGCGCCTCAATCCTATCGTTCAAATATGTGCGTTGAGCCCGGGTCTGATCAATTTCTTCCTGCAACAGGCTGGCCTGAACCCGATCTTCTTTTATCGCAGTCGTATAGCGAACGCGCAACTCGGCCAGGCGTGCAATAATCACTTTTCTTTTGGCATGCAATTCGGGATCTTCGCACTGGATCAGTATGTCCCCCGTATGTACGGCGGTGTTTTCTCTGTCCACGACGCGACTGACAAATCCATCGCTGCCGGCTCGCACCCACATCTGCTCAGGCACCCACACCACGCCCTCGGCCATGGTGGATGATGGCACAGGAATCAATGCAACCATCAATCCGGCCACAATCAATACAGCAGAACATATCACCATGCCCCGCCCCATGTGTTCCTCCAGTTTGGGGTCTGTCCAGGCCGATTTAATCACTTTAAATGCTGGCACAATCAGCATCATAATCGCCGCCCATAAAGCCAGCATCACACCGATAATAAAATATTTACCGCCCACGAAAAGCACAATCACATACAGAATAAACATTCGATAACAGAATGAAGCCAGGCTATAAAATACAAACCAGAAACGTTCGCCGGGTGCGGCAACCGGAGATTGAATGTCTTTAGCCTGAAAAATGTATTGTTTAATCAGATAACCCAGATACTGATTGGAACGCTGTCCGAAATTGGGTATTTCAAGCCAGTCGGCCAGCACATGATAACCATCAAAGCGCAGCAATGGATTCAAATTGAATAACAAGGTGGAAACACCGGCAATCAACATTACATTGTAGGCGATGGCTCGCCCAACGCCCTCTTCGGCAACCAGCCAGAATCCCATGGCGATGGCGGCAAGCAATAATTCCACGGCAACACCGGCACAGCCGACCATCACACGCTGGTATTTTTTTCTGAATGCATGCGCATCGGAAGCATCCACATAAGGAATGGGCACCAGCACCATCAGCATGATACCCATTTCATGCACCTCGCCGCCCCATCGTTTGACAGCCAGCGCATGGCCCATTTCGTGCAGGAACTTCACCACAGGATAGACCATCCACAGCAGCACGATATTTTCCGCCGACAGCACATTATCCGCCACATTGCTCGATAATACATCCCAGTTTTTCAGCGCCATTACGGACGCCGAAACCACCACCAGCAACCACAAACAACCCGTCATGACATTGAATATCATGCCGGGTATGCCATGCATCTGTTGCAGCCAGGGTTCAGGATTGAGTAGCGGAAATCGCAAACCCAGGGGATTAATAAAATAACTGCGTATCTTTTTCTTTCTCAGCGTCTGCTGGCGTTGCACCAGCTCATCAGAATCCGGCCTGATGCCACCGAGAATGACATCGGCATTGTGCAAACGGCTTAGCAGCTGAATGACATCGTCCTGTGTCGGCAAATGTTCATTATCGAGTTTCTGAGAGGCCAGTACCCAGATATCATTGACTGACCTGCACCCGTCCATCAACTGAATCACAAAATAAGCATCGGGAGAAAAACGATGAAATTTTCCAGTGATATGATCCTGCAAGACATACCACCGCGCACCGCGATAAAAGCGGCGCTGAATTTCAACATGATGGCGCAAGCGCGGTTTGAGTTCAGCGACGCGATACCATGAATCGCTGAAAAGTGAACCGCTCATATTACACCGACAAACCGAAAGTGGCCCAGAGTTTCAAACGCAACCAGTTAAACAAATTATGCGTCCATATCCAGAAAATATTGCGTTCCCCGATATTCACTTTGCTCACGCCTTCCATACCAGGCCGCAATGCTTTGGTCGGAACATCCAGACTTGCCTCGACTGTAAAATAATTGATACCGTCATGCGCCGTTGAAATCGGGGTAATGCGTTGCACCTGAAACGCAAAAGTCTGTCCGGGCATGGAGGTCAGATAGAGTTCACCATGCTGATGGACACTGATTGCCGTGATTTCCGTCTCGGGCACTTTGAGCTTGATGCGATAGGCATTAAGCGGCGTCATTTCAAACAGCACTTCGCCTTTTTGAACCACCGAGCCCAGCGACTGGCTTAAATCACCATCCACAATCAGACCATCAAAGGGAGCGACGATCCTGGTGCGCTTGATGCGTTCATTGACCAGTTCCAGTTCAGCTTCGGCCTGTGTCTGTTGCACCCGAGCCAATCGGGATTCGGCAAGATCATGATCGGCCTGCGCCTGCTGTCGCCGATGGCTATATTCCCCCTTCTTGGCTACCCATTTCAGGCGTTCCAGACGCAAATCATCATCATCCAGCAGCACCAGCAGTTGCCCCTTCTTGAGTTCATCACCAACGCGGGCATAGCCTTCCTTGATATAACCGTCAAACGGTGCGGCGATCACCCTGCGCAGCTCGCCTTCAATCACCGATTCAGCTGAAACACGATATTCATCGGTGATAAAGAACAGAAATAGCGCTGCAGCAATCAGCCCGGACACCATGAATTTGCGTAACAGATATTCTTCACCAATCAGTTTTGACCATTGATTGCGCCAACTATCAGCAGCCTTTTTCCACAGCGAACTACTGTTTTTTTGCATGGCGTACAACACCGGCCCCAACAAAACCGCCATCGCCTCACAAAATGCGATATTATCTTGAGAAAAATCTGCTTTCGCGTTGTTATATTCCATGGTCAGCACAGCAAATACATCCGATTCATCCCGTTTCAACGGCAGACTTACAATACTGCCGCCAGCATGATCGCCATGCAGTCTGGCATGTGCCTGGGTAATCAGCAGATAATGATGATCTTGCGGGTAGTGGATGGTAGCATCCTGATCAGCCGCTTCGTCCATCGCATCGCCAATGGCGCGAACCAGATTCATTTTCTGATCCATTTGACTGCTGTGCGACATGGTCTGAACAACGATCTGATGTCGTTTTTTGAAACCCAGACTGACCCGGTCGCAATGAAACTGACTGCCCAGATCATTCACCAGCACCATGCAGGCATGATTAAAATCTTTCTGTTCAAGCGTGTGGGCAAGCAATTCGATAATATATTGCAGCCGCTGCCGGGTGGTTTCGGATTTCTCCTCATCATGCAGGGATTCATTCTGACGCAGGAAAAAATTTTCCAGCCACGATGCGCCCCACTGTAGTGAACGCAATACGGCCCGAAGCTCATCCTCCGGACGTTGCGCGACTTCCAGCACAACAACAGCTTTCAATACCCCGCCAATCCAGACCGGATACGCAATGCCATTGCTTTGACCCTGCCCCGACGAAACAACGCCCTGTTTTGATTCCAGCGCCTGTTCCGCCACGTGTTTCAAGGTGTCGCTTACTGTGCTGCGCCCATCGGGCCAAAACGACACCGGTTGCAACGTGCCCGATTCCAGCCTGTCCGATTCTGACCTGCCTGACTCAGAAGCTTCATCCGGCTGCGCTTCTGCCAGTACCGCAGCTGCTTGCACATCCCGTATCATCAGGCATTGTAACTGTAGCCAGTGGCCACAAAAATCACCAACCGTCGCCGCTTCTACCAGTTCCCGCCAGACCTCACGATCCAGGTAAGCGACGCTATGAGCCTCCATTCAGCACCTCAAAAAAATACGGCCAGATGCATGCATCTGGCCGTATTTTTACACATTCCAATCAGACATCCAGTTTCAATTCACCAAATCTGGATTCATATTCCTTCAACGTATTATCCAACAGCATGCTGAGTCGTTTGGCCGCAAACGGGCTAAGGATAATTCGGTCAGTCAATTGAACTTCCACTTCCGATTCAGATGGATTCCAGGCTTGATTGGTGCCAAAGAACAACGACACTTCTTCACGGGTGCTGGCGGCATTACATACATTGGCATAAGAGCTTTTCATATTGCTATCATTCCATTTAATGCTGCGCGGCCCCTCTGCCGTTGCCGCTGTTTCCTGTTTATCTGCCATGAACTACTCCCTTGTCATTCTATTTTTTGTTCTTGTTACCAACGAATCCTGCGAGCATTTTGTCTTTTCAAATGCTCATTCCCTGTTTTTGAACTGCCTTGCATCATCTGCCAGCCTGCCAGAGCAACCAGACTGGCATCAAGCAGTTCATCATTTTTCGCCTCACCTTGCAATAGATCTGAGCCATCGTCCAAAAGAGCGCCTTGCTGTACGGGCGTGTTTACAGGCAACCCGCCCGGATTATTTTCTATATTTTCAGGTGCGAGCCCATCAGGAACGACTTGCAACCCTTGCGGTGTTTCTATCCATTCATGTTGAATCAGATCATGGCTGCTGTCGCCGTGCCCGGAATAAACATGAATCAGAAACTCAAACCGACTGACAACCTGATCGAAATACCTCTGTTGTTCCAGTGATGGTTGATAATACGTCGCGACCAGAGCCGCGTAGCGTTGCAAACTACTCTGAAGCCGTTGAACAATGTCTCTATCTTCCATCTGGGGACGCAAATCCACCATCTTCGACAGATCATGGTTATAAAGTTCATCCAATGTCTGGGCGATGATATCCAGCCGTCCCAGAGAAAGTGAGGCGACAAGCTGTGGCCGGCCCAGCAGTAAAGTCACGCGGCCATTATCACCCATAATAATATCTTCGGAGAAATTGCCCACAAAGGTATCCCGATTACCAAAACCGCCAAACATATAATCATGCCCGCTTCCGCCACTGAGAAAATCATTTTGACCTATGAATAAATTCAGTGTTTGAACCAACGTATGGGCACCCTGAAAACGCACCCGACCATTATCGCCGATCAGGAAATCCGATCCTGACATTCCGAAAAGTCTGTCTTGCCCAAAGCCGCCAAGAATCACATCATCACCGGCATCACCGGAAATGATGTCGTTACCGCCTTGTGACGGAAACACGGATTCAATCAGGGCGGTCGACTGATCCGGATTTCGAATAACGCGTGCGAAATCGCCGATGAGAATATCATTACCCGCACCACCGAAAATCGTATCGGAACCAGCGACGAAACCAGCACGCGATTCAATGCTGCTAATGATCACTCTGGCGTGGTCATGCACCACATGGGCATCATCGCCAAAGATGGTATCGCTGCCCTGCCCGCCTGTAATACGGTCATTACCCAGATTACCGATGAGAATCATGCCCGTACTGCTTGCCGACCCGTCAATCGTGTCGTTACCCGCCTGCCCTTCAATCACCAGTTGCCCGGCCGTATGCGACGCTTGAACAATCACAGTATCATCGCCAGCGGCGGTCAACAGGCTGGTGATTGAATCAGCCCGCACACTGGCTACAGTGATATGATCATTGCCTTGGCCGGCCCAGATATTTACATCGCGGTTAAATGATCCACCGGTTGCAGTGTAGCTAATATCCGCCGGTGCCAGGCCGGTGATGCGATTTTTCGAGATAACAGCAGCAGTATCGGCCTGTAACGAGCCCTGATCGCTGATATTGAGCAGGTTGGCATGTTTGCCCGCATCAATATTCAACAAGCCTTTCACCTGATCCAGAATGCCTTTGTTATCGGGCGCATACGATGAGGCATGAATATCACCAATATTGGCCGGTGCATGTGATGAAACCTGAATCGTATCATTGCCATCATGCGTATTCAGATTGGTCACTGTCGAATTGCTCGTGCCATGCACATTGAACGTATCCGCGCCGCTGCCCAGATCGATATTCAGCGTATCAATCGCATAATAATTGATGCCGTCTGTTCTGGTTTGCAGGCTGATTGCGCCACCGTCCTGTAGTGAGCCGTCACTGAGCAGTATTGCGCCGCCGGTCAGTAGTGCGCCATCCACATCAGCAGCAGCCAGGCCCAGATTCCGGTGTTTACCCTGGAAGGTAATCTGGAACACATTGCCGTATTTGCTGACTGCGACGTTGCTGGTATGGGGTCGATTCGGATTGGCGTTATTCGGGTTCAAAATCGGATCCAGCGCATTCAGCAGTACATCGGCTGAGGCGTCAAATGCAACAGGCGTAGTCGTCGTTCCCAACAGAGTTAGTGCAAATGTACCGCCTGTCGCATTGAGCCTGAGCGTTTGCACGGTATTCAGGGCAGGCGTTACCGTCCCCTGCTCAAGCGTTGCAGCAACCAGCTTCACCGATGCATTCAGATGCGGTTTCAGCGACACATCGCCAAGCGTCATCTGCGCTAGATTCCGGCCTGCAAAACTGCCGCCAAAGAATATCGTGTAGAGGTCGCCCTCTTTCACCACCGAGATATCATTATTGCTATCGCCATACAGCCCCTGAATCGCCGTCTGCATCTGGGCGGCATCCATGCCGTAGGTCAGGTTAATCGTTCCCTGCCCGGCAGCAGTCAGCGAAAAATCGCCTTTGGCTGCGCGCACAAACACCGTTTGTGCTTCACGCACCGATGGCATATCCAGCCCTCTCAGGTTGGAGCCGGTTAATGCACCTGTATTATTATTGTTATCACCACGGTCATTGATATTCAGCGTATCCACCGAAGTATTACCGCCAACCACGGTAAGCAGTGCGGCAATCTGATCAATCAATTGTTTATCATTGCCTGCATTCACGGTATCGGTGCCTGCGCCTGTTTCGATGCTGGTATGACCCGCAATCATTTTCACGTTGATGATATCATTACCGGCGCCTGTTTTGACTGATGTGGATCCCGCAATGGTTGAATCGATGGTCAAGGTATCATTGCCTGAACCCAGCTCCAGATTAAATGATTCGAGATTCGTGTAACTGATGCCGCCCTTGAACACGCGCCCTGCAATCACCGTATCCGGCCCCATGCCCAGACCGGACAGACGATGATCCGTCAACACGCCCACGTCATTGGAAATACTGTTTTTATCGAACACATTGAGTACATCCACCTGATCGGCTTCAGCAACCAGATCATTCGGATTGACGGGACGGAAGAAGTATTTATCTCCAATAGATGGCGTAATTCCATTGGGCCAGCCAGCTTCAAATGTTACGGTTGAACCTGCCACCGATAATGTCTTCAGCACAGCGCCCCTGGCTGCACCACTTAGAATTCTGAACTCATAGGTATTGCCATTGATACGCGGATCAATGCCCGCCGCCCGCGTGCCCGTTGCCGGATCAAAATAGGTTGCATTCAAATCCGTCAATGTTGCATGGCCGCTGGCATCGACCCCGAGGGCATCGATAATACCATCCGGCACAAACCAGTTGTTCTCGCCCGGCAGCATTACCGGATCAGCCAACAG
>CAZKME010000002.1:10435-12994 GCA_964553725.1 uncultured Zetaproteobacteria bacterium
ATCGGTGTTGATCAAATCAACCATGGCCTGTGCAATGGTCGTGGTGGTATCGCCCGCTGTAGCGATATGCGTATAACTGTTGACCACAATGCCAGCCGTATCGAGCAATTCGACTGTCCAGCGTTCACCTTCAGAAACTGTTGCAGCAACGACATGCTGGCTCGACAGGCCCGCAGTAGCCACGCCAACACTCGCCACGCGGGCAGTCAGGGCGTTTGCTCCGGTCAGGGTCATCACAGAAGCATTGACTGCCGCTGTAATGCCGGAAACAGCCTGATCGGCATTCACCTGCGTTGCCAACGCACTGGCAATACCGGTTAGCGTGTCTCCCGCAACCGCCAGATGCTGATAATGATAACGGATTCCGTTGGCATCTTCGAACTCAGTAATCCAGGTTGTAGCGGCAGTAATTGGGCCGCCAAACGTCACGGTGGCAGGTGCAGCAATCATACTGGCATTGATGGTGATATCCGGTGTCAGTGTAAACGCCGTATTCAGTGAATTCTGCACCACCAGATCATTGCCGGAAACCAATGCCATAAAACTGTTTGCTATGCTTCCATTCGCCGCATCAACATTGATTTGAGCGGCAATATCCTGCGCAATTTGGGCCTGCGTCGTGGCCGTTGATGCAGCCGTATATTTTTTAATCAAAGTGTCGGCAGCATCGTTCAACGCAACCGACCAGACTTCGCCTGCAACGACTGAGCCGGACAAGGCCACCCTGCGCTCCGATGTTTGCGCCAATGAACTGCTGACTGTAAATCGGGGCGTTACCGTAAAGTTGCTGTTACTGCCTTTCACAACCAGAGCATTGCCGATTACAGATACGGTGAACCCTGCTACTGCATTGGGCAGGGCTGCAAGCCCCTGAGCAATTGTGGACAGCGTATCGCCAGTTTGGGCGGTATAGGCGTAGGTTCCTGTGCCTGTATTATCCGTCACATCAACCGACCAGACTTCACCGACCACAACAGGGCCGAACAATTCTACCCTGACAGCATCGGTATGCACATCCACCTGTTTGGCTTTGTTTTCTCCATGATTGGCCGCCGCATCAAATGCCAGGGCGGCATTGTAGGTACGGGTCAGTTCCGGCGTTGCATTGACAAACACATCCGAAGTCGGAGCCGTTGTTAAAACAATATTATATGTATCCGACACCGGTTGATAGCCGACTGGCATACCCGCACTAATTTCATAACGATCAGCAGCATTCAAAATGGGTAAATTTTTATCCAGAATAAAGGTGTTATTATTCGGATCATAAGAAAGAATAGTTGCTGTGCCGCCTGTTCCAGCGCCAGTAACCAGCTTGATTTGTTTGCCTGTCAGGGTAATGGCATTAGGATCAACCGGGTGATTCTGTAACGACACATTGAGTTTATAATGCAATCCGCGCGCCAGCCCTGTTATCTGATCAGGATTAGCGCTACTGATAAATTCCTGAACCGAACCTACGCTGATTTGATACGTGCCGGCTTGCGTGAATGAATGGTTCAGGAACGGATCACGCGTACTGAAACTACCGGCATCCAACAAAGCCGCAGTCTGATTCTCGGCCAGAAGTGCCGGGTTGGCAAGGATGGTTCCGGTTGCATCCCTGGTTTGGGTCAACTTGATGTATGGCGATTGAACAACTTCCTGATAAGTCCAGTAAGAAAAGATTGAATAACCAAACCAGTTAAAATAATGAGGCGTTGCAATCGAGCTGTTGAGCACATTGCCCTGATCAATATCGAAAGTGCCCTGAACTGCTCCACCACCGCTGCGGCTAATATCCAGTGTTGCGCCATTTAGCCCGGTCAGATGCACGCTTGCGCCATTCGCGGCTGCGCTCATAGTCGGTGCAGTAGCAGGTTTCGCTGCGCCGTTGATAACAGCGGCCAAACCTGTCGCAACATTTTTAAGTGTTTCTCCATTCTGAAGCGTGGTGTAGGTATAGCTCACCCCATCAACCGTAACGACCCACCCCGTCCCCTGACTGATCGATGCACCCGCATTCAGTGCAAGCGTTGCCGAACGATAGTGTGGCGCGGCATGCAGCGCACCTGTTGCGGCCCCGGCCACCGCACGATCCAGTGTTACTGCATCAATCGAAACCTTGGCATTATTCTGGCCAGTCACCGTTAATACATTTCCTGACGCTGTCACTGTCCCTGTAAAGGCGCTGTTACCAAGATCAGTGGCAATGGTAGTCGCCGTATTGGATTGCGATGTGTAACCGCTTCCATTCAAGGTAAATGTCCAGGTATCTCCCGCTGTAGAGAGCGCCGGATCAATTGTAATGTGCTGCACCCAGATACTATTTGTTGTCACCGCCGTTGCAGGGGCTGCTACAGCGTTAGAGATCGCCACTGTCCCGGTTGCACTACCCGATTTCGCAAAGGCTGAGGTAAACAACGCCCCGTTGTTCGCGCTCACGCTTAAAACGGCAGCGGTTACATTCGCGCTATAGAGACTACCCGGCGCGTTTATTTGATCCGCTAATCCGGTAGCAATGGCAGCAGGTGTCAGAGCCGCATTTGTAGTAACACCATTGAGTAACAAGGCTCCTGC
>CAZKME010000002.1:13094-53897 GCA_964553725.1 uncultured Zetaproteobacteria bacterium
CAGCAGGTGTCAGAGCCGCATTTGTAGTAACACCATTGAGTAACAAGGCTCCTGCTGTATAGGTGAACGCCGTACCGCCCAGCGTGAGGGTGAAAACATCGCCATTAGCTACAGTTGCAAGACTGGTGAAATCGAATGAAGCAGGTGAAGCAACTGATCCCTGGATGCTTACATTGCCCGTTATCGCGGATGCTCGCTGCTGTGTAAATCCAGCCGTAAATACAGCACCATTATTTGCTGAAATGGTGACAGTGCTATTGATAGCATCAACCGTTGCAGTATAGGCAGAAGCTGCAAATCGAGCCGCCAAGTTGGTGGCAATATCTGCCGTAGCATTCCCGGCAACCGCAGTATAAGCAAAAGCAACACCGCCCAGGCGTATGGTAAACTGATCACCCCCGGCAATATTGCTCAGCGTGGATAAATCGAATACTGCTGAAACATAATTACCGGCAGCGATATCACGCATCGTTTCCGTATAGGTCGTTGCGCCGGCATGGCTGACGGTCTGCTTCACTGCATCTATTCTGAAACCATTGGCATCAGCAACCGTGATGCCTGTAGCCGTAGCCGTCACGGAATAATACGGGGCTGCATTCACCAGTAATCCCGCATCAATCGCTGATTTCAGGCCCGAAGCAACCTGTAGCAACGTCGTCTGTCCGGCTTGAACAGTATACGCGTAAGTCTGACCATCCAGTGCCACAGACCAGCGGTCACCGACGGCAACAGCACCATTCAAAGCAATGGCGGCATTGGCATAATAAGTACCTGAGTCCAATAGACTGGCTGGATCAATGCTGCCGGCAACCGGGTTGAGCATGGCATCGGTAATGGTGAATTCATAGGTATCCCAGCTACCATCGCCATTGCCGAGAATCGACGTATAAGCGCCTTGATTATCAATCGTCGCATTGGCGAAATCAAACCAGTTATTTGAATCAGGAAGAATATTTGCTCCTGTTACCGTATTGATGGCCTGAGCCGTATTATTGGCGATTTCATTTTCCAGAACCGGCGTAGCGCCAAATTTGAAATCAGAAGTTGTATGCCCGGCAATCGACACATTGAGATCATAGTTTGCACTCTGCGGAATGGCAGTGCCTGCCCTGCTGTCAGCATTGGATACTTCAAGAATATACATTCCAGCTTCAATGAAACTGAGATTCAATGTCGCATCCAGCCATGAATTACTGCCCGGATCCGGAGCACTGTAAGTATTGCTGGCAATCAGTTTCACATCTTGCACGATCATACCTGAAGTGGCGACTGTAGCGGCGACAGGCGTCAACACCGCTTGTACGGTTGCATTGGACTGATTATAGATGGATATCACAGACCCGCTTGCAGATGCGCGAAATCCTGTCGGCAAAGTAGCATCATTGTTAATCTGACCCGCCAGATTCGTTGCGATGGTTGCCAAAGTAGCGCCCGCCGCCGGAATCAAATCCGAATAGCTCTTGATCGATAAACCTGTACTATCAAACAATTCAAGCTGCCAGTTTTCACCTGTGACAGGCGCCCCGGTCAGTGTCACATCATACTTGCTGTCAGCATGGTACAGGTTCAATCTACTATCCCAGAAAACACTATCACCCGTAGAAAAACCATTATCGATATCAAATGTAGCAGCAACAGAACCTGCAGGAGCCGCATTCAACATGGCTTGCGTAATCTCAACACTATAATAATCCATCGTTCCGTCACCGGATGCCTTGAGGGTCAGGTGCGGCGTCACTGTTGCGCCAGTGATATTCTTATCGTCATTGGTTCCCCATGGCAGCAAATCCATATTCTGGGCTGTGGCAAAGGAATCATTGCCTTTGGCTTCCTGTGCAATCGAAGAACCAAAGCTGCCGGTGAAACGGCTTAATGTAGTACCTGTTGCGACTCTAATGGTACCGGCACTGCCCGCCCCCTGAGCAACAGCAACTGCGCCAGCGCTGTTAAATACAGTTAAAACACCATTATTGGCAGCCGCAGTAATCGTAGCGGCAAGCAGGCCGGTAACCAGTGAAGCATGGTTGATCTTGTTGGAAAAAGAACGGGCTATACTGGTAATGCCATCTGTGGAAACAGCTGTATGCGAATATGTTTGCCCTGCCACGGTAATCGTCCATATATCTCCGCTATTGACTGCGCCACTCAATGTCACGGTTGTACCTGTCGTATTGGCTTTTGTTTGAATCAGCTGCCCGTTTCCAACCAGAACCTGAGAAGTCGGCTCAATCACATCGGTGGACCCCAGCGTCTGACTAATCAATACCCCCGGATTGTTATCCAGCACGGTCACATCCACAGCCGCCACATTCACATCATAGCGATTCAGATTGCTCAGCATCAGTTTATTCGCGGCTGCCGTCGCCGTGAAACCGGGCAATGCAGCCAGATTGATCTGATCGGCAAAGAATTGCGTTATCGTGGCAAGCGTATCGTTCGCAATCACAGTATATTGATAAGGGTGAATCACGCCGCCGGCATCGGTCAGTTTCAGGCTCCACACATCGCCAGGCGTCACTGCACCATTCAAGACCACTTCCTGTGCTCTGGCTACGCTATGTTCCAGCGCCCCTGTCGGTACACCGTCCACGCTCATCGTAATCGTCAGGGCCACGTTTTCTGGCGTGCTCACGGTCAATGTATTGCCGGTTGCTACCGTTGTAATGCCTGATTGCAATAAACCCTGCGTCACCGCTTCAGCAATCTTGGCGGACAAGGCGTTTGTAATGATGGACAGCGTATCAGTGGCAACAACCTGATGACTGAATAGCTGTTCTGCGCCTGTACTGTCGATAACCTTAACGCGCCACACTTCATCCGTGGTTACTGTGCCGGAAAATGTCAGTGGATAAACATGGCTGGCTTTTGTCGCACTACCCGTCGCAGCAACGATCACTGAAGCCGTCAAGCTCTGAGTTGTCCCCGTAGGCGGCGTCACATTGATCACATGATCAACAGCGCTGCTGACGGTGCCAAACGGCAGGTTGCCCTGCACCACGGCCCGATTGATCTGGTCGGATAATGCCTGCGCAATTGTGCTCAGCGTTTCAGCCGCGCCTGTGGCCGGAGCAGGATTACCGGCAATATGTGTAAAGCTGTGTGCAATACCGTTGGTATCGGTAATATCAACCACCCAGCGACTACCGGCTTCAACCACGCCGGATAACGTGATATCAGTGGATGCAGACGAAGCCACGGAACCAGCCACTGTTGCGGACAGGGTCAGAGGCACTCCCGCCGGTGCATTCACGGTCAGCGTGTTATTCAGAACCCCTGTAGTTGTACCGATCGGCAATGCCCCGGATGCAGCAGCCAGATCAATCTTGTGCGCCAGCGCCTGTGCAATTGAAGCCAGCGTATCATTCGCAATAGCGCCATTATCACCCGCCTGATAACGAAACGTGCGCACAAGATTATTGGTATCGGTGAGATCGACCGACCATACTTGCCCCGCCACAACACTACCGGACATCGTCGCCTGATTGCCCGCCACGCCGACATTGCCATTGGCCGCAATCGTGGATGCCACCGTAACCCCGACAGGCACATTCACAGTTAGCACATGATTGACCACGCTGGTGCTTGTTCCGGCTTGTATTGTGCCTGCTATGACTGCCGCATCAATCTTGTTCGCCAGTTTTTGTGCAATTGTCACCAGTGAATCGGCCACGCCTGTGAGTGGATCAGGATCAAGGGCTGTATAACTGATGGTGTGCAGAAGACCCGTGGAATCAGTGATCTCAACGCCCCAGACTTCTCCGGCCACCACCGAGCCGGATAACGTCAGTTGATTGGCCGCCGTAATGGCCGCCACGCCCTGCGTAACGCCTGCATTTTCGATTTTCAGTGCATAACCCTGATTGGCAGGCAGACTCACTTGCAAATCATTACCCGCAAAACTGGCCACTACGCTGGCCGGTAACGAGGATGTTGCTATACTGCTTGCGGATGCATTGATCTGAATAGCCAGAGCCTGTGCAATGCTGCTCAGTGGTTGTCCGCCAGCGATATGATTAAAGCTGAATTTGTTGCCTGCGGCGTTCGTGATCACCGCCGTCCACACCTCGCCCGCTGTCACCGTTCCGCCCAGAGTGGTGGTTGCGGTAATTTGATTTGCCGTAGCTATGCCTGTTGGCGCGCCTGCCACATCGAAATTCAAGGCCAGCAATGAACGCTGCACGCCGGTCAATAATAATTCATTGCCGGATACGCCGGCAGCCACCGTAGATGGCAGCGATGTGGTCGCCTGATCGGCTGCCGATGTATTGATTTTAGTCGCCAGATCTTGCGCAATCACAGTCAGTGTTTCACCTGTTTGTGCGGCATGGCTGAACACATGTTTTGCGCCCGAGCCATCACTCAATGTTAGCGTCCAGATTTCACCGGCGGTGACCGCCCCGCTCAAGACAAGTTTTTCGGTCTGAACCGAACCCGATTGCGTTGGCGTATTAACGCCAAGCTGTACATTCATGCTAAAATTACTGTCCACCGAATGGGTGATACGGGAATAATGCGTGCCTTCAGCAAGACCATCATTTACAGCCTGCACATATACCGTTTTCGGATTCATCCAGTTGGTCGTTGTGAATATCACTTTCGGCATGGCAGTCGTTAGTCCTGCATCTGCAAATGTATTCACCTGAGCATCCACAGCAATGGATATCGTCACATCCGCAGTCGGCGCCTGCGTCATCACCAGTTGATAGGAATCGGAAGCAATTGACGGGTTGGCCTCGGATACAATCGTCTCGTTATTGCTCTGCGCAACAACAATGCCCGCTGTATCGTTATCGACCACTTCCACAGTGAGGTTGCGCACCTTGAGATTATCATACACGCCGCCATCGGTAGAAGATGCGCCCTGACGAACACTGTGCCGGATATCAAGGAACTGCTGTCCTTCAATGGCCGTATCATCAATGGCGGAAACAATCACCGTTTGCGGTACATACCAGTTGTCGTGGGTAAAGGTCAGCTGTACGCCTGAAACATTCATATTGTTGCTGAGCGTATTGCTATCATCCGTTCCGAGTTTCACGCCGGAACCGCCACGCGGAACAGTCGGTATGGCCGTCACAATCACATCTTCAACAGGCGCTCTGCTCAACACCACCTGATATTTTCTGTGTACGAATGGCGCTGTAGTCGGTGCGTTGATTTTCTCTTCAAAGACGCGCAACGGCCCGGTCAGCGGCATCACCATCACATCCGGTGCGTTATTATCGACCACATTGGCGACGATATTTTCTGCAAATATCTTGTTGAAACGGGTGTCTGCTGAACTCACCGAATGATTGATCAGGCCGCTATGTCCACGCAGGCTGTTACTCACCACGGAAATCGGTTGCCCCGGTGCAGTGCCGCCGGATACGTTAAACGTGTCGCTGCCCAGGCCGCCAATCAGTTGAATATCCACATTGGGATCGGAACTGGAGATAAAGAAGCGATCATTGCCTGCGGCAGCATCCACCACCACCCGCTCAATGCCACGGAAGGTAACGAACAGGCCCGCTCCATACACGCCGGTAGATGTGACCACAAAGTCATCGCCGAACTCGGTGCCCAGCACCGTCAGCGTATCGAGCCCGTCGCCGCCGGAAATAGCCACCGGCGCATTGATGGTGAAGCTGATAAAGTCAGCGCCCTGACCGCCATTGATATTGGTAAATGGCGCTTTTGGATCATTCGGATCCACGCGTACAAAGGCGCGCACCAGGAAGTTGTCGTCATCCTCTTCGCCAAACAGCGAGAGCGAGGCTGTATTGTGATATACCGTAAACGAATCGCTGCCGGTGCCGCCATAGAGCGTAGCAGGGAAACTGATGCCGTTACTGAGATAACCCTTGGTGGTCAGCGTCGTATCAAACTGATCCTTGGCGGCAAGGCCTGCTGCCGCATCACGCGGTGAATGAAACACCTGCCCGATCTGGAAACTGTCATCGCCAGCATCACCGTAAGCGGTGAGCACGGCGCTGGTATCATCAAGCACAAACACATCATCGCCATCACGCCCGTATACCGATACCGATTCGATAGCCGGCACATAATTGACCCGTTCTGCGCCGAGACTGGTCAACGATGAAATAGCATCTTTGCGGAACAGGAAACGGTCATTTCTATTGCTGCCATAGATATTCAGCGCATCAATACCCACCAGACCGCTATCTTTCATATTCAGAATGGTGGACGCGATGCCGGGCAACCAAATGTCGTAAATATCCTCACCTGCCTGACCATCCAGAGTCAGGGTGCCTGTCCATTTACTGACCTGATTGACAGCGCCGCCCACATTGACTGAATCAAACAGATCATTCACAACAATGATATTATCCCCGGCCCCGGCGTTCAGGGTGGCGGTTTCAAATATGCCATGCGTCAGCTCCACATCGGCAGTGAGGAAATCACGATATGTTTGCAGCGTGGAGTCGGTGACTGTTCTGTCAATTGTTCCGACCATAAACGTATTGCCGAACAGCGTCATGTCCTGATTAAACGTTTCCAGCAGCAAATCGGAGCCGCCCGCATCGGCGAACAAATCGAGGCCTGCGCCGCCAGTGAACGTATCATCACCCAGTCCGCCATCGAGTGCATCGGCGAAGCTTGAACCAATCAGGGTATCGTTACCGCTTTCACCGGCCAGTTCAATACTGATGATATTATCTGTGGCCGCAGTTGCATCGAGATTATCGTTCCCGGCTCCGGCCATAATGCGCAGATGATCGCTGTGGGGAACCTGCCCCAATGCACTTGCCCATGTCTGTCCAGCCAGATTGGTGCGCTGTGCATTGAGCAAGGTGACATCCAGTTCACCGGCCGCATTGCCCGCCCCGTTGTTGCGCAGTACGTTGATTTCACCGGTAGGTCTGGTGCTCACCGTAAACTGATCTGCGCCTGCGCCGCCATGAATGGTGACGCGATCAACCTGGCCGTCATTGCCACCGGCAGGCACCGCCTGCTGGCGTGTTGCATCAACGCTGTAATCACGACTGCTACCCACTGCAAATGGTTCGGCAGTTTCATTATTACGAAGCACATCAATCTGCGTGCCGGTCGCAGTAGCCGTATATGCAGCATCCGCACTGATGGACGTGGCTAGTTTGGTTGCAACAGCCGCCAGCGTGTCCGCAGGAGAAGCTGCAATGTTAAAATCAGTGCCGCCGATATTCAGGCTGTTCACCCATGCCACATCAAAACTGCGTTTCACCTCAAGCCGGGTTGTAGAAGCTGCTGCCAAAACAGCCGTATAGCGGGCATCCGCATTGATTTTTTCCTGCAATTTCGTGGTTACGCTGGCCGCAGTGTCGCCATTTAACGCGGTATAGCTAAATGTCGTACCATCCACAGTAATGGATTTTACATCTCCCTCGGCTACAGGGCCTGCCATGTCAAAGCTACGGGTTACATCCACAGCTGTGCCATTGGCTACGGCTGTGCCTGCGCCAGGCGCAGTGTTGATTTGACCAACCAGATCGTCACGTACGGTTGCTGTTGTTGTACCGGTTGCAATGCTTCCAGATGCCGGATAACGAAAAGCCGTACCATCGAGCGTGATTGTTTTGCTATCATCGGTGATTGTGTGGTTTTCAAATACATGGCGCGTAATTTTAATCGCCCCGGCCCCATTCACTGCTGCGGTGTATTCTGTTTGAGCATTGATCTTCAGTTGCAGCGCGGTCGTGATGCTTGCCAATGTATCATTGGTAACCGTGGTGTATTCAAAGGCCTGGGCATTGAGCATGATCCGCCACGTTTCGCCCGCCTTGATCGCTACCGCATTGCCCTGGGCATCGGTTTGCTCATTGGCCAACAGCACAGTTGCCTGATTGTATGTTTGTCCATAAGGCGTGGTGCGAATGGTCATCGGTCTGGATGATGGATCAACAGTCACATCAAATGCACTGCGTGGCGTAATTTGGCGAACAGAAAATTCACTTGCGCCCAACAAGGCGGAGTGATTTGCATCGGCATTGATTTGATCCGTAATACGACTGGCAATGCTATCAAGCGTATCACCGGCACGCGCAACCGTGCCGAAATCCACCCCGTTACTGGACACATTCCAGCGCTCTCCTGCGACCACGTTGCCAGTTAAGGCCAGCGTCACCGAACCATCCGATTGCTCAATCACCTTGAACTGTCCACTGCCGGATGGCATATCCGCTTTCAACGTACTCAGCATAATACGATTAGCATTATAGCTGGTTTTAAATCGGCCATCCGCATTGATTGTCTGCCACAGTTGTTGCGTCAGCGATGGCAGACTGTCGCCACTGGCGGCTGTCACCGAAAATGTTGTGCCGCCAATATCTACCGCCCATACATCACCGGCCTGCACCGGATTACTCATCTCAAATGATCGTTTCACCTGAGTACTAATATTCGTAACCTCAACCAACGTGCCGTTATTGACGGCAGTATGTGTGATGCTTGCAGCTATTTTTTCCTGCATACGCTGGGCCACAGTCAAGGCCGTATCTCCGGCCAATACAGTGTAGACAAATGAGACCCCGTCAACTGTAATTGTCTTTACATCTCCGGCTTTGACGGACAGCAGATCGAATGATGAGGTAGTGCTGGATAGGCGACTTACATGGATACTGTTATGCACCACAGCGCCAACTGTTGCATTGCTGACTGTCCCCATCGGCAAAACAGGATTGAGTATGGTCAACTGTTTGATTTCACTCCGGGTAATCGTTGCAGTATAACGCGCATCGGCGTTAATCCGGCTGCGCAAAGCTTCGGCAATCGTGTTGACGGTATCTGTTGATGTGGCTCTGTAACTATATATGGCACCGCCCACATTAACTTTCCAGTCACCGCTTGGCGGGCCTGACACATTGCTAAAGGCAAAGGTGGAAACCTGCTCATTCAAGGCATTTTGTGTGCCCGAAAGCTCTGTCACTGCGGCAACACGCTGCGCCGTCTGTGCAGTCTGTTTTACCACCTTCTTATTGTACAACCATATTTCGGATCCGGCGCTTACAGTTGTCGTCACAAAACCGCCAGCATCATAATAAAGCAGGGCGCCCGTACTATTCTTGGCCTGAGCCCGTGTATTTCCGGTCGCAACTGTGGTCAGCGCTCCATTGGCGTCATAATAGAGCGGCGCACTGGTCGGATCAGTTTTTTCCAACAATTGGCGATTTTGATCATAAACCAGTGTATCGCCGACCAACTTCTCCAGCACATAATCCGGCACCGTTACCGTATTGCCGCCAGCCGCCAGACCCAGATCAAGACCCAGTGTTTGCAGACCCAGCCCGGCCAGATCGCCCACGTTAATAGTATCAGCCCCGTCGCCGGAATCGATACTCATACTTTCAATACCATCGACCAACAGATGATCAGCCGCAATGCTTGTCATTATACCGGAGGCGGGCGTGGTTGGCGCTGCCGAATGGGTCTTACCAACCAGACGACCATCAATAGCTGGCGCGGCAGGGAAGTTTAATGTTGTTGTATTGGCAACCAGATTAATCGCTTCAGCCGCACTCGAAGCCGTCAAAGAAAAATCATCCGTGCCAATGCCACCACTGATCAGCCCATCTGCGCCATCACCACTCTGCCAGTTAAAGTTATCATTACCGGCTTCGCCAAGCATATAATCAGTGCCCACGCCACCAATGAAAATATCATGGCCTGCGCCGCCGTATAATACATCATCGCCACCGATACCTTTTTCTCTTAAATCAGGGTTATCGCCATACATCCGGTCATTGCCGGCTTCGCCATAAATCCAGTCATTCCCTTCATCTCCAAACAGTTTATCATCACCGGCACCACCCCAAACCTGATCATTCCCCAATCCGGCTTTAACGATATCGTTACCGCTTCCTGCATCAATTTGATCCGCCCCTTCGCGGCCATAAAGCGTATCGTTACCAACCCCGCCAAGCATCACATCATCGCCGCTGCCGCCATCCAGACCATCATTACCGGCACCACCATCAATATAATCATTGCCTGCGCCGCCGATCAATACATCATCCCCACCATCGCCAAGCAAACTGGCACCACGCGCCACAGCGCCCTGTTTGCTCTTGATGCGGAAATTATCATTGCCTCCGTTACCACGCAGATTGATTACATTGGTAGCCGTCGCACCGGCAGCGACAGCGGCAACAGTCAGCGCCTCATCCACGCCCTCGCCGATCACAACCACATCTTTACCGGCCCCGCCTGCGCCGGAAATGCTCTTGACGCCAGCTTTGGCGAAATCCTGCGTATAACCATCGAATTTAACGCGGTACACTTCGTTGCCATCACGATCAGCCGTCAGATTCACTTCCATGCGGGTATCGCCATTACCATTGCTGTTAAAGCCATAATCGCTGGCGCCATAACCCGTCGTCGCCCAACGATCTGCATACCTGTTACCCATATTCAGTTGCAGATCACCATTGACCAGCGTAGCGCCAGACGGGGGCGGTTTCGGCGTGCAGTGGTGCGTGAAATCAACCAGCGTGATATCAAAGAACGTCCATGAATTCTCATACAGAGTAAGGGTTAAAGTAGTGAATGCCAAATTGATTTTTACGCCCACCCAAATGGATGCTCCCAGATTGGCAGAAAGGTCGCCATGCGTATCAAGCAGGCAGAACGGGCCGTAGTACTGAATTCGATCCGATATTTCATCGAAATAGACTTTACCATCCTTATAACCCTCATTGACAGGGCCGCCTGTCACGCCACCCCACACTGTAGATTCCGCCAAATCAAATTCGATATTGGCCCGTACGCCACCTGCCACCAGAGCCTCGACCAGACCGGCAATGCCAACGCCAATACCGGCGTTAAGCGCCACCCGAACCCATGCCTCAGGATTATCAACGCCATTGATGACATGATCCTGTAAATAGAAACCACCAAATACCAGTGTCGGATCAGCCGAACCAAAACCCACCTGGTCAATCCTATCCGCATAGCTGCGCAAGCCACGCGTATCGAAACCGAAACCAAGATTAAAACCAAGATCAAAGCTGCCGCTGAATTTACCAATGAGCGGGCCGCCCAGCTGGAAGGTATTACTATAATTAAACTTAAATCCGGCATTGGGCAGGGTATATTCAAACAGGCTGACATTCTTGCCCATCAGCAGGTTAAATATATTGGATGGACTGGTCAGAATCGGAAACTCCAGCTTGCCCGGTTGCTTGCTGACATTATTACTCAAAAAATTTCTGGTACCCTGATTGGGCGTGGCCTGGCTGCCTGCGCGCTGGCTGCCATTACCGCCGCCTGCGGCTTGCTGGTTCAATTGCTGATTAAAATCATAATTCGGATCACTCTTGGCTTTGGAGGAACCGCCTTTTTTGGATAAGTTGCCTCCGGGGCGATAATCGCCGACATAAAGGCGTCCATCTGCGCCCACGCCGGAGACCAGTTCTTGCAGGTCATTAATCTGGGTGACCAGCAAGGCAATCGCATTAATCACCTGCACCACTTTGCCTATACGGGGATCGGCCGCACCTGCCAACTGAGCCAGACTCATAATCGTGGTTGGGCCAAGCACATCGGACAGCACAGGCAATTGCGTATAAAGCAGATCAATAATCGGCTGAATCGGGCCGGTTACTTTATGGATTTCATCCAGAATAGGTTTCACAAAATCGGTAAGGAAACCACCGAGATCAAGGTAGATGTCGGTAAACAGGAAGTCCGGGGAACCCAGTTTGAATCCGCCGCCACCGGTTGCAAAGCTCAGATTCTGCGATAAATGCAGATCGGCACCCATGGTGAAGAAATTCACGCCCGGGCCAAAACCAAGCACTCCCCGGAAATCCGCATCCACCGCGCCATTCAACCTCACAACAACGCCAACCCTGGAAAATTCATTCACGGTCAGACGATCATCACCATTTCCCCTGATATCGTTAATATCCAATGCAAAGGTTCCGAAAATACCACTGGCTCGTTCACCAGCCGAAAAGTCAGTGCTGCCCGCTGTATAATCATTGATTTCAGTTAATGATGCTTTTAAGAAACCAAGCACGGCGCTAATTTTGGCACCGGAATTCACTGTCGCCGATAAACTCAGTTCAAATTCATCGCCTGACGGGGTAACACCGGCAGTATCAAAGTAGAATGCTTCTGCAAAGCTGGGTGCTCTCTGGAAACCAAAGCCAAAACCAAACAAATAATCCATGGTCAGATGAATTTTCGAACCGGGATCAACATTCAGGCCAAGGCCGGGCAGTGCCGCATCGAAATTAATCGCTACATCTTTGGTGAAAATATTACCGGCCAGCACGAAATTGAATTGAATATGATTGCTATCAGCGGTGAGCATAATTTCATCAGCACTGACAATATCGCGGTACAACTGCTTACCTGTAGCAGCATCGTATTGCGGCACGCCTTCTGCATTGGTAACTTCAATTTTTAGCAGGTTTAGCGGCGATAGCAGGCTGTAAAGCCCTTCACGCAAAATATCTATTGTTGTCTTGGCAGCCACCGAGGCTCCGGTTGGAATCGCCACTGCCCCGGCACCAGTAGAAAATGCCAGCAACTCTTTCTTGTTGCCCATACGAACATCGAAACGACCCGGGCGCGCTGAATTGGCAGCCACAACGAGGCCCGACAGTAGTAGTACGGGAGGCACACCTCCATCCGTCAGGGCGCGTAGCGCAGCCTGAATTGAAGATGCAGTCGTAGTATCATCGACTCCAACCGTAATATCCCCGGTTTCACGCCCCTGAAAACTGAGCCGAAAGACCGTACCTGCCGCCACACCTGATAAATCAAGCGATTGGACGCCCAGTTGCAGCATTTCTCCCAAGCCATCAATATAGTTGCCGCCCGCATCCTGTAGCCCGACAATGCGGTCACGCAAATCGGTGCCTGACGTCCTAACACCATCATCAATGAAATTGGCAACCGTTTGCAACTCGGTTCCCAGCATCGGCAATGCCAATGTGGAAAATTGACTAGCCATACTGTTCTTGATTGAACCGAACATACTATTTAATCCGGCAAGAATATTGGCCGGGTCATTGATCATGCCAAACAGATCAAACCCTGCTTTCAGATCCGGCGTAATGACAACAAGTTTAAGCAACCCGTAACCACCGCCACTCTTTAAACCGAAATCAGCGCCAATATGCAAAACATTATCGGCAAAGCCATCCCCGTTAAGATCAAATACAGAGCCCCCCATCGGCAATGAAGGCGTGGGGAAAAACAGTGGCAGATCAATGCTTGCCGAACCGTTCAGGCTAAATGTAAAACTGGATGCTGCCAACTGACTGATCTGGTATTGGCCGGAACTGATTGGAACCATGCCAACGTGGCCCTGCGCTAAAATCAGGGCATTACCATTTCTGGCAGTGAATCCGGCTTCAATGGGGCCAATTTTCATTAAGGCATTGGCATTCAGGCCGACGCCTTCTGCTCTCGCTTCAATTCTAAGACTGCTGGAGTCGCCAATGAAGGCGAAGTCCAATGGCTTCACTGCCGCCCGGTCAGCTTTTGCCGATTTGGCGAACCCCTTGATATCAAAGCCCATCATCAAATCCAGGGCCAGGTCAACAGACGTCGCCAATGTCCCCGATGCATCGAATCTTAAACCGCTATTCCCCAATAACGAACCGAAAGCAGCGAAATCCGGTGATGTGAAATCAATATCGAAGGCAATATTTTTCAGGAATGAGAAATCCATAACAAAATTCAAATTGAGGTTAAATCCGTCAAAATCAAATGAAAACCAGGGGAAAGCCGGCACTGTTGGTATAAGACCTTGAATATACTGATTCAGTTGATTAACAAACAGTTGCAAACCCAGGTTCACATCAAAATTCACAACCCATGTGTGAATAAAATCAAAGAATCCTGACAAACTCGGAAAGCTCACGCCCGGAATAAGCCCCATCAGACTATTGAGATCAACATTAATACCTGGAATTTTGAATGTGGGCAATTGACCAGACAGCTTAGCGAATGCTCCGCTAAGTAATCCGGCGATATCACCGATAGACAGGTTGCTCAGATCAAGAATCTCACTCAGATCGGGCAGATCGAGAATAAAACCATTAAAAAAGGAAGTGATATTTGGCAGTCCGGGCAGCGTAGGCAGCGCTGGCATGCTAATCAAAATCGTCGGCAGGGCAGGCATGTCAAAGCCAAGTGCTGTCGTATCAATACTGACCGGCAGGGAAACCTCATAGTGGCTATTTTTGCTCACCGACGTGCTTAACTGCTTATCAAAGCTATTGAGTGCAACTGCCGGGGGAGTTATCCCGATATTACTAATCGCTGCTTGCAACTGGCTCAAAAGCAAATCACCCTGGAAGCCAATCTCCGCACCAATAAACATACCGAGGTTTCCATTTACAATCGATGCTTTAACCAACCCGAAATCTATAGTCGCATTGACATTGGGATCACTCAAGCCCACGCCAAAACGAAGTGTAGGATCAGTCACATAGAAACTTCCCGCAGCATCATTTGGCCCTAAACCAAAGGCAAAATCAAAATCAACCGTCGAGATGAGATTGGGCTTCAGGCTGATTTTTACACCGGGCAAGTTGCTTAACACGCCACCCAAATTCAACCCTGTACTTACGGTGCTATGATATACCCCGACAGTGCTGGCAAAATCAAGCAAGCGGGTATTATGCGAAACGGTAAATGGCGTAACTGTCGCAGTAGTGATCGCCAACACGCTATTGGTATCACTAGCCAGGCCATTATTGACTGTTGCTGTGGTAGCCCCCCAGAACAGTGTTTTAAGTGGGTCTATCAACTGGCTTTGAATCTTGGTACCAATATCTGTAGTGAAATTCAAAGCTGGAATGCTAACGTTATTTATATCCGTACGCGGGAGGCTAAACAGATCACTATATTTCTTGCCGATCAGTGGTACGGTAAGATTCATCAGTTGCGAAAATTCTGTATAATTTACAGAAGTTAGATCAACCCAGGTCTTAATTTTCTCCAGTCCGGCAATAAGATTATCCTGTGCGACAGTACCGATGATAACATTCGCTTTCTGATACGCGTTAGCTCCCGCCCCCCCGGTAAATGTTTCGACATTGAAATCTGCTGCAACAGTACTTACCGGGTTGCCTGTCACCGCAGGCGTATCAGTTATATTTACCTTGCGAAGCAAGGCCGTCGCCAATGTGACAGCAGTATTTACAGTGGGAAGGGTTTCTGTTGGCAACGGCGTGGCACCAATATCAAAGCTCAGATCATTCGCAACCGTAGCAAAATCAAGCCCGTCTTTTCCCCCGCCAGCCAGCTCCGTGATGGTATCTACGCCCCATGCATTGCCAAACCGGTATGTGTCATTGCCAGCACCGCCTTGCAAAACATCATTGCCAGCGCCGCCTTCAAGTATATTGGCATTGGCATCGCCAATCAGCGTGTCGTTCTTTGCGCCACCAATGATATTCTCAATTCCGGCAAGTGCGGCGATTTGTTTGGCTGTTGCCGCTGCATCGTCCACTCTGTTCGTGCTTAAATCGGCTTTAACCGCAATATTCAAAAAATTGGCAAAACTAATCGTATCCGAGCCAGCCCCGCCAGTAACCTGATCAACAATTGCACTGGAAACCCAGTCTCCAATCACAAATACATTATCATTGCCATCACCGATGAAAGTGTCAGCCGCAGTAACAGAGCGGGAACCCCAGACATTCTGAATCCGCCTCATGCTATTTAAACCTGTGGCCGCTCCGGTGGCCAGGTTGGCGCTGATTGCTGTCTGATAGCCCAGACTACCCGTACTCGGGCCATAATAATCAAGCGTATTGATGCCCAGACCGCCATCAATGCTGCCGGTAAAAGTCACCGCATCCCTTATAGAAAACGTATCTGCCTTTTTACCGCCCTTGATCGTCCATGTATCGGTATTCTTGCCTGCGTTAGCAATGTTCACCGTACTGGTGAAGCTCACCGGGCCAACTTTCTTGATCAGCGCACTGGCGCTGAAATTCGTACCACCACCGCTTGCTGGCGTAGCTTTAATAAATGTGTGGGTGATATCTTTTGCCACAAGCGACATATCCAGAATATTGGCACCACCGGCATCAATAATCGTGTCGGTCTGACTGGCTGGAATGAGTCCCGATTTTGTCCATGTCTTACGAAACAGATAAGTATCAGCACCAAGCCCGCCATCAAGCCTATCACTGCCGCCACCACCGGTAATCACATTGGCAAGCGCATTGCCTGTCAATGTGTCAGCCTTGGCGGAGCCGATCAGATTATCAATATTGGAAACGCCGGTTGTGCCCGTGGCTGTACCAGCAATCAAATCCACATTCGCAGCTGCATTATATTTGGTATAATCAAGTACACTGATCCCGGTACTGCCATTAATTGTGCCACCCAGGACAGCATTCCCCCTAAACAGGAACGTGTTCTTGCCTGACCCGCCAATCAGATTCTCAACTTTCGTGGCTGTCACAGTGTACTTGCCACTCGCAATACTCTTGGATGCATTGACTACAGTGACGCCATTCTTCATTTCAATCACGAAAACCATATCGCTGGCTACAGCAGAGAAATCCAAAGTGCCCGTACCATTGACCCCGACCCCATTGGCCCCGCTATCGTCAATGTTTATTGACTTGGCCCACGCGCTTTTGAACACGTAATTATTATTCTTGATGCCACCAATGATATTTTCAATTTGTCCAAAGCTTGTTGGCATAACCGTCACTGTTTTAGACGTGCTTGCAGATACCTTCAGACCATTTGATACATTTCCAAAAGTAAAAGTCAGGGGAACGCTGATTGCCGGAATCGCCGCGATCACAGGCAGACCTGATGAGGCGGAAATCCTGGCCTGCCCGCCAAAACTCAACGTATCAGTTCCACCCCATCTGCCTTCAACAACAGTATCCTTGCCCCAGTTGCCGGAGAACAAATAAAGATCATCTCCGCCGCCACCGGTGAGCGCATCATTGCCCAAGCCACCAACAAGCGTATCTGCGCCCTGTTCTCCTAAAATAGTATCATTGCCTGCACCGCCGAGCAGAATATCGTTACCCTGCCCGCCATTGAGCAGATCATTAAGTGCGCCACCATCGAGGTAATCCTTGCTGCGACCACCGGTTAGCGTATCCGCGCCACCGTTGCCATAGAGAACATCTCTACCGGAACCACCCGACAGCACATCGATTCCGGCACCGCCTGTCAGCGAATCTTTTCCACCACCACCAGTCAATGTCATACCTGCCGCAGAAGCTTTAAAGATATCGTCTTTACTGCCGCCAATCACTTCATCAACATGTCCAATAACTGTGCCAAGTAGACCCGGAATCGAACCAACCGTATTGGCAACAGTCAGGTTTATATTACTGACAGCACCAAAAGCACTGTAATCAAGGACATTCACCGCAAGCGCAGTCTGATTGGCCGCAGCCAGTGTTAAATCCCCGCTTACTTTTGCATTGCGTTTGAATAAATAGGTATTATTTCCCTGCCCGCCTTTGATGTTCTGAATACCTGTTGCAATTGCTTTGTAAGAAACGCTTGAATTCAACGGATCACTGGCTTTAACCTCAACTGTACCATCGCTCCGCAGTTTAAATACGAGATCGTGTGTCACATTTGAAAAATCCAGCGTACCACGGATATTGCCGGACAGGGTATCATCAAGCGTAAAGGTTTTGTTCTTCAGCCCATTGCCCCATCCATTATGAAACACATAGGTATTGATTCCGGAACCACCGGCCACAGATTCCACAAAGGCTGCATTGGCTATTTTGTTTGCGGCGTTTGCAGCAATAGAGACCTGGACGCCAAGCTTGGTCAATGTCGGTACCAGAGAGTCATATATATTAAAGGTAAGATTGGCAGTCACAGCCGGAATATTCAGTGCTTTTCCATATGTGATGCCATTAAGGGCTTTAAGATCTGTGTTGGCGAGCGCGCCGGAGAAATCAAGCCTATCAACTCCTTCTCCGACCAGCTCCGTAATCGTATCGTTACCCCATCCATTGTCGAAATAATAGGTATCGTTGCCAGCGCCGCCTTTTAATGTGTCATTCCCTGCTGCACCAACCAGTTTATCGGCACCGCCCATACCGGAAAGAATGTCGCCTCCAGCCCTTGTAATTAGAACATCTTTTTTAGCCCCACCTATAATGCTTTCGCCAAGAAAGCCGGCGGATGGAGGAGCGCCCACAAAAACGCCGTCACCATCAGGAATCAGCGCAACACCGGAGTTGGAAAAATTCAGATTATGAATCGACCTGATGCCACCTGCCTGATTATTCTGAATAAAAGTCGCCTTACCCCCATTTCGAACCGAAGATGACATATCTATGGTTGATTTAGCGAAACCCGCACCCAATATCAGTGTGTTTTTCTTCGATCCGGGCCCGCCATCCAGAAAACCACCCAGCCTGGCACCTTTTTCAAAAGTGAACGTATCAGCACCGCCGCCGCCAATGATGTTTTCAATATTTTTGGCCGTGATCTTATTCGCGCCATTGGTGACCACAACGGTGCCATTGGCTTTGAATACAAAACTTAAATCCGCATTAAGCGCACGCATATCCAGCGTATCAATACCACCTGTCGACTGCTCGTTGATAATATCCGTACCAAAATTGTTATTGGTATATTTATAGGTGTCGTTGCCCTTGCCGCCATCCATGGTGTTGTTACCACCAGAATCTGTAATGGTATCATTACCCGCCAAGGCATTGATATCACGATTCGCGCCGCTTGCAGTTAAACTATCCACGCCGGTCGTGCCAGTGATAGGCGCAAGCAGAATATAATTATAGTTGGAAGCATTGGGCGAAAATGGCGAGGTCGCTTCAATTGAACCTGTCACATATTCGAGATTCCAGTTACCGCCGAGTGCGGTGGCACCCGTCAAATCGGTGGAGGCGGCCATGTCTGCGCCAGTAAGTTCGCCCAGACGATTGACAAAGTTGATGCCCGTTTTGCCCGCTGCCACATCACAGCCATAGAGTAACAAATCACCACCTGGTTTCAGCGCTTTACCCCATGCCTTGATCTGGTCGGCATATTGTTCGAGTGAGGCATTATCCAGCCTTGTGCTGCCCAGTTGTAGTTTGCCACTGGAACCATGCGATAAAATTTGCAATGCAGCCACATCTTGCTGCGAAGCGAGGATTTCAGTTATCTGCCCAATGCCGTCACGATTCGCATCCAGAATAAATACCTGAAAATCACGATTGCCACTGCCACCCGAAGCAGGCGTTAGCTGACTTAATAACGACTGATAGTCCTCAACCCGGGAATCGACAATGACAATTTCACGCGCTGATGTGATTTGCCGGGAAACCGATGACAACAACAAAGCATTGTCTGCCTGTGAAAACAAATAAGGATCACTGATCAGATCCTGCTTTGTTGCAGCATCCGGTGTTGATGCCTGTGCAGGCGAGTTCGCTAGAGTCGCATTTTCCAGCGGTAGAATCTGCTCGAGTGGTAATTGTATCGCTTCCTGTAAATCCTTGGCTGGTGGAATAAAAACCGGATCGGCAGAAAACATCAGGCGCGGTTCCAGCGCCTCGAACTCCAACCGTGCATGCCGGCGTTTCGGCCTGGGGCGGGAAGTAATCGCTCTGGCTACGCGAGAAAATACCGAGGTATCCAGCATTAGTTAAGCGTTTCCGACACGATTAACCAGCGCGATCCCTGTTGAACCAATTCAAGCGTTTTAGGCACCGCTACTTCTTCAGCAGTCGCTTCCTGTGAACCGGCATAGGCTGGTTGTTTCACCATCACGGGTGGCTAAGACCGCTTACATCAACAGCGCCATCCGACAACAATGCATTGATTGCTTCCATGTCTGACGGATTAAGTTGACCTGACGCCTGTTTTATTTTTATATAGTTCAACACATGATCGTAACGCGCTGCTGCCAGATCACGCTTGGCAGTATAATAATCACGCTGTGCTTCAAGCTGTGTCTGTTTCGAATTCAGGCCTGCTTTATAACCTTCCCGTCTGAGCTCAAACAAGCTGCGCTTGGCTTCCACCACATGGCCGAGCGCGGATATCTTTTCTTTATCACTCAGCAATGTGGCGTAACCGGAACGGATATCGCGCTCTACCGAGCGCCGTGCCGCCTCCAGATCCTGTTTGGCCTGCTCACTCCGATAAGTTGCCTCGCGTACCTGAGACTGTGTGCGACCACCGGAAAAAATAGGCACATCCACCTGAAGAATAACTTCGCCGGTATCAACTTTACTGCCGCCACCAAACAATGTTCCCTGCGTATCTCTGCGGTTAAACCGGCCAATCAGATCCACTGTGGGTATATGCTGTGCAAATAGTCGGCTCGATTCTTTGGATGCAATCTCTACAGCAACCTGATTGGATCGAACCGTATAGTTATCCACCAGAGCATTCTTAACCTGATCATCAGGTTGCATATCTCCAACGCCTGGCAACACAGCATCCTCCCGCAATGCATCCAGTTCATCAATCGATACGCCTACCATGCTGCGTAACACTTCCCGTGCATCCCGGAGCCCCGCACGGGTAGCTGCTACCTGAGCCTCGACTTCAGCCGACCTTGCTTCTACATCGCGCAACTCTGAAACCGAAGACAGCCCGTTAGAATACTTCACGTTGGCCGATTTAAGTTCTTCCTGTAGTGTCTTATATTCTGCAATAGCCAGTGTATGATCTTCTACTGAAGCCAGCGCACTCATATAAGCGCCTACCATACGCACCATCAAATCCTGTTGCGCTGCCACCAAATCCAGATCCGCTCGCACTTCACCGAGCTTCGTTTGACTAAAAGCGACCCAGGAATCCACATGAAAAATCGGCTGGGTTAATGTGGCTGTCCAATTATCCGTAGGAAATATCGACTTACCCTTAGCAAATACCGCATTGTCCGAGCGTAATATTTTTTGACGGGTTCGTTGCGTCTGATACTGTGCGGTTGCAGTAGGAAGAAAACTGGCCACCGACTGTAAATGCAACTCTTCAGCAACATTGCCTTCATATTGCATAGACCTCAGTGCCGGGTCGGCATCGTGGGCTAACGTGTACAATGAAATTAGATTAGCAGATACTGCAATGGGAACCGCATAAAAGAATGCAATAATAATTGCAAAAAATTTCAACATCCATTTCCCCCAATTATTTCAGCAGACATTCACTGGAATAATTTTCCGTACAATGTGTGAGTCTAACTTCTATACAAAAAATAAATAGTTAACTAAAGTTAGCAATTTCCACGCAAATAGACGGGGGTCAGGAGGATCAATGGATAAAGCACCTATCGAACCCTTGCGTATTCTGCTCGCCGATGATCATGCCCTGTTTCGTGAAGCCATGGCTGAATGGCTGAAACATTTAAACAGTCACTTGATTATTGATCATGCAGCCTCACTGATCGAAACTGCTCAATTACTTACAAAAAATTTCAGTTACCAATTGGTAATGATTGATCTGCATATGCCCGGCATGAATGGTGTTTCCAGTGTAAAAAGCATCTGTAAGCAGGCGGAATCCGTTCCCGTTGTTATCGTATCTGCCGATGAATCACCTGTCACGGTAAGAGCCTGCATGGAAACAAAAATAGCCGGTTATATTCTCAAATCTTCTGATGGGGAAACAGTCCTCCGGGCAATCCGCTCCATTCTAAACGGGATGCGATATTTACCAGAAAGCATTCTTCTTGATGGCGGCAAGAAATGGACTGAGAAACAACAACGCCTTCTTTTATGCCTCGCCAAAGGTATGTCCAACAAGGAAATATCAAGCCAACTGCACCTGTCAGAAGGAACAGTGAAACAATATGTCAGTCTGACCCTCACTGAATTGAGGGTCAATAATCGCACCAAGGCAGGCCTTAAGGCTCAGCAAATTCTGGGGTTTTCTTCTGATATTTAATCAGGAATACATGACAAGCCAACCAATTCGGCCAATGCTGTTTTTAGACTCTCGGCACCTACCGGTTTGCGTAACAGGGAGCAACGCATGCGCCGGCAACGCGCACCAATCTCCGGATCGGTATCTCCAGTAATAATCATAGTCGGAATTTTTTTCCCAAACAGATCATAAACCTGCTGAGCAACCTGTTCTCCGGTTTCGCCACCTCTGAGGCGGTAGTCCAAAATCAGCACATCCGGAGGTGGATAATCGTTTGCCCGCAACTCATGCAATGCTTCATCGCCACTGGCCGCAGTGAGGACTTCACAGGCCCAGCTGCGCAGCAACAAAACCATACCTTCTCTGATGGCTTCTTCATCATCCACCACCAGTGCAAAAATACCGGACACATCGGCACCGGCATGCGTGCTCTGCGTTAAAGGTTGTAGCATTTCCATGGACAAGTACGGCACATCCACCGAAAAACAGCAACCTTGTCCAAGGCGGCTGCGTACACCAACGGGATGATTCAGCAAATCGGATATTTTACGTACAATCGCGAGCCCAAGCCCCAACCCTTTGCTTCTATCACGCTCAGGATTTTTTAACTGGAAAAATTCAGAAAAAATACGCTCATGATTGTCCTCTTCCAAACCATCGCCCTGATCCCAAACCTCAATTCTGATCCAGTCACCTCGCTTACGTGCACCCATCAGGACATTTCCATCCGTATGACGTATTGTGTTCACGACAAGATTTCTCAATATTTGTAGAAGCAGAACCGGATCGGACTCCACCATTACCGGAAGTACTCTTAGACGAAGCTCTCTTCCCTCTGCCTCAAACTGACCCCTGCATTCATCAACAATTTCCCGCATAATTATCCGCAAGTCTATTACATGACAGTTTACCAGAACGTCTCCTGCATCCAAACGAGACACATCCAGCAAAGCATTTAATAATTCCCCAAGAGCGTGACTTGAATGTTTTGCCCGGCTTAACAGATGTTTCAATTTTGACTGCCCGGAATCACCCAGTTCGACATCCATCACCCCGAGCAACAAATCGAGCGCATGCAGAGGCTGGCGCAGGTCATGACTGGTTGCTGCCAAAAATCGTGATTTGTCTTCGTTAGCCTTCTCAGCTTCAGATTTCTTTTCTTCAAGATCTTTCAACAACCCCATGTTCTCAAACCGCTGTTTGATCGATCTGGTTATCATATGATACTGGCTTATCGAATAACCCAGGTTAACAATCAAAAATACAAACAATAAGCCAGAAAGATATAAGTAATCTCCCCCTTCCATGGCAATACGAACGGCAAGCAACCCAACCACGGGAATCGAATAGCAAAAATATACAACAGGATATGACGCGTGTGAGCCAACTGCCGACGCAACCATTCCAAACAGAATCAGTGTAATCGACAATACGTTAAATATTGAATTCACATCAAGAATCAGCCACGGCAATAGGCCCCACATAATTCCCGATAGCAATGCCCCGATAGAAGAAATGACAGCCCAGTACAAGGTATTCGATCCGTCGGGATCAAAACTGGCATTAAATTGCTTCCCTGCCAGAAATCGAGCCCCTGTTAACGCTGCAATGGATGCGAACCACACCATCAAGCCATCTCTCGCCGCGCTGTTCCAGAACATCACACACGTAACCGCTGAAATCACAATCACACCAATGAATACAAACGGAGAATGCGCATAAAGCAGACGTATACGCTCAGCATTCATCATGGAAAATTCCAGTTGTGATGTTTCATTTGTCCGATCTGTCACGGCTGCCCCCTACCCCGGACTATTCATGAATCGCCGTGATGATCACGCCGGACATTTGCTCGCAACGGATTCTGAGGAAGAAGGTCGTAGCCATGCATACGGACGACTGACGAAGGATTCGTTGCGGGTAAATGAACAAGTGAGAGCGCGGCAGTATTTATGAATAATGCGGGCTACATTCCATACTGTGACAACAACCATTGAAAAGTGAAACAATCAAATATTCCTGATGGGCCAGGGATGCCACTCAGGCTCGATAGCTATTGGCCGCAGTCGCAGACTGACCAGCGCAGAAATTCGCGGCTTTCAATGCGTTCGGGGCGAGTAAAGAAATGCTCACTATCGCCGGATTCGATGAGTCGACCATCGCACATGAAAATAATTTGACCGCCCATGCGTTTGGCCTGTTCAATATCGTGGGTGACGCATAGCACAGGCATACGCTGTGCCAGTTCAAGCAGAGATGATTCAATGCACTGTTTGGAGCGTGGGTCGAGCGAGGATGTGGGTTCGTCGAGCAATAGCATTTCAGGCTCTAAAGCCAGCGCTCGGGCGATGCACAAACGCTGCTGCTGGCCGACAGAGAGGGTGGATGCATCATCCCCCAGGCGATCCTTGACCTCATCCCAAAGGGCCGCCTGCTGCAATACCTGTTCGATACGTTTCGGCGCAATCTGTTTGCGCGTTTTTCTATCCAGTCCAAAAACAATATTTTGAGCAATCGAACAGGGGAACAGCGATGGTTTCTGGGCAATAAGCCCAACCGTTCGGCGCAATGCATCTTCGCCGCCCGGCCAGTCACGCGCATACTGCCCCATGATTTGCAAATCCCCCTGCCACTGCCTATGCAGCAGATTGAGGCAGCGAAGCAACGTGCTTTTTCCCGCGCCGGATGGCCCGATAAGAATCGTCACGCCCTGGGCTGGCAAGGCAAATGAGATATCCCTGAGAATAACTTTGTCGCCCAGGGAAAGGCTTAAGTTCGAGGCAAATAAACCACATTCATGGCTTGTATTCGCGACAATGCGTTTCGGCTTCACAACTGGAATCTCTGTTATTTTTTTCTGCGTGTTCATCCGTTGATCCTTATTTTACGTAAGGCAGAGGCACTAAAACTCAGGGCGGTGACCAGCACGACCAGTATCACAGCCGATGCCCATGCAATATCGACAGCCTCGGCATTTGCCCCTTCCTGCGCCAGATAAAAAATATGCGTTTGCAGACTCGTGACTGGCGACAACAGCGAATCCGGCCATGCTACGCCGGAAAAAACCGTGGCCGTGAATAAAATCGGTGCAGTTTCCGATAACGCACGCGCCATGCCCAGCAACAGGCCGGTCATCAGTGCGGGCCATGCCGCAGGCAGCCATACGCGCCGGATAATTTGTCCATGGCTTAATCCGAGCGAGCGCGCCGCTTCGGTTTTTCCATTCGGGATGCGGTTGATGGCATTGACGCTGTTCATCAACAACATGGGCAGAATAATCACCGCCAAAATCACCATGCCGGTGAGCAGGCTGATGCCCCAGTGCAGCATATGAACGAGCACAATCAAACCGCACAACCCGTACACAATCGGAGGAATGCCAACCAGCAGATGCATCATAGCCAACAGAGCCTTGCGTTGCCTGATATTAGCAGCCAGCGCATAAAACAGCGCGCCACCGAGCGCCACCGGCGCGGCCAGCGCGCATGCTCCCAACATCAACAGCAATGAACCGGCGATTTGCGGCCACAGCGTTGAAACACTACCGAATGCGCTGGCCTGACTGCTGCCGACCAGCATGACCCAATCCAGCGCCGGGATGCCCTTGAACAGGATGTATAACAAACAGGCGGCGGGTAGTAGCAAGGCGGGCAGCGCCAGCATGATGGTCAGAAATTTTGCATGTCGCTCGTTCATATCGTACGAACCCTGTCTGTGCGCATATAAGCCAGCAGGCTGATAGCGATGGTCACCGATGCCAGCAGCAGGCCACAGGCCATCAGGGCTGCAAAATGCATGGATCCGAAGGTCGATTCGCCGATTTCCCGGCCAATACGCGAAGTTAGGGTCTGAGCTGGCGCAAGTAGATTATAAAACGGTTCGGGAATGCGATCCATGGAACCGACCACCAGCATCACCGCCATCGTTTCACCCAGCGCCCGGCCCAACGCCAGCAGAATGCCGGAACGCATACCCGGCCAGGCCTGCGGCAACAACACGCGCCACAAACGCGCACTCCAGTTCATGCCGAGACTGGCGGCAGCATCGCGCTGCTCGATGCTGATTTCGGACAGCGCATCCTGCGCCATCACCATAATCGTTGGCAGTATCATCACCGACAACAACAAGCCGGCAGCCAGCAGATTGTGGCCGGTGAGCAGATGCAGGCTCGATTGCAGAAAGGGCAGCAATAGCCACAAACCCAGCAGCCCGTACACCACCGACGGGATACCGGCCAGCAATTCCATACCGGTGCGACTCAGGCTGCGCCATGGCCCGGACAATATTTCGGTGCTCATCACCGCCGCCGCCAAACCGGTCGGAATAGCGATAGCCAGCGCAATCAGTGCGGCCCAAAAACTGCCGATGATGGCCGCAGCCAGACCGAATAAATGTTCATAGGGATACCAGTCACCGGAAATGAGCGGACTCAAACCATAGTGCTGCCAGTACGGCCACGATTGTTGTACCAGAAAACCCAACATCAGCATCACCACAATCAGGCTAATCAGCGCAGAGGCTCGCATCCAAACATTTAACATGAGGATTTACCCATCACACATCACCCAAGGCCGCCATTCCCGAGGGTTTTATCGGGAATCCACGTTGCACAGCCAATCAACATACAGGCGCATTTGGCTGAAATGGATTCCCGCATTCGCAGAAATGACGACAAGACAAGAACAATACATCCTAGCGAACTGACAAGTAACCTGATTTCCTGACAATGGCCTGCCCCTGTTTCGAGAGCAGGAAGTTGACAAAGTCGCGCGCCTCGGACGGGCCTTGTTTGGAGAGCAGGACGTGAAGGCTGCGGCTAATCGGGTAACTGCCATCGCGCACATGCTGGATATCGGGCAATACCGCATGATCTCCCTCCCCGACTGCAACACCCCGCACGGCATCATTGAGCCAGGCATTGGATAACATGCCGATGGCCTGATTGCTCTGTGCAACCAGCGTCTGTTCCTCATTATTGGAACCGGAAATCACCGAAGCTCCGGCTGCTCTGGCATGGGCATTGCCCAGCACGGCTTCGGCAAATACATGGCGCGTACCCCGGCTGGCTTCCTTGTCGATGACGAAGATTTGCGCATCCGGCCCGCCGAGTGCTTTCCAGTTTTTAATCTTGCCCCGGTAGATAGCCGCGATTTGTTGGAGTGATAATTGGTGAATGCCACCGACATACACAGCTTTGGATACCACCACGGCCACAGCATCTTTGGCGATGGTCAATACCTCGACTTTACCGTTTAATCTGGCGATTTCTTCTGCATCCACATCGCGCGATGCCATGCCGATATCCGCCGTATGCTGAATCATCGAAGCAATGCCGACCCCCGAGCCTCCGCCGGAAACAGTAATCGTTACATCAGGGTGTTGTTGGTGGTAGATACTAGCGGCTGTCGAAACGACGGGAAGAACGGTGGTGGAACCAGCAGCATGCAGGGTGATGGCAGATGCCACCGTGGCCTGAGCGCCGAATAATATCACTGCCAGAATAAAATAAGATATACGTTTCATGAGACTCCCTCCGGAATTTAGCTAACACGTGGTTGGTAGGCAGTGGTCTGCGCTGCACGGAATAACTTACACCTAGGTTGCACCCACTCACATCAACAGCTCACATCAAAACCTCACCCATGCCCGGTTTTCTGAGACGATGTTTTTTCCATCTGAAGTCTTCTTTGGGAGGGGGTGTTTTTTTCTTCTGAACTGAATGTAAAATGGCCGGACAGGACACAGCCTTTCATGCCAGGATCGCATTCTTTTCCTTCGATCCGGCGACATCTGCCGTCCACTTCATGCGGACAACCCCAGCCGCTCATGCCGCATCTCCGGCCAGAAACCGTTGGTAATCCTTAAACAGTGAATCCACAGCCAGTTGGTAAAAGTGCTTGCCATCCGCAATGCTTGCCAGCGCAGGATTGGAACCAATGCGCCCATCAGGAAAACTGCGCCTGAAATGTGCGGCATCATAAATCTCACCGACAGGTGCCACATCCGGCGACATTGCAACCTGTTTCACCGCTTCAGGATGGGTATAATAACTCAGCGCCACTTCACTGACCGTGGCGTGATAACCCTCGGCGTCACCGTAGCGTTCGGCAGCCAACGCGGCAATCGAGGCATCGCGCCACCAATTGGCCAACCTGCAACGTGGCGGCTGTGCATCTGTTTCGTTCACACCGGCATAGATTTCAGAAAAAGCCGTTGTGACCGGCGCAATATTGCCTCCGTGCCCGTTGAGAAAATAAAAATGGGTAAAGCCGTGCTGCCGTAACGATTCAACCACATCGCACACGACCCGGATCAGCGTCGATGCTTTGAGCGTGACGGTGCCTGCAAACGCCATGTGATGCTGACTCATGCCGTAATGGAGGGTCGGCGCGATCAGAACCGGCTCGATATCGGCGATGCCGGAGGCAATCTTGGTCGGGCAAATGGCATCGGTGCCGATCAGGCCGTTGGGGCCATGTTGTTCTGTCGAGCCAATCGGAATAATAATACCGGTGGAATGCTCCAGATAAGCCTCCACTTCCTGCCATGTACTAAGAGCGAGCTGCATGGGAACCTCCGTGTTTAGGGACTGAAACGTTGAAAACCTTGCGCCACAACACAAACACTGCGGTCACATGCGTTGCAAAGCTATGAACCGTTTATAGTTAACATCTGCACATCAATGTGCAGTAAGGTACAATTCAACCAATAGTGCAGAACTGGCATATGGAAAAATTTAATCAGATGCGTATTAAAACAGGGCGATTCCATCGCAGAAGCATTTACTGCGACCATGAAGGTGATCAGTCGCGTGGTTGTAATGCCGGGCGCTGCACAACAGGCTTGTCATTGTTAGAGTACGCGCATGCAAAATCGAATGATTGAACTGGAAACCAGAATCGCCTATCAGGATCACACCATTGGTGAATTAAATGAAGTGGTCACAAATCAGCAGCAGCAAATTGACCAGTTGGAAAAGGCTGTGGAGCAATTGCGTCGGCATCTGAAGCAGAGTAGCAGCTCCGGGCTTGCCCGCCCTGAAGAAGAAACGCCGCCGCCGCACTACTGAACAGTTCCCGTAACAATCAAGCGTGGTTATAGTTGTCGAATCATAACGCGCATAGACTATTCCACCCTATGATATGATTGTTATCACGGGGCAGAAATAAGCCATGCAGATGCGTTGTTTATCTGATATTAAAACAGGTGGCGTAATGTCTGAAAAACCATGGGGCGGTCGTTTTGAATCCCCGACCGATGAATTTGTCGAAGCCTTCAATGCATCCACGGATGTCGATGCGCGCATGTATGCCGAGGATATCGCCGGCTCGAAAGCGCATGCCCGCATGCTGTGCGAACAGGGCATCCTGACGCAGGAGGATATGAATCTCATTCTGCGCGGGCTCGATGAGATTGCCGGAGAAATCGAAAGCGGGGAGTTTACATTCACCATTGCACTGGAAGATGTGCATATGAACATTGAATCACGCCTGACTGAAAAAATCGGTGATGCTGGAAAACGCCTGCATACAGCCCGCTCCCGCAATGATCAGGTGACGACCGATACCCGTTTATATCTGCGCCGCCGTACAGATACCATGATTGCCCGCATTCGCCATTTGCAATGGGTATTGGTGGAGCTGGCCGAGGCGCATGCCGATACCATTATGCCAGGCTTCACCCATTTACAAACAGCACAACCGGTGACGCTGGGCCATCATCTGCTGGCCTATGTGGAAATGTTCGAGCGCGATGCAGGCCGATTCCTCGATGCAAAAAAACGCATGAACCAGTGTCCGCTGGGTTCGGCTGCACTGGCAGGAACAACATTCCCGATTAATCGACAAATGACAGCTGAAGCACTGGGCTTCGACGCCCCGACAGCGAACTCGCTCGATGCCGTTTCGGATCGCGATTATATTATGGAGTTGTTAGCCGCCGCCTCGATTTGCGCCGTTCATCTGTCCCGTTTCTCTGAGGAACTCATTTTATGGATGAGCGCCCAGTTCGGTTTTATTGATTTACCGGATGCCTTTTGCACTGGCTCTTCCATTATGCCGCAGAAAAAAAACCCGGATATGCCCGAACTGGTACGCGGCAAATCAGGCCGTATTATCGGCGGTTTAATGGCCATCCTGACCACAGTCAAAGGGTTGCCGCTGGCCTACAATAAAGATATGCAGGAAGACAAAACCGCCATTTTCGATGCCTTTGATAATCTCGAAGGCTGTCTGAAAGTATTTGGCGAGATGTTGCCGGACATGCAGGTTAACAAACAGACCATGCACAAGGCGGCCTCCTCCGGCTTTGCTACCGCCACCGATCTGGCTGATGCGCTGGTGCGGGCAGGCATTCCGTTCCGTGATGCGCACGCCATTGTTGGCAAATCGGTGGCGCATTGCATTCGTGAACATATCGAACTGCATGAAATGGATACCAAAACCTGCGCTGATATTGACGCGCGTCTGAGTACCGATATGGTGCACGCGCTTTCGGTGGAAACTTGTGTCGCCGCCCGCAATCATATTGGCGGCACCGCGCCTGAACAGGTGCGCATTCAAATCACCGTATGGCAAAAAAGACTGGAGAACAGAACATGAATATTTTCTTTCGACGCACCCTGTGGGCCAGTTTGATCATTGCCATAGCACTGGGCGCTTGTGGCCGAAAAGAAGCGCCGCAACCCGTCATTGCCGGTTCTGAAAAACCGAAAATCGTGAATCTGCAACATGAACAGGCCGGCAATGTGCTGAAGCTCAGTTTTGCTCTGTCGGGAACCCCCGAAGGGGTCGGCTACCAGATCGACCGCACCGAAATAGACCCATATTGCAAGTGTCCGGGCTTCTGGCGGCGCTATTATAACCAACAGCCACTAGCCGCTTTGGCGAATCGGAAAACCAATAAAATAATCAATCTGAAAACGACCAAGGTGGAACATGTGTACCGGCTGCGGGCTATTAACCGGAATGGCAACTTCGGCCCCTGGAGTAAATCGATTCGTGCTCGCGGCGTGGACCTGTTTCACAAGTGAGTCGGGATCAATCGAATCAGGTTCGGCTGGCGCAACTGGGAGCATACCCGTTTGAACGATTGAAAGTGCTGTTTACCAGTCTCTCGCCCAACCCTGAACTGGTGCCGATTGATGCCGGCGCAGGCGAACCGCGCCTGCCATTACCATCGTTTGTCGCCGATACGCTGGCCGAACATCTGGACGGTTTTTCCAAATACCCGCCCACCATCGGTTCGCCAGCCTTGCGTCAGGCCATTGCCAACTGGCTACAACGGCGTTATGGATTAAAGCACGTCGATGCGGCCACGCAGGTATTATCCGCTAACGGCACCCGCGAAGCGCTTTTTGCGATTGCCCATGCCTTGATCAATCCGCAAGCGGATAAAAAGCCCAATGTGCTGATGCCCAATCCGATGTATCAGATTTATCTGGGCGCGGCGCTGACTGCCGGCGGCGAACCGGTATTCCTGCCATGCACGGCAGAACACGGATTCGCCCCGAATCTGGATGCCGTGCCCGAATCGACATGGCGCAATTCGGCGTTGATTTACGTCTGCTCCCCATCCAATCCGACAGGCTGGATTGCCGATGCCGATTATTTCACTCGCCTCCTGGCACTGGCCGATGAACATGATTTTTATATTGTTTCGGATGAATGTTATTCGGAAATTTACTGGCAGGATAAACCGGTCGGCCTGCTGCAAGTGGCCGAATCGCTTGGGCGGGATGGTTTCAGTCGTTGTCTGGTTATGAATTCGCTATCCAAACGCTCGGCCCTGCCCGGCATGCGTTCCGGTCTGATTGCCGGCGATGCAGATCTGATCGCCCGTTTTACCAAGTTACGCAGTTATACGGGGTCTGCCACGCCGTTGCCCTTGCAGGCTGTCGCTGCTGCGGCATGGTCGGATGAAACCCATGTGCAGCGGCATCTGGAGGTTTATCGCGCCAGCTTAAAAGCTTTTTTCGATACCTATAACTGTGGCGCTGATGGCATCAAAATCCCTGCCGGTTCGTTTTTTGTCTGGCTGCCCGTTGCCGATGATCAGGGCTTTGCCATGGCTGCCTATGAACAGCAGTCTGTTACAATTCTGCCCGGTTCCTATCTGGCCGCTGACGATACAAATGGAATCAACCCCGGCGCAGGTTACATTCGCGCTGCCCTCGTGGATGGCCCGGAGCGTGCGGCAGAGCTTGCGCGCAGATTGTGCGCCGTCAGAATTTAGCCATGCTCATACCATCCGGCGTTGAAGACAAACTACGACAATTGGCCAACAGCGGCGAAACGCTGAATTGTTATATCTACAACACGACTGCCATGCGCCATAAAATCACCCATCTGGCAGACATCATGCCGGCAGGTGTAGAAATATTTTATGCCATGAAAGCCAATCCACACGCCGCATTTCTGCGTACGGCTCTTGAGAGCGGCGCACGCGGTATCGAAATCGCCAGCCTCGGCGAAGCGGAAAAGGCGGTGACTGCCGGTTTTACGCCTGCGCAACTGATTTACACCGGCCCCGGAAAATCGCCGGAGGAATTGATCTGGGCCGTTGAACACGGCATTCGCACCGTGCATATCGAATCACTGACCGAGGCGCATCGCCTCAATGCGATTGCCGCCTCTGCCGGAAAAAAGCAGGATATCCTGCTGCGTATCAATGCCAATTTTGATATTCATGAAGCGCAAACCACATTCTCGGGCGGCTCGAAAAAATTCGGCGTCGATGAAGAAAAACTGGACGCAGTGCTGCCGCAGATTCTGGCCCTTGAACATTTAAATTTTCGCGGCCTGCATGTCTATGCCGCTTCGGGCGTGCTCAATGTGGATGATTTATTGAAAAACTGCCAGCTGGTTTTTGGCATGGCGCAGCAGATCGAGGCACAATATCCCGGCGCTGTTTGCGATACGATTGATTTTGGCGGCGGTTTCGGGGTGGATTATCTGGAAGAAGGGCGTGATTTTAATCCGCAAGCCTATGCCGATGGCTTGACCATGCTCATTGAACAATACGGTTTTGGCGGACGCACGTTCTTTCTGGAACTGGGCCGTTATCTGGCTGCCGATTCAGGCTGGTTCTGCACGGAAATTCTCGATATCAAAACATCGCGCGGCAAAAAACAGGTCGTATGCGCTGGCGGCATCAACCATTTCAGAAGGCCTGCGGCACTGGCCATCAATCATCCGCTGAAGATAGTGCGTATGCACAGAAAGCCACTGTTCGCCGGGCAGGAGCGGGTAGAGAACGAATCGGTGTATTTCGGCGGCCCTTTGTGTACGGGCGCGGATAAGCTGGCCAATGATGCGCCTGTAAGGGCTGCCGATATCGGTGATATCGCCGTATTCGGCTTAGCCGGTGCTTACGGGTTGAGTATGTCCAATATAGAATTTCTCAGCCATGCACGACCGGCAGAAGTTATTCTGCCGCCATCTGCTATTGGTGCTGGATTGCACTGACTGAGACGATATAATTGTTATTTTGGAATTACAGGGAGTTTGCCCATGAATCATTTACAGAAAACCATTGAAAGCGCATGGGAAGCCCGTAGCGAATGGGATGTTCATTCAGCCAGCGCCGAGATCCGCGATTGCGTCGAGCGCACCATTCAATTGCTCGATGACGGCGGCGTGCGGGTGGCGGAAAAAGATGCCGATGGCGAGTGGGTCACGCAGGAATGGCTGAAAAAGGCTGTGCTGCTCTATTTTAAACTGCATGATAATCAGGTCATCAGTGCTGGCGACACCACATACTACGATAAAGTACCGCAAAAATTTGCCAACTGGGGTGAGGATATGTTCCGCAAGGGCGGTATGCGCGTCGTGCCACCGGCTACGGTGCGCAAGGGCGCTTTTATTGCGCCGAAAGTCGTACTGATGCCATCGTATGTGAATATCGGCGCTTATGTCGATGAGGGTACGATGGTCGATACCTGGAGCACGGTTGGTTCCTGCGCCCAGATTGGTAAAAATGTACACCTCTCCGGCGGTGTTGGCATCGGCGGCGTACTCGAACCATTGCAAGCCACTCCCACCATTATCGAGGACAACTGTTTTATCGGGGCACGATCTGAAATTGTCGAAGGGGTTGTTGTACGCCAGGGCGCGGTGATTTCGATGGGTGTCTATATCGGCAAGTCGACACGCATTTTTGACCGCGAAACAGGCGAAACCTTTTACGGCGAAGTGCCGCCCTATTCCGTGGTGGTCTCCGGTTCCATGCCTGGAAAATCCGGCGGCCCGAATTTATACTGCGCTGTGATTGTAAAAAAAGTGGATGCGAAAACGCGCGCTAAAACCGCTATTACCGAATTGCTGCGGGAGTAATATTAACGCGCATGGATTTTGTTCACCCCGTGACTGAACTATTATCATGGGGAAAAATCATACCGGCGCGTTGTTTCATATAAAAAAAGGAGGCATACATGCCATTAAGCAAACTGGAAGCACAAGTTGAAATCAATCGTCCCATTGAGGAAGTCATCGCATTTGTCGATGATAACGCCAACGACACGATGTGGCAGACATCCGTTCTGGAGTCTGAAAAGAAAAGCGATGGCCCGGCAGCAGTCGGCACCATCTACCATATCAAAGAAAAATTTCTGGGCCGTGTCATCGAACAGGATTGGGAAGTCACTGCCCGTAACGACGATGGCAGCGCATGGTCAGCCAAAAGCCTGGCCGGCCCGTTTCCGATGGAAGCAACCATGGCATTTGAAGCAAACGGTGCAGGCACGCGCGTCAGCCGTACGCTGAGTATTGATGTCGGTCGCTTTTTCAAGGCGGCATCGCCGGTTGTCGGCCACATTGCCAAACGCGAGATGGACATGGATTTCTCCAACCTCAAAGAGTTGCTGGAAACGGCTGCTTAAACAATCGAGTTCGATAAAGGAATATGCAAATAACCTGGAGGTGCGACTTCAGTCGCGCAAATATCACAGCAGTGCGCGGCTAAAGCCGCACCTCCGGCGCATGCTTGAATAGCGACGCAAGTCGCTTTGCAACGACCAAACGCTTGAATCATACCATGCAGCATTCCTCCTTTTGTTATTCGAGCGTTAGCAAACTTTAATCATTTATCCATCAGGTTCTTACCGTTTACAGAGCAGGATTTGCCCGTCCTCAAGAAACAGGGTTCGGAGAAGCGTATGCTAAAAACAGTATTATTCATGATAAGCTTGCTTGCAATGGTGCCGCTAACACAGGCCAATGAAATCATGAACTGGCTTGATGAGCATGCCGCAGGCATCGATTCGAGGCCTGGCCAATCAAAGGCCGTTGCGGATTCGGCAAGCCTGCTGACGCTGGAAAACAATCAGACCGAAATGTATCCGCAGCCTTCCCCGAATGCCCGCTACCTGCTCACTGTCACATGGAAAGGAAAAGACGCATGGGTTTCGCGTCGATTCAGCGAAAATGGCGACCCGGCCAATCGGGTCACCTTTGATGAAAGAGGGCTCGATTCCATCCACTGGAAGAATAACGACAAGGTCTATTATCTGTCCGGCAGGGCTGGCGGGTTGGGCTTGTGGGAAAAGATTTCTGATGGCGAGGGTATGCAACGCCGCCTCCAGCGCCTTTCCGGCATCATCACGCAACCGGTTCTATTGTCTGATGGCAGTATCATTGCCACACGTTTAAAGCCGCTCAGCAGAAAAACCAAATCTTCCAGCCACCGTAAACGCGATGACTTTAACAACTGGACATTCCCCGGTTATAGCGCCGAAATTGTGCGATTTGACAAGGCAGGCGCTGTGCATGAACTGGCTGAAGGCGTGAACCCGTCCCTGTCTCCGGATGGTCAGTGGATTGCCTTTGCCATGCCGACGGGCCGTAGTATTCACCTGTTTCGCATGCACACCGACGGCTCCGAACTGATTCAGGTGACCGATGCCCGCAGTGTTGACGTACAGCCGTCATGGAGCACGGACGGCACATCAATTTTATTTACATCCAACCGCGCCAACAATGATCTGCGCCATCCGAAAAAATCCGGCTGGGATATTTGGTCCATCGGCATGGATGGCCGCAATCTGATTCAGCTTACCTTTGATAAAGCGCACGATGGCGGCGCTCGCATGGGCAGTGATGGCCGCATCTACTTCCATTCTGATCGCTCGGTCAGCAAAGCCTTGCGTGCGGAGCATCAGGTCAAATCCATACCGTCACACGGATTTCATATTTGGACGGTTGATGCACCAAAGTAGTGTTGTGACTGTTCAGTACGCACTGCTAGTGCGGCTTTAGCCACGTTTTTCTGTTGCAGTATTTGCGCGACTAAAGTCACATCTCCGGGGCTTTTTTCGCTATGACACGATTGTACTGAACAGTTACGTTGTTGTTGCTTTTGTGAAGTCGTAAAGCAAATTCATCATTCCTGCATTGGCCTCGGGCATGGGATAATCCGCCAATGTCTCGATGCTTGCCCAGACATGAGGCGTTTCTGTTTGCAAACCGGCGAAATGCTCGCAAAAACAGGTGAACAGATAGAAGTGCAGCAGCCTGTCCGAATAGGCGAAATCATATTCCCCAAGACATTGCCAAGCAGTGGCATCAAGCCCTGTTTCCTCTTTCAGTTCACGCATGGCGGCCTGTAGTGGCAATTCACCGGCTTCGACCTTGCCGCCCGGAAAAGACCAGAAACCGCCGCAATGCTGATGTTCGGCTCGCTTTAACAGCAGCAGATTTCCCTTGCTGTCAAGGAGTGCAACCAATGCAATGGCCTGCTGCTTCAGGTGCGATACTCCGCATTAATGGTGATATATTCATGCGTCAGATCGCCGGTCCAGATGGTCGCGGATGCATCGCCCATGCCGAGATTCAGGGTAATCGAAAACTCAGACTTGGCAAACACAGCCATGCCATCTTCATCATCATAATTCGCATGCAACTGGCCGTTTTTCATCATCATGACATCATCACAGGATAAGGAAATATGATTTGCATCAAAAGCGATGCCGGCATTGCCTGCGGCGGCAATGATGCGCCCCCAGTTGGCATCCGAACCGGCAAAGGCAGTTTTGACCAGCGGCGAAACTGCAATGGTGCGGCCAACATGGCGGGCGTCTTCTTCCGAGGCCGCCCCTTCGATATGAATGGTGACGAATTTACTGACACCTTCGCCATCGCGCACAATCATCTGCGCCAGTTCGATGCACAGACTGATCAAAGCGGCTTCAAATTCAGCTGCGTCCTGCATCGGCGCATGGCCAAGCCCCAGACCGGAGGAAAGCAGGTAAACGGTATCGTTGGTGGACGTATCGCCATCGACACTGATCGAGTTGAATGATTGCCTGACGGCGCGCCTTAACATCGGTTGCAGTTGCGTATGCGACAATGGCGCATCGGTGGCGATAAAGCCGAGCATGGTGGCCATATTCGGGTGAATCATACCGCTGCCCTTGGCAATGCCGGTGATGGTGAATGCGCCTACCCGGCGTGAGGCCCATTTGGCGAACGTATCAGTGGTGCGAATGGCATTGGCCGCATGCTGCCAGTCAGATTCACAGGCCGATGCATGGCGGATTCCGGAGACAATGCGCTCAATCGGAAATGGCGTTCCGATTACGCCGGTCGAGGCAGACAGCATCTGTTCCGGGGCAACAGCAAGCGAATCAGCCGCCGCGCTTATCATCATGTGAGCCCATTCCGCTTCGCGAATACCGGTGCCGGCATTGGCGTTGCCGCTGTTGGCGACGATGCCGCGAATCTTGCCACCATGATCAGCTATCGATTTTTCGCCCAAGTCCACGCATGCCGCCCGCAATCTGTTTTGCGTAAACATGCCGGCCCCATGGCAATCCACATCAGCCGCGATGATGGTTAAATCGGTGCGTTTACCTTTCAGGCCCGCATCTTTGACGCCGCACGATGCAACGCCAAGCCGGAAACCGGGCACACTTAAGGCGGCAACCAGCTCGGGGGGATTGACCGACATCAGCCACGTTTCCCGTGGCACTGCTTGTATTTTTTGCCGGAACCGCACGGGCAAGGATCGTTGCGACCTACTTTCGGGTGTTCACGTTTGTAGGTTTGCTGCGGTTCCTGCGGCGCATCATCTTCGCCGAGGTTGTAGCTGATGGCAGTCTCCTGCTTCGGCGGCTCCACAACAGGCGCTTCCTGTTCCACCTCAACCTGTACCCGGTGCAGTGCAATCATGGTTTCTTCGCGTACCGTACCGAGCATGCTTTCAAACAGTTCAAACGATTCACGTTTGTATTCCTGAATCGGCTGTTTCTGGGCATAACCGCGCAAACCAACGCTTTGACGCAGATGATCCATGGCCAGCAGATGTTCTTTCCAGTGATGATCGAGAATTTGCAGAATCAGATATTTCTCAAAGTTGCGCATCTGCTCGGTGCCGGTAATATCTTCCTTGGCCGCCATATGCTTCTGAAGCAGTTCTAAAATCTGAGTGCCCATATCATCGCTGCTTTCTACATCGTCGCGATCCAACCATGCTTTCGGATCCGCTTCGATACTTAAGCGTTCTTTCAGGGCATCGCGCAATTCATCCAGCAACCATTCTTCCCGATGGCCTTCGACAAACTCATGTTCAAGCCGGCCTGCATAATCGGTCTGCATATCTTCAATGACATCATGCACATCATCGGCTTCGAGCAATTCGCGGCGCTGCGAATAAATCACATCACGCTGCTGATTCATCACATCATCATATTCGAGCAACTGTTTACGAATATCGAAGTTGCGCCCTTCCACCTTCTTCTGCGAATTTTCAATCGCCTTGGTCACCCACGGGTGTTCAATGGCTTCGCCCTTTTCAAAGCCCATCTTGGTCAGCATGGACTGCATTTTTTCACCGCCGAAAATACGCATCAAATCATCTTCCAGCGACAGGTAAAAACGGGTCAGTCCCGGATCGCCCTGACGACCGGATCGGCCTCTGAGCTGATTATCAATACGGCGTGACTCATGGCGTTCGGTGCCGAGAATATGCAGGCCGCCGGCTGCAACCACTTCGATATGTTCAGCCTGACACGCTGCCCTGATTTCTTCGGCTTTAGCTTCTCGATCTGCACCGGATATTTTGCCCGGCAACTGGCTGATTAACATGTCAGGATTACCACCCAGCATAATATCGGTGCCGCGCCCGGCCATATTGGTGGCAATGGTGACGGCATTTTTACGCCCGGCCTGCGCCACGATTTCCGCTTCTCGCTCGTGATGTTTGGCATTCAATACTTCGTGTTTGATGCCTTTTTTCTTCATCTGCTCGGACAGATATTCGGATTTCTCAATCGATACCGTGCCGACCAGCACCGGCGCACCGGTTTTGTGCGCCACTTCGATATCGGCGATAATGGCTTCGTATTTATCCTCGGCATCACGATAGATAAGATCGGGCAGGTCGTTGCGAATCATCTCCTGATTGGTCGGCACAATCACCACTTCCAGATCATAGATTTTCTGGAATTCTTCGGCTTCTGTATCGGCTGTACCGGTCATTCCGGCCAGTTTGTCGTACATGCGGAAATAGTTCTGGAAAGTGATGGAGGCCAGCGTCTGGTTTTCCGGCTGAACCGTTACCCCTTCCTTGGCTTCCAGGGCCTGATGCTGACCATCGGAATAACGGCGTCCCGGCATCATGCGACCGGTGAATTCGTCGATAATAACCACTTCATCATCGCGCACGATATAGTCCACTTCTCGTGTGAATAAGGTATTGGCGCGCAACGACTGGGTAGCGGCATGCATCAGATTGACGTTTTCAGGGTCGTACAAACTCCCTTCTTTCAGCAGGCCTGCGTCGCGGAACAACGTTTCGACATGATCATTACCGGTTTCGGTATAGGAAACGGCTTTATCCTTTTCATCCTTTTCATAATCTTCTTCGTTCAGTTGTTTGATTAATTTATCGGCCTGATTATACAATTCGGTGGCCTGCTCGGCCGGGCCGGAAATGATCAGCGGCGTACGCGCCTCATCGACCAGAATGGAATCCACTTCATCGACGATGGCATAATGATGTCCACGCTGTACCAGTTCCTCGCTGGCAAAGGCCATATTATCTCGCAGATAATCAAAGCCGAACTCATTATTGGTGCCATAGGTAACATCACAGGCATAGGCGTCACGGCGTTCATCATTGCTGATACCATGCACGATCACGCCGGTAGATAGACCCAGAAAACCATACAACTGCCCCATATATTCAGCATCGCGACTGGCCAGGTAATCATTGACGGTGACCACATGCGCGCCTTTGCCAGACAGGGCATTCAGGTACACGGACAGGGTCGCCATCAGCGTTTTTCCCTCGCCGGTTTTCATTTCAGATATTTTACCCTGATGCAGAATCAGGCCGCCAATAAGCTGCACATCGAAATGGCGCATGCCGAGCACACGCATGGAGGCTTCGCGTACCACGGCAAATGCCTCGGGCAACAGATCATCCTCTGTTTCGTCCTGCTCAATGCGATGGCGAAATTCTTCTGTTTTGGCGGCCAGTGCTTCATCGCTCAGCGCCTGTATATCGGCCTCCAGCGCATTGACCTGATTGGCGAGCGGCCACAACTCTTTAAGCAAACGATCATTGCGGCTGCCGAACAGCTTGGTAAGAACTTTTAACATGGTGATTGGGCTCCAGCGAAATTTGAAGCTGCGCAAGCTAGCATGTGCTGCGACACGCACCAAGCAGGCGATATCAGCCCCGGAGCAATTACATGAAACACTTTGCGTCTTGGCGTGCAAAGGCTTTGACTATCTTTGCACCTTTGATGTGAAAAAAATCATCTGACAGGCTTTTCACGCCAAGGCGCAAAGATCGCAAAGGAGAATCAAAATCATTGGTATGAGCCACTTGCAACAGTCTGAGTGGATGAGTTGCAATCCCACTGGTGTACAGAATAGAAGGGGGCTATTTTCGCGCATTCTTTAACCTAGACTATTCATGAATAATCCAAGTTAACATCTCTCATAAGCAAAACAAACACATAAAGCAGCCCTTTCCAAATCTGAA
>CAZKME010000003.1:0-40708 GCA_964553725.1 uncultured Zetaproteobacteria bacterium
TGGATGAACCGGCAAATGTACCGATGACCGAAATCGAAGGGTTGCCAGTGTTTTCCGCTGTCGTTACTGCTGCCCTCGCAGCTACGGGAGCTGATGCCGTTTGTGCAGCAGGCCATGGGTTGCTGATTTTTTTTTATTGTTGGATGAGTAATTCAGGCGAATGGAGGAGCGCGAATAGAAACCAGACGTGTGCATGCAAGCGTGCTTAACTCTACTAAGCGGGATGTTGGAGAAAAAGCGACCCACGGCGCGACTGGCAGATTGGCCATATGTAGCGTAAAGCCATGCGCCACGGTATCTTCCAGCGAACAAACAACACACTGGCCAGGCTGATGCAGGCCATTTTCATGCTGATGCAAGTCTATCGCTGCCCACATTGCGCCGAGCATGGCAAGCATAGCCACCATAAAGCGCATTCGAGCAGGCATATGCTGCAATGTCAGTTTCATACGCAGGATTGTTGCGGATCTTCGATGAAGGTCAACTCTTGTGTTCGGCCAATGATTGTTTTTTACTGTCATTGATTTTCAAGGGGTGACGCCATTTTGATTTGAAGTCGAACCAGCTTGAGTGCAGTGCCGCAGCCTGGTATTGGCAAAGGGGTAAATGATCTTCAACCGGGTATGCGATTGCTAAAAAAACAGGAGATATCAATGACAAAATTTAAAGGATTTTTAAGGCTGTTGGCATTCGCCGTACTATTGGTGACGAGCTATCAGGCTGGTATATCCGAGGCTCAGGCCACGGAGTTAAAACGCGTTCCAACCGAGCAGGTCTGTATGGTTAATGATGCATTCATGGGTAAGAAGCAGATTCCTATCCCGGTTCAGGGCAAGACCTACTACGGTTGCTGCAAGATGTGTATCAGCACACTTACCAATGATGCCGAGGAACGGCAGGCCATCGACCCGGTGAATGGGCATACTGTGGACAAGGCCACTGCTGTGATCGGGGCATTGCCGGATGGTAACGTGTTTTATTTTGAGAATGAGAAGAATCTCAATGCCTATGCTTCGCACAGGTAAAATGAAAATTACTGGAAAGGATACCAAATGATTGAAGTGACATTGGCTGGAGCCCTGATTGCAGGTCTATTATCGTTTTTATCGCCGTGTGTATTGCCGCTGGTGCCAGCTTATCTGTCGTATATTTCCGGCGTGTCGGTGAATGAATTGCGACAACAGGAATCTACATCGGTGCGACGCCATGCGCTGATGCAGTCATTGTGGTTTGTGTCCGGCTTTAGTCTGGTATTTATTGCGCTGGGCGTATCGGCAACGCTGCTGGGCCAGTGGTTGCTGATGCACATGGATGTGCTCGGTAAAGTGGCAGGGGTGATCATTATTGTGTTCGGCTTGCACTATATTGGTCTGATTCGGATTCCTTTATTGATGATGGAAGCGCGTTTTGAAGCCAAGGGCGTCAATGCCAAACACGGGGTCGGGGCATTGATACTGGGCGCTGCCTTTGCCTTTGGCTGGACACCCTGCATTGGCCCGATTCTCGGCGCTATTCTGGCGGTTGCCGGGGTTCAAAGCGAATTGTCACACGGCATCAGCCTGTTGCTGGCCTATTCACTGGGGCTGGCCATTCCGTTTTTGCTGGCGGCTTTGGCCACCGACTCATTCCTGCGCTGGTCGCAGGGATTTAAACAGTATTTCTCAATGATCGAGAAGTTTTCCGGTGCCTTGTTGATTGTGGTCGGGGTGATGATTTTTCTGGGCAGTTTCAGCATGGTTTCCGGCTGGCTGATTGACTGGTTCCCGGCCCTGGCTGATATCGAAGGCGCTTTTTCTGGCTTAGTCTCTTACAAATAAAATCTAACGCAAAATGCACAAGATATTTTACCACGAAGGCACAAAGGCACGAAGAATAAAGATAAAACAGGAAGAATAGATTCATGGAACATCTTATTAAAAGTCAAAATATTTTCACCACAGAGTACACAGAGAGCACAGAGGGAAGGCAGAGAAAATCAAAACATAAAGGTTTTGACCTTCTCTGTGCTCTCTGTGTACTCTGTGGTTCAAGGTTTTCCCAGTTTGGTTCCGGCTATGCTGGTTTTGGACAATAACGAGTTAAACCATGCGGAAGATTGTAGCATATAACAGTCGCGATCTTCGCATTGGGTGTAACGCGAATGGCTAGTTACCGCACATTTTTTCAGCATGGCCTGATTGGTGCCGTGATGGGGATTATCATATTGCACCCGCTAACCAAGGCGGTCTACTGGTTCGAGTTCAAGGATAGCCTGGCTACGCTGGATAATAATCTGTGGCCGTTTTTAATGCACCGTTTCGAGTCAGCCTTCTCATTTGATATGTTGCCCATGACGGTTGTGTTTGCAATGATTGGTGCCGCTATCGGCATTGCTTTTGCTTTTTATCATCTGTCGTTGTTACGGCAGCATCAGACGATCTTGAATCTGAAAGATGAATTGTCCAAGGATCTGCCTGCATTAATTCGTTCGGGGGAAAGTGAACGACTGGAATTCAAATCATCCGTGCGATGGGATATAAGACAGCAAAAGGTGAATAAAGTGCTGGAGACGGTAATCGCAAAATCTATTGCGGGGTTTATGAATCACAAGGGAGGCAGTTTGCTGGTGGGCGTTTCTGATGCCGGAGAAATCCTGGGTTTGCAGGATGATTATCAGACATTTAAACATAAAAACAGGGATGGATTTGAATTGTTCATCAATACGTTGGTGGTTTCTCGCCTCAGCGGGGAGCTATGCGCCTTGGTGCATTGTTCATTTCACGTAATCGATAAAAAAGATGTGGTGCGTATTTTTATCGAACCTTCCAAGTTGCCGGTCTATCTCCAGGATGGAAACGTGGCGCGTTATTTTTTACGTACGGGAAATGCGACCCGTGAGCTGGATGCGCGTGAAGCGCATGCCCATATCGTGCGGCATTGAGATGCATGAGATAAAGTTTTTTCGCGGTTTGTCAGGCGTGATTGCTCTGTGGTTGATGGCGGTTTTTTTCGTGGTTGCCTTTGTGGGCTGGGAGCAGTTGCGGGATATTTCTATTATCCATGATCAGGCTCTTAAGATTGAATCGGTCAATTATAAGAGTCACGCGCTGCATGAGCTGGAGCTGGCTGTGCGCAGACAGGCGGCTTATGTGCATGATTTTTTGATTACAGGCTCACAATGGCACATCAATGTTTATCGTGCATCGATGCCCGGCCTGCGCAAGGCGATTGATAATGTTGCCGGGCAGGGCATTGATGTTGCTCAAGTTTTGCGTGCTGTAAATGTCATCGATAACGATGCCGAACAAGTATTTGCGCTGCCCTTTGCCACCGGCAATATGGAGGGGCCAATTCTGATGCAGGAGATGGATGAAAAACTGACCAGCCTGTCCGGATCGCTCAGGCAGGCTCATCAGGGCATAGATGTTTCCATCAACGATGCCATGCGTTATATGGCCGGATTGCACATGGATATGCGCGGGGCTTTTATTGGCTCGCTGGTTGTTTTGTTTGCCTTGCTGGCCGGTCTGACTGCTTATATGTATGTGCGTATGATTCGGCCACTGGTCATTCTGCGTTCCAGGGTGGCGCAGATTGGTGAATGGCGGGTGGATGACGCAGGAATGGCTGGTGGGAGAATGGATGACGGGCAGATGATGATACCTAATCCCGAATTCGGCGATAATGAGATCGGTGATTTATCACGGGCTCTGAATGTCATGCGTGAATCAATCCATCAGCATCAGCAGGCGCTGGTGCGCGCCCGCAGCCTGCAGGCGCATCAGGAAAAGATGCAGGCGCTTGGCTTGATGACCGCCAATATTGCCCATGAGGTTGGCAACCCGCTGTCAGCAGCTTCGGTATCACTGGATCTGGCTTTTCACAAGATCACTAGGGGTAGACATAACGGGGTTGAAGCGCATCTGAAAGATGCTTCGCAGGAATTACACCGGATGGAAAATATTATCCGCAATATTCTGGAATTCGGCAGGCCTTCACGTATATCGCAGGAGATGATTCATCTGACCACGGTGATCGAGAGCTCCATGCAACTGGTTGGCCTGGTTAGAAATGCCCGTCATGTTGAACTGGAATATAAACCGCACGCAGACATTGGCCCGGTTGCAGGCAGTGAAGACATGTTAAGGCAGGTGCTGGTAAACCTGTTGCTCAATGCTATTGATGCATCACCGGAAGCCGCGCTTGTCAGCATTGAAACTGGCATCATGAATGGCTGCGTTTTGCTGGATGTGAGTGATCAGGGCTGCGGAATCGATCAACAACATGTGGGGGATATTTTCTCGCCCATGTTTTCCACCAAACAAAAGGGTGAGGGCACAGGGCTGGGTTTGTCTATCAGTCAGGATTTAATCAGGCAGATGGGGGGCGACCTGTTGTTGCTGGTCAATAGCCCGGATGGTTGCACGTTCAGGATTACCTTGCCGGAAGCCGCAGGAGGGGAGGGCTAATGCTGATTCTGGTTGTTGAGGATGAGCGTCGAATTCGCGAAGGCATTGTCCAGATGTTGGCGGAAGATGGCTTTGATATGCTGGAAGCTGAGACGTTGGAACAGGCTATCAACATGATCGAAGCTGAAGCACCTTCCGTCGTGCTTTCCGATATCAATCTGCCGGATGGTGATGCTTTTACGGCGCTGCGTTATTGTCAGCATAAAGGCATTGATGTGCCTTTTATCTTTATGACGGCTTTTGGTAGCCGGGATGTGGCCATGCAAGCGATTCAGGAAGGCGCATACGATTATGTTTCCAAACCGCTGCGTTTTGATGAGCTGATTGCCAGATTAAAGCGGCTTGAAGAGTTGCAGGGTTTCAAGGGGCAGGTGGCGCGCAAAGCGGAGCGTAAGCTGGCTGAAGGCAGGCTGGCGGTGTTGGGTGATTCTGTGCCGATGCAGCGCATCAGAAAAATGGCGGCCAGTGCTTCCGGTTCACAGGCGCCGCTGTTGATCACGGGGGAAACCGGTGTTGGTAAAGGTCTGCTGGCCAAACTGGTGCACGCCAGCAGCGGGCGCAGCAAACATCCGTTTGTAAGCATCAACTGCGCCTCTATTCCGGAGAACCTGCTGGAGTCCGAACTGTTTGGTTATCGCAAGGGCGCTTTCACCGGTGCCGATAAAAATCACAAGGGGCTATTTGAAGAGGTTGGTGAAGGCACGCTGTTTCTGGATGAAATCGGTGAGATGCCCATGATGTTGCAAGCCAAGCTACTGCACGTACTGGATGACGGCGCGTTTAGGCCGCTGGGTAGCGCCAGAGCGTTGCATTTCCGGGGTCGGGTGATTGCTGCTACCAATGTGACGCTTGAAATCATGATTGAGAACAGAGCCTTTCGGCAGGATCTGTATTACAGACTGTCCGTCTTATCCATTGAAGTGCCGCCGCTGCGGCATCGACCGGATGATCTGTTACCGCTGGCGGAAAACCTCTACCGGGAACTGGCGGCTGAAATGGGGCGAACTGTGCATGGCCTGCCATTATCAATGGCGGATCAGATTCAGCAGCGCATGTGGTCGGGCAATGTTCGGGAGCTAAAAAACTATCTGGAACGCTCGTTGATCTTTGAGGATGAAACCGTCACCGATGATTTCGATTTGACGCTGGTGGAAGCCTTGAAGCGTTTTGAGCGATCATGGATCAAGCGCGTGATTGATGATTCCGATGGCGACAAGGCCAAAGCTGCTGATCGCTTGCACATCGGTCTGTCCACGCTGTATCGTAAACTGGAAGACTGATCTCTCGAAAGCCGAAACGAGGCAAATTGCATCCAGAAGATGTATTTTTAGTCTCTATTTCAGGAAGTATAAGCCAGTAAATTCCCGAATATGAGAAGGAAAAACCCTATTTTAAGCAGTCATAGTGATGTAACTCACTATTATACTAAGTAAAATAACCCAACTGGCCGATTATCTTCCTTGCAGCTCAGACTTGGCAGCAACCTTTCTAATACAAGGTATCGCTCATTTTTGCGAAATTAGAAATGGAGGGTATTATCCCAATGAAAAAAATTATGATGACTATGGTTATCGGCGCTTTCACCTTTGTGGGCACGCTCGCATTCTGGGCGAAAGACGCTGATGCCATTCCGGTTTTTGCCCGGAAATACGGCATGTCATGCAACTCATGCCACACAATGTTCCCCAAATTGAGCAAGATGGGCGTTGCATTCCGCGAACGCGGTTTCCGCTTTGAAGCGGGTAAAGACGATCTCGATATGCAGGGCGGCCCGGGTAAGAATGTAGATACCGGTGATGAATCTCCGGCAGCAGTATTTGCCAGCAACTTCCCCTTCACACTGAGAACCCAGGTCATGTATTCAGGTTCCGGCCCGATTACTGATAATAATGGCACTGGTACTATTGTAATGCCTGGCCATCGCATGGGTATGCTGGATGGTGGATTGGTTCGGGATCCTGCTACAGGCGAGTGGAGCACGAATCGTAAAATTGGTTTTGGCGAGTTGGGGCTTATTTCTTCCGGTTCCTATGACAACTTTGCATGGTGGATTGATGCCAATCAGGCCGGGATCGGCATGGCGGAAGGCGTGTACTATGTTAATGATCTACTCAAGGTTCGTTTCGGTCGGGTTCAGAATGATGTTGGTTATGGCATGACCATGATGTCTCGTCGTCCGTTGGGTTTTGGCGCGGTCGATGCCGCCCAGATGGCTGGTGGCACCATGTTGATGATGGGTGATGGTATCAGCATCCACGGTACAACCAATGGCGATTCCGGTGTCGGTACGCTGTATAATATTTCTGCTTTTACCTATGGCAAGAATGCCGGTCAGTTGAACAAAACATCCAATGCGGTGTATGCCCGTTTGGCCCAGGAAATTGATGATAACTATATCATCGGTGTTTATGGCTACCGTGCAACCAATTATGGCAGTGCTGCATTTGGCGGTGAGAATACCATGCTGATGGCGATGGGCATGGGTGGGCCAAGTCCTACAACTCCTACAACTGCTACGGAAATGCAGTTCAAGAATGTAACCCGTTACGGTGTTGACTTTGCCCTGAACTATGGCGAGCCATTCCAGGTATGGGGTGCGGTCACACTGGGTAATAACCGCAGTGTTGCTCCGGGCAATGAAAAGCTGGATTTAAGAGCCGTTACGGTTGTTGCCGAGTATATCGTGCAGGATGGTTTGTTGTTCGGCCTCAAATGGGATCAAACCCGTGTTGATCTGAAGATGAACGGCAATATAAAAGCTCGTCCTAAAACAACGAACAACATCACGGCCTATGGTATATACCAGTTGGCTCAGAATGTTCAGGGTTTCGTGACCTATACGCATACGCAAAATCTGGTGACATCCATGGGTGCAATGGGCGGACGAACTGTTGTTCGTCAGCAGAATACGCTCAATACGCTAATTGCCGGGTTTGATATCGCCCTGTAAATGCTTGATTTAAGCGGGGGCTCTGTGAGCCCCCGTTTTTTTTAATTCAACGGAGAGTTACATGCATAGCAGAGAAGGAATGTCACTCGGGTCTTTTATAGAAGATTCTATCAATTACCAAAACGAGGATGTGTATGCGTTGTATGGCATTATCTTTCTCGTACTGGCTGTTATTTGTGCTGGCTACTATCAATATACCCTGTTTACTAGCCGGAAAACCCATGAACAAAGGGAATGAATACGTTCTACTCTGGTGACGTTAGCCTTTTGCCCGGAGCTTGCTCGGGCTCATCATCATGGCTATTTTCGCCATCCAAATCACACAACAGATAAACACACCAACAAACGACTCAAGGGAGGGTTGGCATGAACAGTTTACGGGATTCCCTGGCGCATGTGTATCATGGTCTGGCCATGGCTCTTTTGGCGCTTATTCTGGGGGCGCTCTGGGCCGCTTATATAGCTACCCACCATGAACAACTGCATGGCGGTTTTGAACAACAGGAAGCCGTTGTTAAAAATGCTGAAATGAAACATCATATACAGGAACTGGATATGTCCGGCATGACGATAGGGCATGCGCATGCCGAAGGAGTAGGTTCGCATCCTCATAAGGCGGTCGGCGGCGGCACGATGAAGGAGGCGCACCAGCACAGCCATTCCGGCAGCCTGGCGACAGATGCCATGCAACGTCTGTTGCGCGGTCATATTCACTTTATGGGCATAGGAATCATGACCATTGTCATGCTGATTCTGGTTTCCATTACAGGGCTTAAATCATGCTGGAAAAAATTATTTGGCTGGACATTTGGCTTGGGTGCGCTGCTCTACCCGCCGGCATGGATTCTTATGGGCTTTCGCACGGTCGAATTCGGGCCGGAGGGCGCTGAGGCGAGCGTGTTGTGGCTATTCGGCCCGGCGGTCGGCCTGTTGATCGGTTCACTCGTTGCACTGTTTGCCGTCATGATCCTGGAAAGTACCGGGATCAAAGATAAACCGCTGTTTGCGTGGGCCTTCGTGCGATAGTCCAATCATTTATTGCTATTTATTGCTGATCGGCTTGTGCCGATCAGCTCTCCTTGGCATAGGCACACACGTATTTTTGTGTCGGCTATGCTTACTCCGGAACCAGCCAGTCAAAGCCGGATTTTATTTCGCCATGCTCTCCTTCTCCCGTCAGGTGTCTGGCGATCCAGCCTAGCGATGCCTGCATTGCATCCCGTGCATGCCATGGCGGATTGATAATCAGCAGACCGGAGCCGGACATTTGCATTGCGGGAAAACAGCCACCGCAATCCAGCGCCACGCTGAGGATGTTGCGAATTCCGGAACGCTTTAACACATCAAACAAATCATTGTGACGCCCTGTCGGCAATAATGGATACCAAATCACATAAACGCCCGCTCTGAAATGCGGATAAATATCAGCCACGGCGCAGGCAATACGTCTGTACTCATCTTTATTCTCATAGGATGGATCGAGAAACACCAGACCGCGTTTTTCTTTTGGCGGCAGCAGTGCTCCCAGTGCTTCGATGGCATCCCGTTGGTGCAGGGCGATGCTGCGGCTGCCGTGAAAATTGTTGCGCAGCCCTGTAAATTCCTGCGGATGCAGATCACAGGCAGCCAGCCTGTCCGAATCGCGCAACAGTGATGCCAGCAGGGCGGTGGAGCCGGGGAAACGCGCAAAACCGCCAGTGGCATTTTCATGCGCAATCAGCCTGAACCAGCGCGCCACGCCAGCCGGAACCGACGCATGCCGCAAAGGCCATAGCCTGCCGATGCCAGTATCGAATTCGCGATTCTTCAATGCTTCGAGTGACGTCAGATCATACATGCCGCGACTGGCAAAGGTATCGAACAGGAATAACGGTGAGGCTTTTTTCTGCATACCGGCGACAATATCGCCCAGCAGAATATGCTTTAAAACATCGGCATGGTTGCCGGCATGATAGCTGTGCTGATAACTGAGCATACCCCAATACTGAATGGAAGCAACGGGGATGCAATGGCGTTAAATCAGCACAAGAATTCATGAATAGCCCGATATAGTTTATAAAAGAAACTATATAGTATCTTTATAAGACACACAATATAAAGTAGGTTTCTATTAAATACCTGCTATACTTGATGCATGGAATCACCGCCACCCCATGAAACCTGCCCCGTCACCCGGCTGCTTGAGATTGTCGGAGATCGCTGGAGTTTTCTGATAATACGCGATGTATTTTACGGTGTCAGGCGTTTTGATGCCATGCAGAAGCATTTGGGTATTTCAAAGAAAGTGCTCTCAGAGCGTTTGGGTCGTTTGCTACAGGCCGGGATATTCAAAAAAGTCCCTTACCAACAAAAACCGCAGCGTTTTGAATATCGTCTGACGCCAAAGGGACGCGATTTGTTTCCTGTACTGCTCACCATGATGTGCTGGGGCAACCGCTGGTTGCATGATGGCAGCGGCAAAGCTCTTCAGCTACAACATCAGCTCTGCGGCGACATCATCGAGCCGAAACTCGTATGCAGCCATTGTAAACAGCCACTAACACCAGCCAGGGTACGGGCTGTTGTTATTCACCTCAACGCACAGGATCGTGAAAATAGGGTAATGAAATGAAACGTGAAGATAGCCATGCATTACTAAAACGCTGCCGCAAACAGAATGAACGCTTGCAAAAGGCGCTTGAAATTAATCGGTTGATTGCCGGTGAATTTCAGTTGGGGCCGTTATTGCGGCAAATCATGAAAATCACCCAATCCATCATGGATGCGGAGGGCTGCTCGTTGTTTCTGATTGACAAGGAAACAGGCGATTTGATATTCCATACCACAACCGGCGGCCAAGAAGCGCAAATGAAAGATATTTGTCGCTTGTCAATGGGTTGCGGTATTGCCGGCTGGTGTGCTGAGCATCGCAGCACGTTGCGCCTGAATGATGTCTATGCCGACCCTCGATTTGCGGATGAGTACGACAGGCTGACCGGCTTTAAAACCCGCAATATGATCTGCGTGCCTATGATTGCGCGCGGTGAGCTTATCGGTGTATCGCAAGTGATTAATCATCGCCATGGCGATTTCAGCCAATCCGATGAACAACTGATGGAATCACTGGTTCCGATGGAAGCCATTGCCATCGACAACGCCCGCACCCACCAGCATCTGCTCGACAAACAGATCATCAAACATGATCTTGAACTGGCCAAATCAATTCAGGATGCCTTACTGCCATCTGCCATGCCATCTGTTGATGGTTATGCCGCATCGACATATATCAGTTCGGCGTTTGAAGTCGGTGGTGATTTTTTTGATGCGCTTATTCTGCCGGATCGGCGCATTGCCTATGTGCTGGGAGATATATCCGGCAAGGGCGTGTCGGCTGCGATGATTATGTCCGGCGTACTGCACACGTTACGCAGCGAATTAAATCAGGGTGGCAGCGCCGGCGACATGCTTAGTCGCTATAATACATCGCTATGTCAAACAGCCAGCAATGGTATGTTTGCCAGCATGGCGCTGATGATACTCGATCCTGAAACAGGCTTGCTGCAATCAGCCAATGCGGGGCACCCGCCTGCCATCCACATGCACAACCAACGTATCTGGCAACCCAATGAGGCTTCCGGCCCACCGCTCGGGATTATCAGTGATATGCATTATGATTGCGAAACCGTTGCGCTTGAACAGGGCGAAATGATTCTCCTGTACAGCGACGGCCTCACTGATGCGCGCAACGAGCAACAGCAGATGCTTGGCATGGGGCGCATGCTGGCCTGGATGCAGGATGCACCGCCAGCCGCTTCGGCATGTATCGACTACTTAACCGAAAGGATAAAAACCTTTGTCGGCAATGCTACCCAAACGGATGATATTGCCCTGTTGGCACTGGTTAGAAATCCGCAATCCAAGGAGCCAATTACACAACTCGTGAGCGGCGATCAGCTTCCCCACGCTGGCCCATTTTAGGGTTAGAATTTCAATCCATGGAACCACCATGCATCTCATTCAAACCCGAAAATGGACTCAACGTGGGATTGCCGCTCATCCACTCAGAGTTTTGCAAGTGGCTCCAAGGAATCCTGATAAGTAACATGAAACAAACAGCGTGGATTACTGATCCGCTGCACGGGCCGCAGCGATTGCAGCCATATTAACGATATCATTCACACTGGCACCGGTTTGAAGTACATGCGCCTGTTGCGGCAGGCCAAGCAGAATCGGGCCGATCGCAGTGCCGCCGCCAAGTTCACGCAGCAGTTTATAGGTAATATTGCCTGCCTGCATGGTGGGAAAAATCAGCACATTGGCTGGTTTTTTCAATTTGCTGAACGAATATTGCCCGAGAATAGCGGCATTCACTGCTGTGTCCGCCTGCATTTCGCCATCGACTTGCAGTTCCGGCAAAGTCTCATGCAGCAAGCGGGTGGCCTCTGCCACCTTGCGTGTCTCAGGGTGATCCGAACTGCCAAAGTTTGAGAAGGACAGCATGGCCAGGCGAGCGCAGCAACCCAATGATGTGGCGGTATCGGCGGATAGTTCGGCCAGTTCGGCCAGTTGTCCGGCATCCATCTCCGCATTTACCGTGCAGTCGCTGAGAAAATAGGAACTGTTTTCCATAATCATCAGATACATGCCATAAACACGATGTTTCTTGCCTGTGTTATCATGCCCGAGCACCTTGAGAATCGGTCTGAGCGCATCCGGATAATGGGCCGTGCGGCCAGTCAACATGCCGTCGGCAAGGCCCTGACGCACCATCATGGCACCCAGTACATTGATATCATTGCGTAACATGTTGGCGGCGCTGTCAGGCAGGATGCCGTGACGTTCGCGCAGGTCATAATACGCTTCTGCAAGATTTTCGAAGCGGGCGTCCTCCAGCAGCGGATCAATCAGGACGATGCCATCAATATTCAGTTGCGCGGCTTTGCATAGTTGATCCACTTTATCGCGCCGCCCAATCAGAATGGGCGTCGCAACGCCGGTTTCCTGCATCTCGATGGCGGCGCGAATCACAGTCTCATCCTCGCCTTCGGGCAATACCAGCCGAAGCGGGTTGGCCTGCGCCTTGTCCATAATCATACGCATAAATAATCGTGACGAATCAATGCGGCCAGCCAGTTCGTGTGCGTAGGCTTTCGCGTCTTCCAATGGTTTGCGAGCCACGCCGCTATCTGTTGCAGCCTGAGCTACAGCTACAGGCACCACTTCAATCAAACGCGGGTCGAACGGTTTCGGCAGAATATATTTGGGGCCGAAACGCAGTTCATTGATGCCATACGCTTTCAATACCGAGGCTGGCACATCCTGACGGGCAAGGCTGGCCAGCGCATGCACGGCGGCAACCTTCATTTCCTCATTAAACGTGGTCGCCCGTGCATCGAGCGCGCCCCGGAACAGAAACGGAAAGCCCAGCACATTATTGACCTGATTGGGGTGATCGGAGCGACCCGTCGCCATAATCAGATCATTGCGGGTTTGCATGGCGAGGTCATAGGCGATTTCCGGATCGGGATTGGCCATGGCGAAAATAATCGGGCGCTCAGCCATGGTTTTAAGCATGTCAGGATCAACAATATTGCCTTGCGACAGGCCGATGAACACATCAGCGCCGTTCATTGCTTCGGCCAGTGTGCGCTCGGCGCGATCAGTCGCGAAATATTGTTTATGGGGTGGCAGTTCGTCATCTCTGTCTTTGGCAATCACACCTTTGCGATCAAGAAACAGGATATTTTCACGTTTGGCACCCAGTTGTTCAATCAGTTTCATGCAGGCAAATCCCGCTGCACCAGCGCCAAGGCAAGTAATTTTTACATCCTCAATCTGTTTGTTCTGTAAAACCAGCGCATTCAGAAATGCGGCGGCCATAATCACAGCAGTGCCATGCTGATCATCATGCAGCACGGGGATATTCATGCGCTTTTTCAGTTCTTCTTCCACAATAAAACATTCCGGTGCTTTGATATCTTCGAGGTTGATGCCGCCGAATGTCGGTTCCATACGGGCTACGGTTTCCACGATGGCCATTGGATCGTTTTCATCCAGTTCGATATCGAACACATCAATATCAGCGAATCGTTTAAATAACACGCCCTTGCCCTCCATCACCGGCTTGCCGGCCAGCGGGCCAATATTGCCGAGCCCCAGCACGGCGGTGCCATTGGTGATCACGCCTACCAGATTGGCACGGGCGGTATATTCATCGGCCAGTTCCGGATTTTCCGCAATGGCCAGACATGGTTCAGCCACACCGGGCGTGTAAGCAAGTGCCAGATCATGCTGGGTCACACAGGGTTTGGTGGGTTTAATGCTGATTTTTCCCGGTGTTGGCGATCTGTGATATTCGAATGCTTCCTTGCGCAGTGCTTCTTTTGGCATAAGTTACCCCTTTAACGACAATCATCGCGAACGGCAACCATAACGCTGTATGGCCGCCGGGTCATGGAGGGAATCATGAAAATCGGGTTTGCCGGGGCAGGCGCTGTTGGCTGCCACTATGGCAGCAAGCTGATTCAGGCCGGATTCGATGTGTTATTGCTGGCGCGCGGGCAACATCTGGCAGTGCTGCAAGAGGCTGGATTAAGACACGAATCGGAAGGAGAATGCAAACAAATTCCTGTTCAGGCGACAGCGGATGTCGGCCAGCTCGGTGGCTGCCAGGTGGTGATTCTGAGCTGCAAGATGACGGGCTTAAGTGCGATGATTGCTGCGCTCGGGCCTGTACTGAGCCCGGAAACATTATTACTCACATTGCAAAATGGCGTTGAAGCGCCGGACATGCTGGCAAGCGCATTTCCGGGGCAGGCAGTTGCTGCCGGCACAGCCTTCATCGGTGCGAGAATCGCGCAACCCGGCCATGTGATTCATTCCGCTGCCGGCGGCGTACGTCTGGGCCTGTGGCAACAGGGAGACGGCGAACAATATCTGCAACCATTGCTGGAAGCGTTCCGGGATGTATCTGTGCCGATTCGGCTCGATGACGACCCAGGCGCCATGTTATGGCGAAAACTGTTATGGAATTGCGGCTTTAATGCCATTACCGCCATCACCCGCCGCTATGCCAGAGATATGGCTTCTAATGGCGAAACACTTGCCATTGTCTCTGAAGCAATGGAAGAAACGGTGGCGCTTGCCCGCGCATTGGGCATCGCCATTGGAACGGAAGATATCCGCAAGCATATTGATATAACGCTGGCGATGGGGCCGGTCAAAACCAGCATGTGGCAGGATATCGAGGCAAGGCAACGGACAGAAGTGGATTTCATCAATGGTTATGTGGCGACAAAAGCCCATGACTTGCAGATGCCTGCCAGCGTGAACCGAATGCTGACCAGCCTTATTCATGCCATTGAAAAGACGGTGGAATAAATGCTGTGTCATCCTGAGTCAATCGAAAATAACATAGACAAACAGAGCAGGCTTTCGCCTTCATCATCCCGCTTAAGCCAGCGGTTCAGGCCTCCCGAAACAGAATCCCTGCATCGCATTGATGCCCAGATTTTTCAAACTTTGGAAATCTTTCTCAGTTTCTACATGTTCAGCTATCACCTGCACATCCAGCCCATGAGCGATATCCGTCACCGTTTGCAGGAAGAAACGATTATCGCTGTGTTCGGAAATATTGCGGATATAGCTGCCATCGATTTTGATATAATCCAGTTTCAACTGGCGCAAGGTCTGGAACGAGCTCAAACGCGTACCGAAATGCTCCATCACCACCGCGCCGCCATAAATATGCACCAGATCAATGAAACATTTGCCCGCATCCAGATATTGCAACAGGCCATATTCAGTAATTTCAAAACACATTAGCGATGCCGCCTCTTTGTGGTCGCTGAAATGCGTTCCAAGCCAGCTCATAAAACCTGCATCACCAAGGGATCGGGCTGCAATATTGATTCCCACTTTGCCGACCCGCGAATGTTCTGATGCGTCCAGTTCAAGAAACGAAGTAACCTGCTCAATCACATAGCGGTCAAGCGCGACATGCATATCCAGCCGTTCAGCCATCGAAACAAATGAAGCCGGCGACACATGCTCACCCGCTGCGTCATGGACGCGAATCAGCACCTCGCGATAAAGCCGTTGGCGCTCTGGGTTGAGAACGTCCTGCGCCAACAGATGAATATGATTCTCCGCCATGGCATGCGTAATGAGCGCTTTCCATGCCTCATTTCCCATCGCTTCATTGTTATGCCCTAATATGGAACAGGCATTGGCACCCTGATGTTCGGCTTGCGACAGCACGGCATCCGCACCGGATAGAACCTCGCCCGTTTGACAGTCGCTGCCAAAACAGGCGATGCCTGCATGGGCGATATCATCAACCTTGAGCGTAGCCGATAGCTTATTCAAACCGGCGTGAAGCAATGCTCCAAATTCAGCAGCGGCATCCGCATGGGCCAGCGGTAGAATGATGGCGAAATCGGTGCCTGTAATTCTTGCCGCTGTTGCATCGTGCAGGGGTTGCGCGAGCCTGCTCAGCAGCTTCCCGATTTCAACCAGCAAGGCGCTACCGGCCTGATGGCCGAAGCGCTGATTATAGGCGGCAAGGTTTTTCATGCGCACAACTGCCAGCGCGCCAAAACCTGCGCTTTCTTTATCCCTGATCACATTGTCCAGGCGGGCGTCAAAGCCTCGCCGGTTAATCAAGCCGGTCAATGCATCGTAATGAGCCTGTTGGCGCAGTTGTTCGGCGCGTTCGCTGAGTGTGCCGATTAAGTTTGCCACCTTGGCCGACATTTTATTCATGGCCAGTACGACCCGTTTTAATTCGCGCGTTCGCGGAATATTTTCAACAATCGGAAATTCACGCTCGCCAATGGCCAGCGCCTGCCGCTCAACCGCATCCAACGGCCTGAGAATAGCTTTAAGAATTACCAGTACCGCCATCAGGGAAAGAACACATGTCAGCAGCGACCAACGCAGCATGCTTACCGCCATATCCCACAGTTTTTTGTAGGCATAACCCGAATGGGCTCGTAATGTGAGTCGACCAGACTGCGCCCAGCCGCTGGTAATCACCGATTCAGCCTCCGGCGTTTCCAGTGTCAGGTGGTTGATAAACCAGGCGGGAACCCCTTCGATGCGGGATGTATTTTGCCGTTCAATCAGCATTTTCCCTTGCATGGTTTCCAGTTTCAGCGATTTGTAATAACCGCTATCGAATACCGCATTGATCATGGTATCCATGGCGGCGATATCTTTATTCTGCATATACGGGGCCAGCGACAGGCCAAGAGAATTGGCTGCATTCTGTGTTTGCGTGGCCAGTTGCAGTATCAAATAAGAGCGCGTGTTTTCCACGCTGATCCAGAATATACCGGAAAAAATCAGCATAAATGTGATAAATATAAGTGTGATAAGTTGTCTGGATAAGGTCATTTGAATCACCTGCCTTGCATCGTTTTGGCCGTATAACTGAGGCCGAGATTGCGTTCCCGCTTCATGCGGATATTCAAGTCGCGCCATAAATTGATGCGCCGTGATCCACCGGCGACCCTGCGACCCTGACCGCGTTGCTTGGACATCCACAGGTTTTTACCGTTGAAGCTGTACACCGGCAGCAGATCATGACGGCGCGATGCGGGGCGGATATTATCAATCAGATTATCGAGAATCAGCGGATCGCTATCGGGCGTTTCATAATAGGCCAGCACCATATGGGCCTGATTCAAGCGCAGCGCTTTAACATAGGTGATTCGCAATTTTTCATCGGGCACGCCCAGTTCACGCAGCGTAAAATATTTGGCGATAGAGAAATCTTCGCAGTCGCCGCCATTGGTAGACAAAAACTCAACCGGTGTGGCCCAGTAGTCATTTCTGTGCCAGTGCTTCTTGTCTGAAATAAAACGCACCCGATTAAAGAACGCGTTCACAACATGGATAGACTCCCACTCGCTATCGCCCTTGTTATTCACAATCAGATTTTGCCATGCCACAACCCGGTTTCTGGCCGCCTGTCCGAACTGCGCGGCAATGCTGTTCAAAAAATCGGGCGAAAACCCGTTATGGGCAGCCATCGTCATTGTAATGACAGACAGAACGGACAAAAACAGAAACGGTTTGAAAACATGGGGCAATGGATGCCAGTCTCTCGTCACCATGGATACGCAGCACTCCTTACATACGGGGTTCGAACCGGGTACGGGAAGATATCCGGGCCTAAGCTGTGTAGCATAAGACAGGCCATCAAATGCAGGCCTGATTGGCGATAACCGATGATGAAGCAGGGTATGCTTATGCCCGGATCACATCCATGAGTTGATTGAAGTCGATCTGCTGCTGTTCACCGGAAGCCATGTTTTTCAGCGTGACCATGCCGTTCTGCATTTCATCTTCGCCAATGACAATAACAAAGCGTGCGCCTTCGCGATCGGCCATTTTGAACTGGCGTTTGGCGCTGCCGCCGCCGCAATGCACTACGCTGAAACCGTGTTCGCGCAATTGGGCAGCCCTTTGCAGCGACCAGGAAATAACCTGATCGCCCAACGCAACAACGGCGACATCGACAACCACCGGCTCCGGCTCGCCCAGCAGCATGGCCAGGCGCTCCAAACCGGCGGCAAAACCGATCGCAGTCGTAGCAGGGCCGCCCAGTTCTTCGATTAAGCCGTCATAACGACCACCGGCCAGCACAGTACCCTGCGCCCCCAACTGATCGGTAACGATTTCAAAGGCGGTGCGATTATAATAATCCAGCCCGCGCACAATGCGGGCATTGATATGATACGGCACTTGCAATGCAGTCAAACTATCCTGCAATCCGGCAAAGTGCGCTTCGCACGGTTGACACAGGTGGTGGATCATTTCCGGCGCTTGCGCCAGCTCCGCCTGACAGGATTCGATCTTGCAATCGAGCACGCGCATGGGGTTTTTCTCCATGCGCTCATTGCAGGTTTCGCACAGGCTGTCAGCGCGTTCGTTCAAATAAGCCAGTAGCGCATCGCGGTAGGCCGGGCGACAAGCCGAACAGCCCAGCGAATTGATTTGCAACGCTAAACCGCCAATGCCCAGTTCGGATAAAAAGCCATGCGCCATAGCCAATATTTCAGCATCTTCCAGCGGGCCGCCCACCCCAAACATCTCCACGCCGATCTGTTGAAACTGCCTTAAACGTCCTTTCTGTGGCCGCTCGCGGCGAAACATCGGGCCGATATAAAACCAGCGCTGATTGCCGGAACGTGTTAATCCACCTTGCAAATAAGCCCGCACTGCGCCCGCAGTGCCTTCCGGCCGGAGACAAATATGATCGCCGCCCTGATCGGTAAAGGCATACATCTCTTTGGATACAATATCGGTAGCTTCACCAATGCAGCGTACAAACAGCTCGGTCGGCTCCAATATCGGCAGCCGCACTTCGGCAAAGGCATAAGCGCCAAACACCTTGCGCGCTGCCGCTTCTACCTTCTGCCAAACACGCACCTCGCCTGGCAGGCCATCGTGAATGCCACGAATGCTTTGCAGTTTTTTAGCGGCCATGGGCGTCATTCTCCTGTTGTTGGCGAATCGCCGCAGCGCGGCGTTCCACATCTTCAACCAGTTGATCAATCATATTCGCTGTTTTGATTTTCTCGGCTTTTTCGCCATCGCGATACAGCATGTGCACCGGATAGCCGCCGGTAATGCCGACATCCACTTCCCGTGCTTCGCCGGGACCGTTGACCACGCAGCCAATCACCGCCACATCAATATTTTCATGGATATGCGACAATCGCTGTTCCAGTTCGGCAACCATTTCAATGACATTGAATTTCTGCCGCGCACAACTCGGGCAGGCAATCAGGTTGACACCGCGATGACGCAGCCCCAGCGCTTTGAGTATCTCAAAACCGACTTTCACCTCTTCTTCCGGCGCTGCCGCCAGAGAGACGCGAATCGTATCGCCGATGCCATCGGCCAGTAGCAGCCCCAAACCGATGGATGATTTGACAGTGCCGCCAAACTGGCTGCCGGATTCGGTAATGCCCAGATGCAACGGGTAATCCACCTGTTTGGCCAGTTTGCGATAGGCTGTTACCGTCATGGGGATATTGCTGGCTTTCAGCGATACCTTAATATCATGAAAATCCATTTCCTCGAGAATATGGATATGATTTAAAGCCGATTCCACCATCGCATCGGCGCATGGCTCGCCGTATTTCTCGTTCAACTCTTTTTCCAGCGAACCGGCATTGACCCCGATACGAATCGAAATACTGCGTTCTGCCGCCGCCTTGACGACCCGTTCAACCCGGTCGCGACCACCGATATTGCCCGGATTCAGACGTAGCCCGTGTACGCCTGCATCGATAGAGGCCAGCGCCATTTTGTAACTGAAATGAATGTCGGCAATGATGGGCGCATCCGTCTGGGCCAGAATCTCGGGCATGGCCGCAGCCGAATCCGGATCGGGCACGGACACGCGCACAATATCGGCACCGGCTTCTTCGAGCCGTTTTATTTGCGCAACGGTGGCATCGATATCCGTGGTCAGGGTATTGGTCATGGATTGCACTGCAATCGGTGCGTCGCCGCCGACGCTGACTTCCCCGACCTTTAACTGGCGGGTATGGTGGCGTGGTAATACGATTGTATCCTGCATAAAACTCCTTTTTTCACCGGGCCGCTGGCCTGTCCCGGTCTATTTCGGTTCCTGCAATATCGTCAAACGCTCCTGCAACTGTTGCGCCCGGCGCAATGATTCCACATATTCGGATTCCTCCGGTGCCAGCGCAACAGCATTGCGCCAGTATTGAATCGACCGATTTAGTTGTTCCTTGCGGAAGGCTACACTGCCTTTGGCAAACAACGATGCAGCGGTTGCATCGACCTTTTTTTGAACCTGAGCCAATAGCTTATCGGCACCTTTCTCACCATTGCGACGATAGATATGGGCAAGTTGTTTGGCTTGCAGCAAGTTACCTGCTTTCAATGCAATCTGAATCTGTTCGAGCGTTACCACGTGAGCATGGCTGACTCGCTTGGCTGCGACATGTTTTTTAGGTGCAGAGATGCTTGCAGCTTCAACGGGTATTTTCAGAAATGATGGCATCTCACGTTTGATAGCGTGCAGTATTTTTTTACCCTTGATGCTATCGGGCTGCAGGCGCAAATAGGATTCAATTTCGACATAGGCTATTTCAGGTGACCCCTTACGCAAAAAACGCATGGCTTCACGAAATGCCCGGCTTTCCCGTTCATCCAGCGTATCATCATAATGTTCACGCATGCGTTCATAGATTTCATCGCTCGGACTGACCCCGCTGGGCGGCTCATATGCACCGGCATAACCAAACAGTGTGCGATCTTCCTTCCTACGTTGCTTTAATAATTTCTCCAGCCGTAACTGACGCATATGCTGCTTCATCGCCGCCCGTTTCTGTTGCATCAATTCGGGTTTGATGGTGACCGACATGGCCTGGTCATAGGCCCACATGGCTTCTGACCAACGCGCCTTTTTCTCCATTTTTTTTGCAGTTCGCAGGTAATGGGTGAAAAGGCGCCGACGCGCCGGTTCGATTTTTTCATCCAGTAATTGATGCGCCTGCTTGTAACCACGATCACCTTTGTGCATCGCCCGCGCCCGCGCCCGCGCCCGCATAATCCGGCCTTGCTTGAAATCGTGTTCAATGACGGCATACGTATTCAATATATTGAATGTTTCACCGCCCTTGATCAACAAATCATCGACAGTATTATCCATATTCCCCTTACCCAATTGGCAGGCCGTCAATACAATGACGATAACAATGAACCAGCTATTTCGAATCATGAATCAGGCAGCTCCAGCAATCAGATGGTTGTTCTCCAGCGGTTTTATCGATGGCTTGATCGATTGGTCGAGATTCAATGCTAAATCGACCACATGTTCAATCTCCTGCTGTACTGTAGAATCGGAAACCAGCACACGGCCAACTTCCAGTTTCTTGCTAATTCCTTTGATTTTGCGCACGCCAATTCTGTGAAAATCAAAGCCGTCGCCCAGCAGCTCAAAGGTGTCGAGGGGCATCACCAACTCCCCGCCATTGCCGAGTCCGCCCATACGGGAAGACACATTTACCGCATCACCAATCACCGTATATTCCAGTCGTCTGGCCGCACCGATATTGCCGACAATCGCCTGCCCGCAATTCAGCCCGATTCTGAAGCTGACCGGCTCGCCATCGGCGCGTCTGCTGTCGAGCCGTCGGCATGCCATATTGATTGCCAGCCCGGTCAATGCCGCATGCCGGGCATGCTTTGGTTCATTCACCGGGTGATTGAATACCGCCATGACGGCATCACCGATATATTTATCCACATGGCCGCCGTAATAGGTGATCACACGATGAAACACCTCAAAATGCCGGTTCAACAGTTGTACCACATCTTCGGTCTTGTTGGATTCGGAAAAGGAGGTGAAACACACCATATCCGCAAACAGCACCGATACTTCCTGACGGTGACTTTCCATTGGCACATCGCCACTTTCAAACACATCGTTGATCAGCTTCGGGTTCAGGTAGCGGCCAAACACATCGCGCAATTCTTCCTTGTGGGCCAACTCACGCGCCATCATATTGAACTGGGACAGGGTATCCGATAACTCATCATTGCCACGCACCGGTAAATCAATCTGATAATCGCCGTTTGCCACGCGCCGTGCGGCGTCACCGAGCATTTCAATGGGCCTGCTCATGCGCCCGGCAATCCAGAATACCAGCACGCCGGACAACAGCACCACGATCACGGCGGCAATAAAAATCTTCTGGCCCAGTTTGTTGGCAATATCTTCCCATTGCTGTTCGGAAAAACGCACCACGACAGTTGCCACGACAGTATTGGAATAGATGGCCGTTTTTGCATACCATAATTGTTTGAGCGGCAAACGTCGTACCGTACTTTTTCTGCTCAGGTTTTTCAAAACAGCATCGTCCAATCGGGCCACGCCAAAGTATTTAGTCTTGCCATTGGGAAATCGTATCGCAATGCCCAGCACGGTTGGTACTTTATCCAGAAAGCCCTGAACGACGATGCGTGTTTCAGTGCTGCTGCCGGATAATAACGGCAGTTTCAGTTCATCGGTGAGACGATCTACCTGCAACTCAGCCTGCGCCGCCTGATTGTCCAGCCATGCATCATGCTCAATATCCAGAACCATGAAAAACAATACAAGAATGGCGATGGTGACAGTAAAACCGACCAGCATTGTCCAGCGCCAGCGAATCTGTACGCGGGGCAGTAGTCGACTGGTTTCCCGTATGTTTGTTTGCGTTGTTGGCAAGGGGGGCTCCGTCAGGTCTGAATCATGGTGATGCACAGCTCGACTCTAACAAACACACTTGTCCGGGCAATGACAGAAAACTGACGCGCGAAGCTTATTCGCCTGAGCTGGTTGCTTCGGCGTCAGTGGCAAGACAAATACGATTGCGGCCCAAATCCTTGGCGCAATACATACACTCATCCGCCACATGCAACAACTGCTCGATCACGATTTTAACATCCTGCTTACCCATCGTCAGATCAAGCGTGGCGACACCGGCAGAAAAACTGATTCGGGCGGATTGACCCTGATCCATCTGGATAGGCGAGGCATTCAGCTGTTTCAGCCATTGTTCTGCCGCCTTGCTGGCCCCGCTCATTCCGGTATGCGGCAGCAGCACAATAAATTCTTCCCCGCCCCATCGGCCCGGTATGTCCGATTCGCGCACATTGGTGCGCAATAGCTCGGCCATATTGGACAGCACCAGATCTCCGCCAGCATGACCGTACGTATCATTAACCTGTTTAAAGTGATCAAGATCAAACATCACGATGGTAAAAGGGTGTTGGTAGCGCAAGGCCTGAGACACGCCCTGTTGCATTTGCTCAAGTATATGCCGACGATTATACAAACCCGTCAACGGGTCGTGGCTGGCCTCATAACGCAATTTTTCCTTGGCATCTTTCAGGTTGGTGATCATATTATGCATCAGCCGCGCTTCCATGCCGCCGATAATGCCGCCAGCGCCCAGAATTTCGGCAGCCACCACCTCAACCATTTCATTGCCGGTCATGTTAAAGGCGACACAGGGCGCACTATCATGCAAAGCCTGTTCAACAGAGTCATAGACAGGAATATGATGCTCTCTGGCCAACACCATGCCCGGTGCCTCCGGGTTCACATCGACCATGGCGACTACGCTAACCAGGTCTTCATCCAGCAACATTTCCAGAATGGCGTTTCCGCCCTGACCGGCACCAAGCACGACGGCGCGATGCGGATCTTCTTGTAATATCTTCATACAGGCCCCACCCTATCGTGCATTGTTTGTTTCATATGAATCCCATGATTGCTTGAAAAAGAAGCACACCATACCAATTTTTTTGCGCAGTTGCTAGGATACTGCGCTGGAGAAAAATGATGACCCTGAACAGCAAACAACGCAAAGTGCTCAAAGCAAAAGCGCATCACCTCAAACCCGTCATCCGGGTCGGGCAAAAAGGCTTGAGTGAAAACCTTATACTGGAAACCTCGCTGGCGCTGGACACCCACGAACTGATCAAGGTTCATGTGGCTCAGGAAGATCGTGAAGCCCGCAGCCAGTGTATGCAGGAACTGGCTGGCAACAGCGCGGCGGAAATAATCGGCCAGATCGGCAAAATTTGCATTCTGTATCGTCGGCGCGTTGATTCGTGAGCAATACCCGCAACAGCATCGAAGCACTACTGGCGCAGGCGTTGCAGCCGCAAAGCCTGCAAGTCGAAGACGAATCGTGGAAACATGCCGGTCATGCCGGTACTAAAGAAAGCGGCGGCGGCCATTTTGTTGTCCATATTGCATCGGCGCATTTTTCCGGGTTGTCGCGCAGTCAATGCCACCGTATGATTTACCGGGCGCTGGGCGAGCTGTTTCCTGCCGATATCCATGCCTTGAGTATTCATATCTCGCATCCGGGCTAGTTCCTGCCCGTAGAAGAGTAGCCCATCAGCGCACGCTGGCCTGATTCTTGCGTATTTATTTGACATGAAGATTCATAACAACCTGCCCGTTAGCGGTAAAACGACCCGGAAAACATCCCGCAGCAGCGCTAACGGCGTGTTCGGAACATTGCTGGAATCTGAAATCAGTCAGGTGCAAGCGGTCAGCGAAGCCTGTTCGGGCACATCGAAACAACCGATGAAGGAAGCATGGCATACGCTGGAAGAGAGTGTATCCCTGCTTGATCAGGCCATGCAATGTATTGCCTCAGGCGATAGCCCGCCCCGCCAACTGGTTCATGACATTGACCAACTGCGTTCCCTGCTGCGCCAGCAGGCGGCATCCGGCAACCCGGATTCCGAACTGAAACAGGCCGATACATTGTTGGCCGTCGAGGCGGCGCGCATCCGTTCCATGCAAGCCTGAGCAGAGCGTCCGCATGAACCTGAGAGAGACCATCAATCGCTTGCTGGAAGATATGGATACGATTCGTCCTATCGTCATTGCCGCCATGCCGGATGATCTGGAGTTGCGTGCTAGAACCCGCCGCATAATTACAGAACTCGAAGCTATCAAACAGGAACCCGCCGTGCCGCTATCGACCTATGTATGGCTATGTCAGCTGGTCTCGAAATTACTGGATGCCGAGCATGGCGCTCTGCTCAGACCGGCTGTCGATGGCAATATCCCGGAGTCTGCCCGGAGATCTGTCAGCACGCATATTGCAGCGCGCCAGAGCCTGCTGATGCAGGCCATGCAGGATGTGCCGCCTACACGGATGCTGCTAGATCGCTGTTGCGAACGTATTGGTCACAAGGCGGATGCAACAGTGCCATTGGCGCAGCGCGCCCGGCATTTGGAAAAACTGTTGCGTGAACACCTTCAGGATGATGCGGCGCTCAAGGCTGAGTTGCAGCAATTGATTGCGGCATTTGGCTCGTCCATGTCCGCTATTTCCAACCTTCTCCAGCAGGTTGGCGAAGATTCTCCCGAACTCACCGAGGCCCTGCACCTCCTCGATCGGGATTTACCCGAAAATGCCGAAGAAGCCAGAAACCTGCTACGCCATGCGAGTCAGAATATTCTGCATGCCGGTGTCACGCTGGCTTCGGCCAGCAAGAAACTGAATGCCACCATTGAGCAACAGGTTGAAAAGTTGTCGACACTATCCACCCGCCTACAGCAGGCGGAATCCGAAGCGCGCAATGATCCCCTGACCGGGCTGTCCAACCGGCGGAGTCTGGCTGAATTTCTCAAGCGTCTGGATCATTCCGATTTCTGCTTTCTCATTATTGATATTGATTTTTTCAAAAAAATAAATGACGGCTACGGCCACGATGTTGGCGATGAAGTCCTGCAACAGCTTGCCATCATTCTGAAAGAAAACATTCGCGATACTGATCTGGTTGCACGCATCGGCGGTGAAGAATTCAGTATTGTTTTTCCAGCCACAGATATCGATATCAGTGTCAGGCTGGCCAACAAACTGCGTCAGGCCATTGCCGCACACGTATTTCATACGCAGGGCGGGGATATTGATGTGACTGTCAGTATCGGCGTAACAGAACGTACGACGAATATGAGCCATAACGATGCATTCAAGGCTGCGGATCAGGCTTTATATCTGTCCAAGCAACGTGGGCGCAATCGGGTGACCAAAGCGCATTGAAATGTACTGGTGAATCCACGCCATGCGGATCCTTCAAACTGAGGTTTCTATGGTTTATAATCAGACCGAACGCACGGATCTTTTTTTATTGGCCCGGATGGTTTCGCGATGCCGGCGATAGACATATTTGGCGACGGTATCCTCTTCATCGTCACTGCGAAAATGGAATTTTGCACCTACTTTCAGGTGCTTGCCATCGCAGGGAGAGACCCGCACTATCGTGCCAAGCAACTCAAGAATAGATGGCGGAAATGAAGGCAGCATCAGGTTGATATGCGTGCAGTCACCGACCTGATAAGAATGATTGGTCGTAAAACTGAGGCCGGTCAGACTCAGGTTCACGGGGCGTTCCTGCATATCGCTATGGCTGGCGTCATTGAGCATATTGACGCCGATCAGATAATTCAGTTTGGCATCCAGTGCTTCCAGCGCCTGCGTCATATCCGAGTTGTTGTTCTCATACTCGGCAGCGGCAAAAATATCTCTGCCGACCATTTGCTGCAACATGCTGTTTTGCCTGGAACGAATTCCCACCTTGTTTTTGCACAACTCGAATTCTTCCGCAGTCAATTTTTTGTCACTGACAGGAATGACATCATCAATTCTAAAGTCCTGCCGTCCATGATCATTCTCTACTTCATGCATAACTACGCACCTCGGTTTTAACAGAAATCAGGGCGGACAAAGGCATGACGCCGTCATGGGGGTTGTTTTTTTCTTCTGCCTGAGTCCTGACCACGCCCCGCTCAATTGCGGCAATAGCCACTTCTGTTACCTTAGGATCAAATTGCGTGCCAGAATTACTTTTCAACTGCTCCAGACAAAAAGAAAGCGGCCTTGCGGTACGGTAAACCCGGTGTGTGGTCATCGCATCAAGGGCATCGGCGACGCAAACAATGCGTGCATCAAACGGTATATGCTCTCCGGCCAGTTTATCAGGATAACCGAATCCGTCATACCGTTCATGGTGATGACGCAGCATCAACCGTTCCCGAACCATCGTATCCATATTGGATAAAATATTATCGCCAATGGCCGGATGCGCTTTCATAATAGCAAATTCCTGATCGGTATAACGACCGGGTTTGAGCAACACAGCATCGGGAATACCGCATTTGCCAATATCATGTAATAAACCACCGGTACGAATCAAATCGATATGATCCTGATCCAGACCCATATCAGCAGCAAAAACAGCCGACAGTTCGCCGACCCTGGCTGAGTGGTCGCGGGTATAACGGTCACGCGCTTCCAGCGAACGTACCAGTGCAATCAATGTCTCGCGCATATTGGCGGCCAGTGCTGCATGCACAGCCCGATTATCCAGTAAAGTGTCAAGTTTCTTGACCAGCAAGCCAAGCATTTGACGGGTTTCACTCTTGAGCGGAATTTCGCTGGCTGGCTGTATCAGACAGAGCACGCCCATGGGCACACCCTGTAAACGCACCGGCACTGCTACAAAGCAGTTTTCATCAATATCCGGCCAACAAACCTGATTGACGTACTCGGGCGTGGATTGATGCAATTCTTTATCGCCGCCAATCAGCGGTTGAAAAACAGTGTCTGCCAGCTTGCATGAAGCACAGGCGCCTTCCATGCCTTCCGATGCCACCAACACCAGTTGCTGATGTTTGCGTTCAAACAAAGCCAGATAGCCTGCATGCGCATGTACCATTTCCATGCCCAGATTCAGTGCGCTGGCGCATACTGCGGACACATCCCGTTCCGCTGGCATTTCATCAAACATACGATACAGCAGGCCCAGGCGCCGATCCATTTCAAACATTTCCGGCAACAGGCGATCAGAAGAACGTGCCGCCCGTTTGGGCTTTTCACCCGGAGCGATATCAGTGCTGTCAGTATGTAGCATATTACTCAGACAATCGAGCAATACATTGGGAGCAAAAGGCTTGGCGAGTACGTGATCAATGCCCAGTTCCAGGGCCTGAGCCATTCTTGCCGATGTCAAAAAACCGCTCATCAGGATGGTGGGCGGCAAAGTAAATCTATCGTTAGCCAGTGATGCGAAAAGCTCCAGCGCATTGCCATCACCCAGACTCATATCGGTAATCAAACCATGCCAGTGGCAGGAGGTGAGCAGGGGGCGCGCTTCCTCCAGACTGCCTACCTGAGTAATGTCTACATTTTCGTCCAGTTCACTGGCAATTTCAGCCACCACTTCGCGAACAGCAGGCTGATCCTCTATGATTAATAGCTGTAGCATCAGTGCTGACCTGCAGCGTTTTGTCCGTAAGCTCTGACCACCATCAGGCCGCCGGGCTGTCTGGATGCAACAGCATCGGGAGCCACTGCTTCGAGTTGGTTGAACCGGCGCATCAAATGCTGATAACGGGCTGCATTATCCAGGCGTACCCGAATTTCAGGCAACTGGAATGGTTTGCTGACAAAATCATAAGCCCCCTGCTCGACAGCATGCAGTGCATTTTCGATACCGGAATAACCGGTCATCAGTAGCACCAGCGTATCCAGAGCATGTTCCTGAATATAAGCCAGCAAGGCCAGTCCATCTGCACCCGGCATCACAATATCACTAAGCACCAGGTCAAAATGTTCATGTCGTATGGCCTCGATTGCAGTATCGCCGCGATGATGAACGACGACATTGTATTTCGCCTCTAGCAAATACTCTTCCAGCAGGGAAGCCAGCGCTTCATCATCTTCTGCCAGCAATAGTCGGGGTCGGGTCATGTTTATGCTCCAAGCGAGTCATTCATTTTATACAGGTTAAGCAAATGTGATTCCAACATCTTCCCACCCGACTTGCTCTGCTGATGTGATATATCCGTATCGCTGGCTGATTGCGACTGGGCTCTGGCAGAAATACTGAGTTGATCCTGAGTTGTCTGGGTGTAATTATCCGACCGCCGTTGCGTCACAGCGGCGGAGCGGCTGTTCTGCTGAAGCAGTCTGTTAATCAGCCCGTCGACTGGTTGCACGCTAATGGTCATTGAATATACCTCCATCGCTCATCATAGAGACAGGTGGATACCTGTTCAGATAATTCTATCGGTTCAAACAGGGCCAACTTTAGCTTTTGATGGCGTCAAAACTCCACCGCACGTACCCGCTATAAGGGAATGTGCCTGACAATCCTGATAAAGTGTTTATGAATCAGCATGTTACAATTCGAATGCTAAATCCAATCGCCAATGATGGAATTAAATTGCCATTATTTAAGCGTTGCATCGCAACTTTATGACATACCTGCCAACATAAGTTCTTGCCTTTCACGATAGACATGTCATTATTTTGACTTCCAAATATTTGGCTTCTGAGTAGAAGCAGGCAACAACAAAGGGGGAATCAGGCTGTGAAACAATCCGCGTTTATCCTGCTGGTTGAAGATAATGATGATTTTCGGCTTATTTTGCAGGAGTCACTGGAATCGGCCGGCTTCCATGTCACCAGTGCAGCCAATGCCACGCGTGCGCGCGAAGCCATGTCGCTGGGTAAATTTGATCTGACGGTGCTTGATGTCCGCCTGCCGGACGGCAACGGAATTGAATTGATGCGTGAATTTCGCCAGATTGATCCGGATATGGGTATTATCATCATGACTGGCTATGCCGAGGTGGATACCGCTGTCGATGCCGTGCGCCTCGGGGCCAACGATTTTCTGAAGAAACCCTTTGATATTGACGAAATGCTGGTTCGCATCGACGAACTGATGAAAACCCGGCAACTGAAAAAGGATAATCTTTCCCTGCGTGAGCAGGTTCGCGGTCAGGATGCTGTCGGTCTGATCGGTCATTGTGATTCCATTCGAAAGTTGCAGGAGACCATCAAACTGCTGGCCAACTCCGACAGCACGGTGCTCATCTCCGGCGAATCCGGCTGCGGCAAGGAAGTGCTGGCCAAAGCCCTGCATAAAACGGGCAGCCGCTCCGGCAAGCCAATGGTATCAATCAATTGCGGTGCTATCCCTGAAGAATTGCTTGAGTCTGAATTATTCGGCCATGTCAAAGGCGCTTTTACAGGTGCCATCCGGGCTCGACCAGGTCGTTTCGAGATTGCCAATGGCGGCACTATTTTTCTTGACGAAATCGGGGATATGAGCCCCAAACTACAAGTTAAATTACTGCGCGTATTGCAGGAACGCTGCTTTGAACCGGTGGGCAGCCAGCAAAGTATCAATGTTGATGTGCGCGTCATAGCCGCCACCCACCGCGATCTGGAAGTCGAGATCGAGGCTGGCCGTTTCCGGGAAGATTTGTATTACCGGCTCAATGTCATTCCTTTGCGGATTGCGCCGTTAAGAGAACGCGGCGAAGATATTTTTCTGCTGGCCGACCACTTTCTCAACCAATTCAATCAAGAAAAAAGTTCCAATATCTCCGCTCTGTCCGACGATGTGAAGCGCGCCGTGCTGGCCTATGCATGGCCAGGAAATGTGCGTGAGCTGCAAAATCTGATTGAGCGCGTCACCACGCTGAAACGGGAAGGCATCATGGAGCTGGAAGATCTGCCGAGCCGTATGCTCAGTGACCGGGATCGGGTGCTGCAAAGCTTTCAGATGGATGTGCAGTCCGCTGCCAATATTGATCTGAAAGCCACCGTCGATGAATTTGAAAGTCACCTCATTCTCTCGGCCCTGCAACGCTTCGACTGGAACAAAAACCGTGCCGCCAATTTTTTGGCGATGAACCGAACCACACTGGTCGAAAAAATCAAAAAAAAGGGTTTGCAACCCATCGAATCGTAACGCCTCCACCGTCTTGAGTGCGGTGCATATGATTCTGCCAGCTTCGGCATGAATCTTGCAATCAGCGTGCATGTTGCGCTTTCTATTTATGATGGCTCTGTTAGCCGCCCTGCCATGCACGGCGTTGGGGCAAGCCAGCGGCCAAATCCATGCTGCGCTCACATTCCTGCATAACGGCAATCCGGAGCAGGCCGTCATTACAGCGCAACGGGCGCTTAACAAGGCCAGTCTGACAGCGCCGGAACGACTGACGCTACTTGCAACGATAGCCCGAGCCGAAACCATGCGCGCCACACATCAACATTTCCAGAATGTTAAGCCTGCTATTCAGGCTCTGGATGCTGTCATCAGCGAATTTTCGGATAGTCCCGATGCACCCTGGTTCAGATGGAAGCTGGCATGGTTACTGTGGCAGGCTGGTGAAAACAATGAGGCGATTACAGCCGCGCGTGAGATCATCGCCCAGGATCAGCAAAACGCCAATCAGCGTCGCGCCTGGCTGTTAATGGCGCGGGTGCACCTGAGCATGAAAAATTATGCCTATGCCAGAAGTGATCTGCTTCAGTACGGCCTGAAGGTGAGTCTCCATAGTCGTGAACAGGCCATCGGCATGGCCTGGATGGCCATCGTGGATCGGGGCGAATCCCGGTCAGATGCAGCCTTCAAGAACTTGCATGCTGCATACCGGGCATGGCCCGGCGTCATCACCAGCGAGTCTGAATTATTTGCCGCATATATTGATTTTCTTGATCGGCGTAAGGCGTATCAATCCGCCTTGCAACTGGCCAATGCATTTATCCGCCAGTACAGCAACAAACCGCAAACTGCGCTGGTGCGGCTGATTCGGGCCAACATCCATGCCAGCGATAAACAAACAATTCCGGCGGCCATCAAGGAATATAGCATTCTGGCCAACCTGCAGGCGGAAACCACGATTGGTCGCAAGGCGTTTATGCGCAAGCTGATGCTGGAGTTCAGGCATGAGCAACAACGCGATAAACTGTTACCCGTATTGGTGTCACTAAAAAAGATTGCCGATAAAAATCAGCTTTCAACCATCGAAGATGAAGCCATGCTGGATATGGCGCGACTGTGGACGCGCATCACGGCCAAGGCTAATAATACAAAGGGAAACGACAAGCATGCCCCGCCCGCCCTGGAAGCTTATGCGCGGGCGGGAGCATCGCTGGACAAGCATATTGCCGGGATGGCAAAGCAAGAAGGCGCAGTCTGGTTAAAAACATATATAAACGACCGGCTTGAACAGCAACAGTGGCTCAAGGCGGTCACCATTTGGCGGCGTTATCCTCAGCTGCGACCAGCCAGCCGAACATCGCAAGCGCTTCGCCTTGGCGTTGCCCATGCCATGCGCATGCTGATGCTGTTTGATGCAGCGGAGACTATGTTGCAGCGCCTGTACGCTGAAAATCGCGTCAGTATCAGAGGGCAGCGCATTATGATGGAGCGCGCCCGTTTGTGGATGGATCGGCGTGATTCCGATGGCGTAAAAAAAATCATGCGCTGGCTTAACCGGCATGAATTCAGCATCTATCGGCCTGAAATGCTGTTGATTGTCGCCCGCATGCAACTGGATCAAAAGCAGCCCGATCTGGCCCGGCAGACGCTGCTATCTGTCAGCGCCGACGATCTTGCGGTGGAATCCAGAAGCCATTACTGGAAAACAAAAGCTGAAATTTCCGAAGTCTTGTCTGAATACCATCATGCCGCTCGTGCATGGGCGAAGTACCGCCAAAGCAAAGGGGCTGACGACAAGTTGGGCCTGAATAATCAGGCCGCCAACCTGTTTGTGGCCGGAGAATATAATCAGGCGCGCAAGCTCTACCTGCAAATGCCTGACGACGAGCATGATGCCGCCTGGAAATATCATATCGGCGTATGTCAGTTGCGTAGCGGCGAAGTAAAACAGGGAACAGAACGACTGCAATTGCTGGCCGGGCAAGTCGGCGCAGAAGGGGACGTTGGTCGGTTTGCAGCACTGTCCAAACTGGCGCTGGCCAATGTGCAGGCGGAAAATCTGCTGGGGGCGAACCTGTGAGCCTGTCGCATAAGTCAGCGATGCATACAACACTGTCCGGCGTATGCATGATCGGTTTTCCCGAGCATGAAGCAGCTGAACTGCGCGTACAACTGGGTAAGTTGCTGCCGGACACCTATATCGAATCACTGCCCGAACATACCGGACATACGGAAATCAACGCAGACGCCCTGATTTTTATCTGGGACGCGGTGACATCCCCGGCTATGGTGCGGCGGCAGTTCAAGGCCAACCCGCAGGCCAGTATCGTGGTGCTCACCAATCTGGGGCAGGCTGAACGCGCTGCTGATCTGATGCATCTGGGTGCCATCGATTACAGACTGCTGCCCGTGCCTGATGATGTGCTGGAAATCTATATCCGCAAAAGCGGCCACCAGAGCGCCCTGGCCAAACAGGCCGTTGCCCGGAAACCCAAGGCCAGAGACAAGCAACATATTTTTATTACCGAGGATATTGAAACGCGCCGCCTGCTCGACCGCGTCGCCTTGATTGCACCGAGCAACGCCTCGGTGCTGGTGGTGGGCGAATCCGGCACAGGCAAAGAGCGATTGTCGCGTTATGTGCACGCCTGCTCCAATCGCAGCAGGGAAAATTTCATAGCCATCAACTGCGCCGCCATTCCGGAAGGCGTGCTGGAAGCGGAATTGTTCGGGCATGAGAAAGGGGCTTTTACCGGCGCTGTCTCAGCCAGGCCTGGTAAATTTGAACTGGCTCATGAAGGCACGCTATTACTCGATGAAATCACTGAAATGCCGGTTCATATGCAGGCCAAGCTGCTGCGCGTATTGCAGGAAGGCGAAGTGGACAGGCTCGGCGGTCACAAACCGGTTAAAATTGATGTGCGGGTCATCGCGACCAGCAACCGCGATATTGTCAAATCCGTTCAGGAAGGTGCCTTCCGGCAGGATCTCTATTATCGGCTGAATGTTGTCACCATCAATCTGCCGCCACTGAGAAAGCGCAGTGGCGATGTGTTGCCGCTGGCATTACATTTTTTACAATCGTTCTCCAATATGTACGAGCGACCCGCCCCGGAACTTGGTGCGGAGGCATCCGCTTGCCTTGAACGTTATCCATGGCCGGGTAATGCGCGTGAGCTGGAAAACTGTATGCACAGGGCCTTTTTAATGGCCGTGGACGATTCCATTCGCCCTGAACACCTGTGTCTTGATTCGACGCTTACACCGCCTCCGGATGATGAACAGGGCGCTGACACCGTTCAGGCCGGTGTATCCATTCGTGACATGGAGCGTGCCCTGATTGAAAAAACACTGGTGCATGTTCAGGGCAATCGTACCGAAGCCGCCCATCTGTTGGGTATCAGCATTCGCACCCTGCGCAACAAGCTGCATGGTTATGGCTCTGGCATGGCGCTTGCTCTGTAAGGAGTACGGTAACATACATTCGCGCGAAGGAACGCCGGTCGGGAGTAAGAGATGATGGAATTATTCGGTGTCGGTTTTCAGCGAATTGAGGCTACTATGGTTGCCAGAGAGCATCTCCAGAGCACTTTATCCAGTAATATTGCCAATGCGGAAACACCTAACTTTCAGGCCGACACACGCACTTTCGCTGATTTTTTGTCCGATCAGCAAGCATCAGTCCGGACAGGCAAGGCGATGACCACGAACCGTATGCACTTTTCAGATATCGATTCCGGTCGCCAGCTATCCCCGAGCCTCTTTGACCAGAAACCCGCAAAAAAAATGGATGGCAACAGCGTCGATATCCAGAAGGAGATGGTGCGCATGAGTGAAAACCAGTTGATGTTCGAGATGTCCATGCGGCTGATCAAGGGGAAACTGGGCGGCTTGATGAATGCCATCAAGGAGGGTAACCGCTAATGGCCAATGATTTATTAAATTCAATGCATATCAGTGCTGCCGGCATGACCGCCCAACGCACCCGGATGGATGTGATCGCAGAAAATATCGCCAATGCCGAATCCACGCATACCAGCAAAGGCGGCCCCTATCGACGTCGGCAGGTCATCTTTCAGGCGGTCAGTCAGAATCAGCCTTTTTCCGCCGCCTTCAGCAGCGCTTTTCAGACGGGTAATCGGCAATCGGTCAAAGCCGCAGCGATTGTTCAGGATAAATCACCTTTTCGTGAAGTCTATGATCCGTCACACCCGGATGCCAACGCCAAGGGGTTGGTCAAAATGCCCAATGTGAATCCGGTTGAGGAGATGGTCAATATGAATGCCGCCTCCCGCAGTTTTGAAGCCAACGTCACAACGATGGAAGCTTCCAAACGCATGTTTCTGAAATCACTTGAACTACTGCGCTAGAAGGTTTTTATGAACAGTACGGTTATGAAGAGAATAGTTATGAGGAGCGTCATATGAACATTCATGGTTATCAATCCGTTGCAGGCCTGAAGCCGGGCAACGCCTTGCCACAGGCTGGCAAACCGGACACGACTTCGGGTAATTTTGCAACCCTGCTCAATGCTTACGTCAATCAGGTCAACCATGATTCGAAAGCAGCTGGAAAAGCCGCCGTTGCGCTGGCTAGCGGTGAAAGCAGGAGTACATCCGAGACGCTGCTGGCCATCAAAAAAGCAGATCTGTCTTTCCAGATGATGCTGAGCGTTCGAAATAAACTGGTTGAAGCTTATCGTGAAATATCGCGCATGCAGGTTTAGTCAAATCGAGTCCGGCAATCCAAAAGCTAAGAATCACTTGAATAGAGGTAACCCCCATGGCTGATGCTTTAACACCGCACACGCAGGCGCAAATGACATCGCCGGCAATATCCCAAGCGCCCATTGAGGCCAGTGCGCAGGCTGTTGCCGGTGACGGGCAGGGTGCGACCATCCAGATTCCCCAGATGTTGGTGAAATACAGGAAGTTGATGTTGTTTGTCGCCGCCAGTTTGATGCTGGTTGGTTTCATTAGCCTGGTACTGTGGTCATCGGAAAAACCTTACCGGACCATTTATGCCGGTATGGCGGAAAAAGATGCAGCTACGGTGGTGGAAATGTTGCAGAAAGAGCATATCCCTTATCGCCTCGAAGGCGGAGGCACGGTGATGGTGCCGGAAGATCAGGTGTATCAGGTGCGCCTGAAACTGGCCGGTGAAGGCATAACGCCACAGGGCAATACCGGTTTTGAAATTTTTGATCAGAGCAATGAGTTCGGCCTCAGTGATTTTACCCGCAAGATTAATCTGCAACGCGCTTTGCAGGGTGAATTATCCCGCACCATTGAGGTGATGCCTCAGGTGACAGCGGCACGCGTGCAGCTGGTGATGCCAAAAGAATCCGCCTTTGCCGAGCGTGATCGCAAAGCCTCGGCTTCTGTCATGCTGCAAATGGCAGGCGGTCGGCATATGCGCAAGAAGTCCGTGCTGGCTATCCAGAATCTGGTGGCGGCCAGTATCCCGGATATGGAGGTGAATGATGTCACTGTGGTGGATGCATCCGGCACACTGCTCTCCAGCAACGAAAAGGAAGCGCCGATGAGCGAGGGGCAAACGATGCAGGAGTACCGGGCCAAACTGGAACAACGGCTTGAGCAACGCCTGTCCGGTATGTTGGAGCAAGTCGTCGGGCAGGGGCAGGCGGTGGTACGCGTATCCGCCGATATCAATCGGGAATTCATTGAGCAGAATAATACGCGCTATAATCCGGATGAGCAGGTCTTGCGCAGCCGTAAATCGATATCGGAAGAGCGTGCTTCTTCCAGCTCTTCCGCACTCGGTGTGCCGGGTCTGGCCTCCAATACGCCGGGTGCCAACCCGGCGAATCCGGCTGGTTCTGCCGGAGCGCCAAGTTCGCCGCAGGACAAAGCCAAACGATTGGAAGATGTGAATAATTATGAGATCAGTACCACCCAGGAACATCGCATTATTCCCTTTGGCAGCATCAACAAGCTGAGCGTAGCCACCATCGTCGGTGGTCACTACAAGACCGATGACAAAGGCCAGCAAACATTCACGCCGAGAAGCAAGGAGGAGTTGGCCAATTTACAGAAGCTGATTGAGCGGGCCATGGGTTATGATGAAGATCGGGGCGATTCGGTGAGCGTACAGAGTATGCCGTTGATTGATATTTCCAGCACGACGGATGAAGGCGCACTGCGATCGGCTGAAAACAGAGTATTCTACATGCAGGTGGCGCGCTACAGCCTGGCTGCACTGGCGCTGCTGCTGCTAGCCTGGTTTGTGCTGCGCCCGTTGGCCTCCCGCATGCAGGAATCGGCTCGTCAGGATGAAAACGAAAAGCGTCCTGCGCTGGCCTCTCCCAATCAAATGTCGAGCCAGGCTTATGTCCGTTTGGCCAATATGGAACAGGTCAAACAGAATATTTATCAGGAGCCGGATCGCGCCAATAAAGTGTTGAGAGAATGGATGGATCCGGTATGAAAACAAAGACGCAATTAAGCGGTGAAGATAAAGCCGCCATCCTGATTTTTGCCTTGGGGCCCGAGGCTTCTGCGCCGCTGGTAGAGGGTATGGATGACGATACCCTGAGCCGGCTCGGGCGTAAAATGGCAGAACTGGGTAAAATTGATATCGATGTTCTCGATGCGGTGAGCAAAGAGTATCTGGATATACACCATTCAGAGGATCCGCTGCTGCGTTCAACACACAAGGATGTCGTATCACTGTTTAAATTCGCCGTAGAAAACAATCGCGCTGATCGATTATTGAGCGAACTGAACGCGCCGAAAACATTAACCATCTGGGAAAAATTATCGCGTTTAAAACCGGATATGATTGCCAATTCCATTCAGAATGAGCATCCACAAACCGTGGCTTTGATTCTGGGTAATATCGACAGTGGCGTGGCCAGTCGCGTCATCGCCCTGTTGCCGGAAGACATGCAACTCTCCGTGGTGATGCGCATGTCCAAGATTGAAAGCGTGCCCAAAGAACTGGTGCGGGATATCGAAGAGACGCTGGAGAAGGAACTGGCCGATATGCAGGGTGAATCAGGCATCAGTTTTGATGGCATGGTCAGCGTGGTGGATATTCTTAAAGGTCTGGATAAGGAGGTGGCGCGCCCCATTCTGGATCAATTGCGCGATAAGGATGAGACGCTGTTTACGCAGGTGGACAGGTTGCTGCTTATTTTTGATGATTTGAAAGACCTGTCCGACCGCGATATTCAGACCATCCTGAAGCATATTTCATCTGATGATTTGGTGAAATCTCTGAAGGGCGCAATCGAAGAGGTGGCGGAACGCTTCTTCGGCAATATGTCACAACGCGCCGCTGAAATCATGCGTGAAGATATGGAAGTGATGGGGCCGATGAAACTGGCCGATGTGGAAGATGCACAGCAAACCGTCCTGAAAGTGATTCGCCAGCTGGATGATGATGGTGCCATTACGCTCAGTTCTTCCGATGATATGGTATGACTACATTGAATCCACTTGCATTTCCTGAAGAACAGAACACATCAGGGCATCAGGTCAGCGTATTTCCCTATGCTTCCATTGGCGATAGCAGCTCCGGGGCTCAGCCCGTTGCGGGCGGCGTACACCGCATGCAGCAACTGGAAGCCATGCTGGAAGAGGTGCAGGGAAGGGCTGAGATTGTAGAGAAGGACGCCTATGATAAAGCCTATCTGGCCGGTGAAAAAGCAGGTATGGCGCTGGGTCAAAGGCGCGGAGAGCAGATTCTCGACAGTCTGCGGGAAAGCCTGAAGGACAGCGGCGACGCACTGACCTCGATGCAACAGTCATTTGCCGAAGCGGCCATGCATGTGGCCGGATTCATTGCCAGACAAATCGTTACCGATGCAGTGCAGGATAACAATGCCATGCTCTGGGACATTGCCAAACACGCGGCAGAGCAGTTACCCGATGCAACGGACTTGCACATCGCCGTGTCGCCGGATGATTTTTTCGCATTCAAGCGGCTGCTGGAAGACAGTGACAGCCTGACCGTACTCATCAGCGACGCTGCGATTCAAAGCGCAACATGCCGTATTATTTCCAATCAGCAGGATATCCTTGTGGATCCGGTGGGCCTGGTCGATGCCTGGCTTGATACGCTGGGCCCGAATCTGCTGTCCGCCACCCAACAGGAATCCCGGCCTGAAGCAAGCGATGACCACCAGCGCTAGCACGCCGTTGTGGGACAAGGGTCTGCGACAACGTATCTTCGAACAGCAGCATGGGCTTGCCTATCCGGTTCGAGGCAAGGTATACAAGGTTCTTGGCCCCATGCTGGAAGCGACCGGTCTGAAATCCAGCATTGGTCATGCCTGTCAAATACATTGTAGCAGCGGCCATAGCATTGAGGCGGAAGTTGTCGGGTTTCGTGGTGATTACACATTATTAATGCCGGTTGGCAGCACGCGCGGCATTGCGCCGGGCGATCCGATTGTTCCGCTCGCCTCCATGCCCTCCATTCCGGTTGGGCCGCATTTGTTGGGGCGGGTGCTCAACGGGCTTGGTGAACCCATGGACGAACAGCCGTTAGCGGCTTCGGGCGTGCAGCATCCGTTGCATGGCAAACGCCTGAATCCTTTTTCCCGTCATATTATTGACACTCAGATGCGGCTTGGTATCCGGGCCATGGATGCATGTCTGCCGATGGGCTGGGGCCAGCGCATGGGCCTGTTCGCCGGGGCAGGCGTGGGTAAAAGCATGTTGCTCGGCATGCTGGCGCGCAATTCGGATGCGGATATCAATATCATTGCACTGGTTGGCGAGCGTAGCCGCGAAGTGCGCGAATTTCTTGATTTGGCGCTGGGTGCCGAAGCCCTGAAACATAGCGTGGTACTGGTGGCGACATCAGATATGCCGCCCGTATTGAGGCTCAGGACGGCGCACATGGCCACGGCTATTGCCGAAGTGTTCCGGGCCGAAGGAAAACGCGTCCTGCTGCTAATGGACAGCCTGACCAGGGTGGCTCAGGCGCAGCGTGAAATCGGTTTGATGCTGGGGGAACCGCCAGCCAGCAAGGGTTATACGCCTTCCTGCTTTTCCATTATTGCCGAACTGCTTGAACGCTCCGGCCCCGGCGGCGCTAACGATGGCGATATCAGCGCCTTCTATACCGTACTGGTGGAAGGCGATGATATTCAGGCTGATCCGGTGGCTGACGCCGCCATGTCAGTGCTCGACGGGCATGTGATTCTGGATCGCAATCTGGCCGAGCAGGGACATTATCCCGCCATCAGTATGCTCAAAAGCGTCAGTCGGCTGGATAAACAACTGGCATCTGTCGAATTACTGGCAGCCATGCGCACGTTGCGTCGAAAGCTGTCGATGTTCGAGCGCATGGAGGACATGATATCCATCGGTGCCTATGAGGCGGGCAGCAATCCGGAACTCGATCAGATTATTACGCTCATGCCGGAAATCAGAAGTTTTTTGCAGCAATCTCCCGATGAATTCAGCAGCAATGAAGAATCGGCACAACGATTGCTACAGCTTGTAAGCAAGATGTCTTACGAGGAGAGCCTGCATGAAACTCACAACATCCAGAATATTGGCGCAACTGAGCGAACAGGATCGTAACAAGGTCGAAATGGAACTGGCTGAACTGAATGGACACAAACAACAACTTGTCCAGCAGCAGGATCAAAACCTTGCTCGTATCAAACAACTCAACCGGCAGCGTGATCAGGCTTTGCGAAATCGGAATGCGGCGTCATTGCTACAGGCATTTAACCTGTCCTTGCACGAACAGCAGTCCATGCTGGCGGATATCGGCGTTGCCATTGATGACATCGAGCAAAAGAAGCAGGCGCTGTTAAGCCGATTTGCCGAAGTCTATCGGACGCACTATGCCTATGAGAGTATCCACAACAAACAACAACGTCAAAAGTGCCGGAAAGATGAGCAAAAAACACAGCGCCTGATGGATGATATGATTGCCGCTCGCACCGCTGTGGTCGCTTCGTAAGTCATGTTCAAACGCATACAATCCATCATTCTGTTTATTACCATTGGCTTGCTGCTGACGGCAAAAGCCGGACTCGGTATCTGGC
>CAZKME010000003.1:40808-48039 GCA_964553725.1 uncultured Zetaproteobacteria bacterium
CTGTTTATTACCATTGGCTTGCTGCTGACGGCAAAAGCCGGACTCGGTATCTGGCATGCCAATACGGATGATTTCCGGCAGGCTACGGATACGCAAACTGCCTCGGTGCAGCCTGTTATTGTGGATGCGGCTGTAGATCCTGAACCGGGGAATGCGCGCCCGCAATCCGTCGCTTCGGCAAGTCCGAATGATTCATGGGCCATGCTGGAGGCCTATCTGATTCCGGAAGCCGGAGCCGCCTCGGCACCGCGTGCATCAGAAGCCGTCATTCAAGATGAGACGCTCACATCATTGCGCCAGTATAAGGACGAACTTGAGCAGCGCGCCAAAAAACTCGACGCACGTGAACAATCCCTGCAGCAGGCGGAAGAGCAGCTCAAACGTCACATTTCCGAACTGGAACAGCTTGAAGCCAGCATTCAGCAACGCTTGTCGGATGAAGCCAAAGTGAAAAACAAAAAGATCAAACGGCTGACAGCTGTTTACGAAGGCATGAAAGCCGACCGTGCAGCGCCGGTGATTGCCAAGATGGAACTGGCCACCGTGGTCAAGATTTTCCTGCTGATGGATGAGAAAAAAGTAGGCAAGATCCTGTCTTTTCTGCCGCCTGAAAAAGCCGTTATAATCAGTCAGGCCCTCACAAGTCAAATCAGTTCAGTACAATAAGTTAAATGATAAACGATTTGCCATGGCAGATTTTGTGGTCATTTATGGAGCATGCACATGAAAAAAAGTGACCTGAAATCGGTCATCAGTGACCGCCCATTGTTCTACCATCACATGGAATGGATTCTGATGCACCCGCGATTCGGTTTTCTGATGATGGGAATGATCGCCCTGTCGTTCAGCCATAACCGCTTGCTGGCCAGTGTGCTGTTTCTATTTTTCAGCGTCGAACTGGGCCTGCGTATTGTTATCATGATGAACAAGCGCCGCACCAACCCTTATCGATCCTCACTGAATCAAAAAATTGACGCTTTGTTTCTGGTGCTCGATATCATCGGCGTCGCCTCGTTGCTTATTACCATATTCAACATCCCTCTTGATGCGGAAAATATGTCTGCCGCACGCCTGCTACGCGCCGTTTATCTGTTGCGCACGCTGCGCATGTTTCGCTATATTGATTTGCAAAGCGCCATGTATTCACCCACTTACGGCATGCTGATTTCACTGATTATCCTGCTCTCATTCTTCGCCAAAGATACCATGATGTGGGTGATTATCATTTTTTTCAGTGTCGAACTGGCCGTTCGCTTCCTGATTATGCGCAATATCGATTATGAGACCCGGCGCGACAGAATTTCAGAATGGATGTACTGGGGGGTGGATTTGGTCGCCACCATTGTCATGGTCCCTGCCTTTGCCTTTATCCCTTACGGCGGCGGGCTCAGAATGCTGCGCCTGATTCGCCTGCTGCGCCCATGGATGGTTATCATTCGCAACCTCAAGGAGGTGATGCGCGAAGGCCAGTTTATGCAGGAAATCAATCTGATTATTCTGCTGCTCGGCGTACTGTCGATCGGCGGCGGCGTCATCGGCCATTTCACCATGGGCGATTTTGATTATGATCTCAATGGCGTTATCAACGCCGAAGACCACGGCATGCTGGCACCGATCTGGTTTGCCTTCCGCCTGTTTACCGACCCTGGAAATGCTGTCCTGTATCCGCAAAACGCCGAAATTGGCATTTTTTCGGTCGCAGCCGTTGTGCTGGGCGTCTTTATTTTCGCATTTTTTATTGGCATCGGCGCAAGTATTGTATCCGGACTGATGGCAAAATTGCGTAACGAGCGGCTGAATATCACCAATCACATGGTGATGCTGGGCTGGTCGCAGGTGTCACCTTTCATTATTTCACAACTCAGGACGATTTCTGAACGCAGTTTTTCCAAACTGAAACTGGTCATCCTCAACCACGAAGAGAAGATGCCCAAGGAACTAATCGAGCATAGTTGGGCGACCTATCGCTGGGGTGATATGGAAGAACTGGCATCGCTGCAACGGGTCAATCTGGCCCATGCCCGTCAGGCGATTATCGCCATCCCCGATGGGCATAGTGCTGCCGATACCCTTGCCCATGCGACATTTTCGCTGATTGCCATTCGCAGGGTTAACCCGAATATTTATCTGAATTACGCAACGCCGGGCATGGCATACCCGCATCTTGATTCGCATCATCATATGCTGCAAATCGGTTGGGACACGCAGGATTTCTATAACAAGCCGACCGTCATTCACTCTCAACCGGATGTGCGCGCTAATTTGTTTCGTAATATCCTCGTCTACCGTGATTTCGATCAGGTGCTGGAACGTTTGATGATTCCCGAACGTACGGAAGAATCAGCCTTGCAGGTATGCGAATGGGATGGCGTCCTGCAACAAATTGATGCAGACATCCATCTCTGCTTACCCGATGGCGGAAAGTCCATGCCGATCTCTGTTCTGGCTGCACGTCTGATGATGCGCGGCGTCATCCTGTTGGCGCTGGCCGATGAATCCGGCCACGTGCACCCGTTATATCTGCTGAAAGATTTACCGATGCCGCTGAATATCCTCTCCTTGCTGGGCATCGCAATCAATGCCAACGCCCTGCATGCCGAGGTCTTTTTTACCATCAAACGATTGAATCATCTGACGTTGCCTGACACCCTTCCCGATACGGATGGGCTCCGGCCTGCCCAGCACGGAAAAACCCTGAATTTACTAATCACCGGCTGGGTTGGCAGTTTGCCGCTGCTGTTGCAACGTCTGCTGGCAGAATATGAAAAAATCCATATCACCCTGATTGATGATGTGAACAAGGATGAACTGGCCGATGAACTGGCTTATCTGCGCCGGCGTTGTGATGAAACCCCCGGTGCCAATGAGCGAATCACGGCTGATATTATTGCATGGAATTTTTCCGATATGAATTTTCTGCGTCCTTATGTTGAGGGCGTGGATAAAATCCTGCTTTCACGACCTCGCAACATGCAAGCCCATGCCTATGCCGGCATTGCAACCGTACTGTCGCATCTGGTCACTATTGTGCGCGAGCAAGGCGGTAATCCTGATATTTTTCCGGTGCTGGAAAACAGGGAACAGGCGCTGCTATTGCAACAGGAACTGGAATACTTCAAATTCCCGCTGGAAATCCATGTCACCGTCCCGGATGAATTTTACGGCACCTATCTGGCCCATACCAGTTTTCACATGTATGCATCGGAAAACGAGGGTTCTTACGAGTTACAACGCACCCTGCGCCATACCATCGACGACATGATGGGCGATGTCGGCGATGAAGATATGATGGATGTGTTTGCCCTGAACGTGGAGCAGACATTACCGGATGATGCGCAAGCGCTGTCAGCGCGTCTGTTACAGGATGGTTATGTATGGATCGGCTACCGCCTGAAACACGGCTTTATCTGGTCAGATCCGTTGCAGGATAGTATTCGTAAACTGTTTCCGCGCGAAGAAGATTTCTCCTGCCTGAGACAGTTCCAGATCATCATCAATCCGTTCGGCAATCCTGTATCCCGGCACTCATGGATGGAATATCGGGATGATATTGTTGAATTGATTGTCATTGGCTGTAAGTAAGCGCGTTAATCCGGCGTGCTTAAAAAATCAGTCGTGCATGAATGCGGCAAAGCGATCAAACAGGTAATCGGCATCCTGCGGGCCGGGGCTGGCTTCGGGATGATATTGTACCGAGAACACCGGTTTATCTGTCACCCGTAAACCTTCAATGGTGCCGTCAAACAGGGATCGGTGGGTGATTTCGACATGGGCCGGTATGTGATTATCAGCAACGGCAAAACCATGATTCTGGCTGGTAATTTCAATTTTCCCCGTCGTTTCATCCTTGACCGGATGGTTGCCGCCACGATGCCCGAATTTGAGTTTAAACGTGGACAGGCCCAATGCCTGAGACAGCAACTGATGGCCCATACATATACCGAAAATCGGCGTATCTGTTTTCAATAATTCCCGGATCGTTTGCACGGCATAACCCACCGCAGCCGGATCACCCGGCCCGTTGGACAGGAAAACACCATCCGGCTTCATATCCAATACATCAGCCGCAGACGTGGAGGCCGGAACGATGCTTACCTTCAGGACACGATCAGCCAGTTTACGGAAAATATTGCGTTTGCAGCCAAAATCAAATGCCACCACATGCTTTGTACAGTCGGGAGCTCTATAGGCGACCGAATCAAGATCGTAACAACCCTGTTGCCATTGCCGTTTTGTATCGCCACTCACCTGACCAACCAGATCGCGCCCGTCCAGCCCGAACCATGCAGCAGCCATCGCCACCGCATCGGCTTCGGACATGCCATCGGAAGCAATCACGCCGTTTTGTGCGCCGTTATCGCGCAGATGGCGTACCAGCGCCCGCGTATCAATGCCGGCAATACCGACAATGCCGTGCTCAGCCAGCCATGAATTTAAATCGCTTTCAGCCCGATAGTTTGACGTCATGCGGGCAGGGGCGCGTACGATACAACCACGCACGGTAATCGTATCGGACTCCATATCATCCTGATTGACGCCGACATTGCCGATATGCGGATAGGTAAAGGTAATGATCTGATCGGTATAAGAAGGGTCGGTGAGGATTTCCTGATAACCGGTCATTGATGTATTAAAACAGACTTCGCCAACAGTTCGGCCTGTTGCACCCATGGCCTGACCGCGAAAAATGCGCCCGTCCGCCAATGCCAGCATCGCTCCGGTTCCAGAATTAGCCATGCTACGATCACCTCACATTTTAGCCCACAGCAGCATTTATGAATCATGCGGGTTTGCGTCGCGCAGAGTACGGAATCCATGTCTCAAAGTCGAGTTGAAAACGGTATCAGGCAGCAAAGCAGTTGATCAGTAAAGTAAAAAAGTGGATTGGCACAACACCAATAGCTATCGTTACGACCATGCACACTCGCCCCTCCCTTTTTCAACAATCCGCCAGACTATTCGTGCTTATAATATTCGCATCGTGCTTCCCGCTTACAAGCGAAGCCCTGGCGGATGCAGCAAAAATGCTATCGCCGGTACAGCGGGAATGCATCCGTATCGGCCATAAACTGGGTAGCGTTTCGGTTCGCAGTTGTCTCGACAGCAAGCTGACAGATACCGGTGCGCGTTCGGTGAAAAATCAGGCTATCCTGATGAAGGAATATCCGCCGCTGCCCGAAAAACGCCAACCCATTGGCCGCGTCCTGCTGATCGGCGGCACCCATGGCGATGAATATGCCGCCGTCAGCATTGTATTTAAATGGATACAAACGCTGGATCAATATCATTCGGGCATGTTTCACTGGCATGTGACGCCGTTACTCAATCCGGACGGCTTACTTTTGCACCGCCCTTCTGTGCGCCTGAATGCCAATGGCGTTGATCTCAACCGCAATATGCCATCGCCGGACTGGTATCGGAAAACATCCGCATACTGGAAAAGCAGGGGTTACGACCCCCGTCGCTATCCGGGCACAGCCCCGCTGAGCGAGCCGGAAACCAAATGGCTATATGAAGAAATCCGCACATTCAAGCCTGATGCTATTGTTTCCGTGCATGCGCCATTCGGCCTGCTGGATTTTGATGGTCCGCCGGTCGGCCCCAGCAATATCGGTTATCTGCATCTCAAGCTGATTGGCGTGTATCCCGGTTCGCTGGGTAACTGTGCCGGCATCCAGCACGATATTCCGGTGATTACAGTGGAACTGCCGCATGCCGGCATCATGCCGACCAGGCAGCAGGTGTCATACATGTGGCGCGACCTGATTCACTGGCTGCGTTATAACATTCCCAAAGAGAAAACCGTAAAGGCTTATGCATCCTTTGATGCCATCACGGACAAGCTGATGGCTTCGTCCATCGCGCCCGAAAGCCACGCAGGCGCAAAACATGGGCATGTTATGCCCGTCGTGGCAAAGAAAATAAAACCTGTGAAGCCCCAATCTGAGGTGCATATCAACAGCAAGGTCATCAACTGATGCAAAAAACGCTCTATATTATTCTGTTCACCATGATGCTGGCTATCGGCCCGATACAAGTAATGGATGCGGCACCCGGCACGATGAGTAAACAGCAGGCTTATCAGTTGCTCAAGTCCGGTGATAGTGCTTCCGTACGAGCGCTGGCTGTCGGAGACAGAGAAATTCTACTGGCCAAACTGGCGCTGGATGCCGGCCATAGCGAAGACGCTATTCAAATTCTGAGCGGCAAGGCGGTTGAGAAAAACGCGCTAGCGGCGCTCATCCGGGCGGAGGCCTATCGCCGGCAGGCTGTCGAAGCAGCCAAGCGCGCCGGCCACTATGCGCACGCTGTAAGGGGGGATATTGGCAAATTGAAATATGCGCGGCTCAATGCCAGCCTTGATCAGGCGGAAGCACGTTTGCAGGCATTTATGAGCTATACAAAAATCCGCCCCGTTGCTGCAAGACCAACGTCCATTATCGCAGCCCGAACAACGCATGTCGTACCGCCGGATTCCGTGCGCCAGGCTATCCATGCATGGCGCAAGGATTGGGCATCACGCAATGGGGATGCATATCTCAGCCATTATCATCCGAACTTCAGAAGCAAAAAACATGATTTTACATCGTGGTCGGCATACAAACGCCGCGTCAACAGCCGCAAAAAATATATCAAAGTTAAGCTATCGGGCTTAAAAGTGCTCAGAGGGCCGGAGCAGATTCCAGAAGGAGAAGCTATACTGGTTGCGTTCAAACAGCAGTATGAATCGAGCAATTATGCAGGCAACAGCCGCAAACAGCTTTATCTGGTGCGCAAGCATGGCGGCGACAAGTGGTTGATTCTGTATGAAGGTGAGGGCAGTCGCCCTTACCACCGTTCAAAAGCGCCTGTTGCCAGTCAGGTTTCGCTCAATGGAAAAACTGTGCTGAAAACAGCAAAACGAGGCGCATGGGCCATTAATCTCGGCTCCTTTGATTCCGCCGCCAATGCGGAACAGATGGCCTCGGGCATTCAACTTGCCGATGGCCGGCATCTTCCTTTCGTTTCCAGCGTAGCAGTCAATGGCAAGTCTGTGCACCGTGTCCGAATCGGCCTGTATCGAAATCGCAATGAAGCTGTTGGGGCCATGTTAAAAATCTGTCCCGAACTTAGCCTTACCGACTGCTGGCTGGAACAGATAAAATAAATATTCAATTGGCTCTGTATCTATTTCATAATTTGGTGGGCTCACCAGGACTCGAACCTGGAACCAACCGGTTATGAGCCGGTA
>CAZKME010000004.1:0-37039 GCA_964553725.1 uncultured Zetaproteobacteria bacterium
AGATGAATCAAGAGGTTGCGCTATGTATGTGCGAGGACTTGCAGGATCTAGGTTTTATTGTTGGTGACGCTTCAGGGACTCGAACTCTATCGGCTGATTTTTCACAGGATAACCAAGACCATCTAAAACCGCTCCAGACCAATAGCCCCAACACTTTAAGCCAACCACCCACTTTCGCTCGACCAGCCCAGATCAAGCCAGATCGGCCCTCAGAATGTCACAATTTGGTCACAAAATGTCCGTGCTGCGGAACTGAGTTGCAGGCGTCCGGGCCGCCACCAGCGAGCTACGCGAGCGCAGACGGAACGGATGCCTGCAACGAAGATGACGAGGCACATCGTGTCTGTTGATCAATTCGTTTCCACTGTTATCACTCCTGTTTTTACCTCCAACTAAATTAATAGTTGGGGATGCTACAGGGGGGGGCAGTTTTGGACGCTGATTTGCCCCTCTAGGGGGTCAATTTTGCGCGCTGAATAACATGAGCGCCGTGGTAAAAACAGAAAATCTTGAATGCTTATACAAGAGGCCCTATTGTTCTTCTTTGAATCTTGTATCTGACTCCATTTTAATTCTACAGGGATTTCCATGAACCGTGAATCGGCTAACGAGCTATTGTTTTGCTGCCTGAACGATAAGCTTTCAGCATCGAGGTCTGACTGGCTAATACAACAATCCGATTCTGATTGGAATGAGGTTCTAGAGCAATCAGAACTGTTCGGCATTATGCCTCTGGTGTACCACCGTTTACACTCACAACACTTGGATTCAAGTATCCCCGCAAATGTCATGCAGACTCTACGCACAAAATATCTTATTACCGCAGGAGTGAACACGCGACTGTACTGTGAACTTGCGATGGTACTTGAAGCCTTAAATAATGAAAATATTCAGGTGATTATTCTGAAGGGGGCATATTTAGCAGAATTTGTTTATGAGTCTATAGCCATACGACCTATGGGTGACATAGATATCCTAATCAAAAAAAACGACTTGCTGAAAGCGGAGAAAAAACTTATTGAAATGGGTTATAATTTATTTCACGAGTATGCACTTGAAAAAACTTTTATAAACCACCACCATCTTCCTCCGCTCATAAAATCCGGGGCTTTCCCGATTGAAATCCACTGGACTATTGGAGTCGTTGCCAGCTCTGTCACTATAGATATCAATGGATTATGGGAGCGCGCACTTCCCGCTAAAATTGTTGGTGTTAATGCATTATCGTTATCACTTGAAGACCTTTTATTGCATTTATGTTTACATTTGACACAGCTACATTTTTTTGACCAAGGTGTAAGGATTTTATGCGATATTCATGAAACTATCCGGAACAACCAAGAACAAATTGATTGGATACGGCTAGAATATCTTGCAAGTCAATGGGGAGTAAAGAAACCTGTTTATCTGACTTTTCGCCTTGCTAAAGAATTTTTAGATACGCATATTCCAGATGAATTTTTGGTAAAGCTAAGTCCAGATAAAATCAATAAGAATTTATTGATTTTTGCACAGGAGCAACTGTTATCTCAAAAGATGGACTATAGTAACATGCTAAGAACATTGTCCCCCAACGAATATGGGGTCAATTATTTTGACAGGATCGTCGGTTTATTAAATCGAATCTTCTCTCCGGAATATGTTGCAAATAGATATAATCTCCCAAAACATTCCTGGAAAATATACTGTTACTACCCGATACGCCTAATGGCCTTGCTTTTAGAATATGGTTATAAATTAGCATGTTTTTTTATCTATCGTGAAGAAAAGGTAAAACACCGCAACAAATATGATTTGGAGGAATGGTTAAAATCAAAATCATAGCTTATGCATGAACGCCGCCTCTATGATATGCAGGGTTTATTCTTAAACTATTGCGCACCAGTCTATTTTTTTTCAAAATCTATAATGTTTCGAATATAACTGGAGCACCTGTTCTACGGCCAGGTTACAATCACTAAATGAAAGCCTGAATATTGGCAAATTCCTTACTAAATCACATAAAAAACGTATAGCTTCTTGTTGATGATGGGTAAAATTTAAACAATTTTTCAGTAAATCGGATACCGCTAATGAAGAAGAGAAGGGTATAAGAGATGTTTCAGTATCATAGCAATATCTGGGAAAAATAATGGCTTTGATAAATGCAGAATCCTGACTTGTACTTTTTTCGCAAAGATTGACGTCAAATTTATCAAGATGGGACAGATTAGCATGTGGAACTTCCCGTCCAGAATGATAGCGCACCGCAGGTGTTCGAAGAAATGGATAAAATTTTTTCGAAGGTAATTCAACAGGAATGGTATCATCCGAAAGAAAGACCCAGCCACGGGCCATCAGACCCGCCGAAAGGGTACTTTTACCACTTCCTGATACGCCAGGAAGTAATATAGCATCATGATGGTCTGCAGGGCGAACACAGCCGGCATGAAGCCAGAGCAGGTTCGAGTGGAAATTAATTAACGCTAAAACTATTTCGTAGTTTGCAGCTTCTAAAATGTCCGATATCGATTCTTCTTCGATGCATTTATTAGTTCCCGTCAAAAGAAAGAAACCACTTTCATTCATTGAAACTGTGAGTTTATTTATTACATTCTCAGGTTCTATGCAGGTCATCATTTTAAAACGCTTCTCAATAGCGGCGAGTATTTCGGGGATATCGGAATAAACTGCGACCTGACTCTGATGGAAGGTTACATATAATATTCGATTTTTGATATTTCAGTCCTTTGGGTTTAAAACGGGAGAAGGCTCGGCAGTTATCTCCATAAGGTTTAACTTGCAAAGCTGTTTGATGAAAGCATTGATGTCCGCATACAATTCAGAGATCAGTGCTAAATCTGACATATCAAGCTCTTGAGCAATTTCGTTGCCGATTTGAGCAACTGTATGATTCCCATCACAGCGCTCCCAAATCATTCTGGATGAACTATTAAGCGACGTGGCTTTCTCACTATTTTGAGTTGAGTATAGAATAATTTCATCCTGTAGCTCACATGCAACGATATAATCCATACGGCGAGGATATTGCTTGATTTCAAAAGCCAATTTTTCCTTGAGTGTTTTGCCCCTTGTGTCTTCAATAGATGCCAAAGACAAATTATATTTACCCATGATGTTAGTCCCTTCATGGATTATTTTATCTAGCCATACGTAATACCCATTAAAAAACTGAACGCCAGTTGAATCAAGTTCGGCATACTCTTGCAAAATGTTGAAACCAAATTGCAGCTTGGGCAAGTCTATTGCTAATTGTTTGATGAGCATTAAGCGCTCATCTTCAGTACTAAGTTCTGAGTTAATGAGTTTAATATCTAAGGCACACATATAGGTCGTTGCATATTGAAAATGCAGTATCTCTGTGATTGGCTGCAGGATGTCATCCTTGTACGGACTTCTTATGATCTGAGAAGGCAGATTTATAATAATATATTCTGCCGAATCAGGGTGGATGCCAAGCAATAACAATTTCCGATGTGCAACAATACCTGCAAGAGCCCTTACAAAGTAAATCCAGTTATCAGATACAACGTTCACCTTGCTGAGATCTTCATTCTTTTCAAATAGTTGTTTTATATGCATAGGGTAAAATTCGATTTTATTATGACTCTGTCTGGTACCGGAAAATGCATGTATCGAATGTATCAGGGATTGGATTTGAATGAAAAGCTGTGGCCACGTATTAATTATTCCACACGTTTTCTCAACTATGTCATGATTTGGAGGTGTTTGCCTGAAATGAGGAAAAGAGGCCTGAGGAGAAAAATTATCAAAGGGTATTTTTTTCTTAAAGTCGCCAACGGCCTGATCAAACAGAGTATATTTATATCGCTTTTTTCTTGTAAACTCGCAAACTACCTTTGTATCATACTCATCTTCTTGTGGTTCTGCCAGACGTTCCCATGAAACTTCTGACCTTATCATGGTAGACTCCTGCAAACTATTGTCCTATAAACTTATCATTTATCATGCGCTTTATCAGCAGGAGTTCCTTCTCCAGTCGTCTTATCAGCAGATTTATCGCCACTACTACCTTCAAAAAAAGAACCCGCAACAACCTTGCTGGGGAGGCTAACCACTAATACGACAGGAATGACCCATCCGGCTTTTTTTAACAATGAGCGCCTTCCAGTATCAATATTTCCAAGGTTGGGGTCAGCGCCATTTATTTCATCGCTATCCAGATTTGCTCCAGCATTCTTCATATAATTCTCCTGTACAGCCAAATCGCTCCCAAACAAGCGTTAATTTTAGCATAAAAAAAAACAAATGCAATCTTCCCCACCCACATCCGACAGTGAGCAACTTTCTTCCAGTAGAAAAAACCCGCTAGTTTAGTATGTTAGAACTTATTGAAGCTCGAACCAAATTAGATATTCATGTATGCAGTGAGCAGTGATTCAATGTTACGCGCGCCTTTCGTGCCATGCCTTGTCTTTATTTAATTTGCAATACTCAGGAAAATAGTCTATATACCTTTCACAAACCTTGTGGGGAGGTAATGCTGATGGAACGGCTTTATTATCAAACGATCAATCTGGAAAAGGTTCGTGCGCAAGTGCTGCACTACAGCCGCGAGCTCCATCCTGTTATGTTACAACAATCAGAATGCATGCTATCCGAGCGTGATGCTTTGATTTCTGTTTATCAACATTTGCAGACTTTGCATCTCTCCATGGCCAATGATCTTGCCGAACTGGAAATATTGTTAGCCTTGTCATCACATACGACTATTGCTGTTAAACAGGCTCGCAGCAGTCGAAAGCGCCATGATAAACCAGATGTCAGCTGCTTGTCCTGCAAAGAGAATGAAGTATTGAACATGTTTGCCAAGGGATATAGCTATAGCGAAGCGGCGGATCTGCTGAATTGCAAGTTGGCTACAATTCAGACCCATACCAAACGCATCTACAAAAAGCTCAAAGTGCATTCCCGCTCGGAAGCTGTTTTTGAAGCGCGCCAGCTGGGGCTGGTTCAGGCCTGATACAGGCAAACGGGCCAAAGCAGCATTTTTTTGATTTATTCATTCGAGAAATAACCACCCTGAGAAAAAGGATGCCTAGTTTTTATGCAATGCATCCGGGTGTTTGTCCCATATTCATGGGATACCGCAGCGCTTCAGAATAGTTTCTAATTGGGCATCAGTGATTGTTGGTCAATCAGCGGAGGTGCATGTTGAGCATTAAAGTTTCGATCACAGTGAAGATTGATGGTGGATCTACTATTTCGACTACTACAGATCTGGATGTATCGGCCCATGGAACAGTTGTAAAAGATATTCCCCCTGAATTGGGTGGAACACCGGGAAAGGCGACTATTCCAGTACAGCCTGAAGATGCCGCCCATGTGAAATTGCTGATGATAACGGCATCATCCTATTCGGATGATCTTACATACAAAGCGACTGAAGCAGACGGTTCAGACCTAGCGACGCCTACTACCGAGTACGCACTCGATCAACCACAGACGTTTGTCGGTGATGCCGTCAAGGCGGTCGATTCAGCGCCAAAAAACCTGACATTTAGCAATGCTACTGCCGATGCCATTACGGTCACTATTGTGGTTGCCCGTACGGCAGGTAATTAAGGAGAGATATATGCCAACCTATTTAACCCCGGGCGTTTATGTTGAAGAAATTTCCAGTGGTTCGAAGCCCATTGAAGCATCACCGACTTCGGTTGCCGCATTTGTGGGCATAGCTGAACGGGGCCCCTTGAATACGCCGGTTTCAATGACCAAGACCGATGACTTTGAGGCTGCTTTTGGTGGCTATCTGCCGCCTGGAACGGGTGCCGGGCAGAGCTATCTGGCGCATGCTATTGCACAGTTCTTTGGCCATGGCGGTAGCCGCTGTTATGTGATTCGTATTGTTGATGACGCTGTTGCTAAAACTGCAAAAGCAAAAAGTAACCCAAGTGACCTGATAAGTGTTGAAGCGGGCTATAAAGGTGAAATAACCGGTAATCCGGGAGAATGGGCAAACAATCACTATGATGTGCATATCGCACCTTCAGCAGTGGATGGCGACAGCCGATTTGATTTGACTGTACGTTACTGGCCGACTCCTTCAGACAGGGATGAGCCGGATGAAGATAAATGGATTGATGGATATATGGTTGTCGAGAGTTTTAGTGATCTCACGCATTATCCGGAAAAAGATTTTGCACTGGATATCGTAAATGGTGATTCAAAGCTGATTAATATAAAAATGAATATTGATGCTGCTACAGAAGCTGGACAGCCGCATGCTCTTCCATCGGGAGGGCAGACCTATGTGCTTGGAGTCGAGTCGGGCATGGAAGGCTCCGGTGGTACGCTGAAAGTGAAGGATAATACAACACTGTTTGACAATGCTTTAAACAGTTTAAATACGATCAAGGATGTGCGTCTTATTGCCATTCCCGGCGTGCCTGAACAGGCATTAACCGGGGTGAAATATTGCGCCAACAGGCCTGAACAGGATTGTGTCTTTTTTATGGATCCCAAATCGGATGCCAACTCAACCACAGAAATTATCAGCTGGGCGGATACGGGTGATGGCGCGACGTCCAGCAGTTATGCCGCGCTCTATTATCCCTGGGTAAAAGCAGCCAACCGCGAGCCGAAAGGCGGCATGGCCGAATTTCCTCCTTCCGCTTTTATCATGGGCATGTGCGGTCGAATCGATCAGTCGCGTGGCGTCTGGAAAGCACCGGCGGGGCTTGAGACTGGCATGGCTGGTATTCGCGGTGTGATTCATGATTTGCTCGATAAAGAACAGGAGCAACTCAATCCGCGCGGTATTAACTGTCTGCGCATTGTGCCGGGAACCGGTACGGTCATCTGGGGGGCCAGAACCCGCGCCACTAGGGCGGATCCAGAATGGCGCTATCTGCCGATTCGGCGTACGGCGATTATGATTGAACGCAGTATTTACAGCGGTATTCAATGGGCGGTTTTCGAACCCAATGATCACCGCTTGTGGTCGTCCTTGCGGGTCAATATTGAATCGTTTATGAATGGCTTGTTCAGAGCTGGAGCATTTCAAGGTGAAACGGCGAATAAAGCATACTTCGTGCGCTGTGGCCTTGGCGATACCATGACACAGGGTGACATTGATCGCGGCCAGGTGATTGTGCAGGTCGGTTTTGCGCCGCTGAAGCCGGCAGAATTCGTCATTGTTCGCATTCAACAAAAAGTCGGCCAGGAATAAGGGGAACTATTATGGCAGCACCACTATTTCCAGTAAATGCACATCGTCACGACCCATACAGGACATTCAAGTTTCAGGTGTTGATTGATGGTCAGCCAGTTGCGGGCCTGCGTAAAATGGGCGCATTGAAAAAATCTACTGAAGCCGTTGATTGGCGCACGGGAGGAGACCCGACGCATGTGCGGAAATTGCCGGGCGGAACCAAGTTTGAAGCCATCAGCCTTGAACAGGGACTGACACACGATCCGGTATTCGAGAAATGGGCCAACAAGGTCAATAATATTCAGGGTGATGCGGCGATGTCGCTGCTGAATTTTCGCAAGGATATTATCATCAATGTGTTAAACCTGCAGGGGCAGGTGGCGATTTCCTACAAGGTTTTTCGTGCATGGGTGTCGGAATATCAGGCGCTGCCGGATTTTGACGCCGGTAGTACGAATACGGTCGGTATTCAGACCATCAAGCTTGAACACGAAGGCTGGGAGCGCGATACCGCTGTTACTGAACCAACCGAGAGTTAAGCCTACATGATGTTGAACGGTGGAGGCGCGACTCTACCCGGGGGCTATTGGTCGGGAGACAGGCTGGAAAAGGATATCATATTCCGGCCTTTGAACGGTCATACCGAGCAGGCGTTGCTGGAGCTTGAAGCATCAGGGCAATCATCCCCCGCTTTTGTAACGGCCATGCTGGGCGCAATGATTGAAAAAGTGGGCCGCGAAAACTTTAAGCAAGAACATGCTGCCGGTTTATGTATGGCTGATCGTCAGTGGCTGATGTTGCAGCTTGCCCGTCATTTGAATGGTGATCGGGCCTGGCTTACATCCCAATGCAGATCCTGTTCAGCACCATTTGATATCCCGCTCAAGCTGTCCGAGCTGCCAGTCAAGGCTGCGGGTAAGGGTTTCCCCCGTTTTCATCTGTCTGTTCAGGGTTGCGATGTGGTTTTGCGTGTGCCGGAGGGGATGGATCAGGAAGCATTATCAGGGATAGATGATGCGTTAGCTACCGGTTTTTTGCTCAGGCGCTGTGTCCTGACGGTGAATGGAAAACCACCGGAAGCACAATGGTTCGATGCGTTGTCTGAAACATCCATAGCGGACATAGAAAGCGCACTGGAAGATGCATCGCCGACAGTCACAACCGCATTGGCGCTGAACTGTCCGGAATGTGGTGCGGATCAGGTTGTGAACATCAACCCCTACGGGTTTTTCCGCACCGGAATGCACGGACTGCTTGAAGAAGTCCACACGCTGGCATGGCACTACCACTGGAGCGAGCAGGAGATTCTGTCACTCACGCGGCAACGTCGGCATGCGTATTTGCAATTGATTGATGCTTCGCGCGGGATGGTGGCGTAAAACAATGGGATTCTTTGGCGAGATTATCAGCGATGCCCGGTTACCTGTCGGCTCTGTTTCCGGCTCTGTTCGTACAGGTGCCGAATCCAGTGAACCGGCTGCGGTTGTAAACAGCCCGGAAGCAATCTCTGCACCGACAGATGCCATGCCTGCGGTATCGCATTCACCGCTGCAAGAAGCACCGGTTTCTTTGCATGAGCCGATACGCACCCCCGTTCAATATTGCGCCGAACGAAGGCTCGAATCTTCAACTGAATTATTGATTCACAATGATGATTCATCAGCGCCCGGGCATGTATCAGATACTGCCAGACCGCTATCCCGGCCGGAAATAGCATCAACAGCAGCGCCAGAACAGCCACAGGCTGAAAATTCTGAAGCAACGACTGGAATGAAAACTTCACTGGAGCATCTGCCATCGCAGCATGGAACCCGGCCTGCAAGCATGGTGGAAACCGAAGCAGCAGGCCAGGAAATTGGGACATCCGGAGATTTTGAAGATTTTACCCGTTTGGCGGACAGTTTGCATCCGGGTTTGCCGATGGTGCAAGCCGCCACGCAACCACAGGCTGAAACAACACAGGCCATGACGGAACAAACGCAGGTGATTCAAACGCCGGATTCCAGTATGCCGGAGCATAGCAGGAGTCGAAGCGGGCAAATGGCTTCCGAGCACGCGATATCTGAACAAGTGGCTCAGGGAACAGGTCAGGCCGAACCTGTTGCTGCAACGATGCAGCAGGCGGATCAATGGTTGGGCCGTGGTCGGCTGGATAAACCTGTTGCCGGTTCCGGGCCGAAAAAAGAGGAGAGGCATCAGCAGCCCGGCGTGAAAATCGGGCGTATAGATGTGGTGATTGAAGCGCCTGTGCAACAGGCCCCGGCGCATGTGGAGCAGCAGACGCCCAGCCATGGTTTTTCCAGCCGGCATTATCTGAGGGGCGTATAGATGGCGCTGCCGGTGAATGCTTTGTCGGTGGCGGCCAGAGAATTACGCCAGCTGATTGCTAACGGCATTACCGATGTGGCCGAAGCCGATGTGTTCATCGGTCACCCGAAGTGGGCCATTGAAAAGGTGTCAACCGACAAGCAGAACATCAATATCTTTTTTTATCATGTCAAACTGGATGGTTTCCCGGCAGACGGAGCCAGCGATCAACCCTTTTATATCCGTCTGTACTGTCTGATTACGCCATTTGGTCTTGATGTTGCCAGTGGCTCTGAGCCTTCTCTGGGCGAAAATGATTTGCGACTGGTTGGCGAAGTCATCGCTGTGTTGCACAACAACCCGATTTTGAAAATCAATAATGGCGGGGGTAATGAAGCACTGCTTGAAATCGTGCCTGTCGATATGCAACTCGAAAATCTGAATCATATCTGGTCTACGCAGGGGGATACGGCCTACCGATTATCGGTGGCTTACGAATTGTCTCTGGCCCCGGTTCCTTTCACTGCCCCGTCCGAAGCCTCGCCGCTGGTTGGCAGCCCGGACATGCTGGTTTGGGGTGATATGGCGCGCGAATCGGACAGGGAACGCAATGGCATGATCCATTTAAGGCCAGAAGTGTCATATCTGGAAATTGATACGATGGCGGAGGATTGGGCCCCTCATATCTGCTTTAAGGATACGGGAGGTGCACTGTATTATGTTGCGGAAGTGGAAGGAGCGGACGTTTCGGGTGATCTGGAAATCCTGATTGCGGCAAAAGAGGGTGAAAGCGTGACGTTGTTCTGGAATGTGTGGCGGCGAGGGGATGACAACGTGGCGGTTGTCTGGAAAGAGGCAATTGCGGACACCACGTTGCCGCTGGAAAAGACCATTTCCAACACACCGCCTGCGGCAGGGTTTCATGCCAATCGCATTGATCCGGCCGGGATTGATTCACGACGGATATTTACAGTCAAACTGCCCACTGAAATAAAAGCAGCGCAGAGTTTAAGCTGGCAGTCCATTTTATATGCTGTCAGCACAAGAGCCGTTGAAGAACCGAAGGGCAGCGGCATCACGGTAAATAAATCATTTCGTAGCAATCCCTTGATGTTTTACGGGAGCAAAGCGTGATATCGGCAGCTGTGCTTACGCCCGAGTGGGAGCGCATCACGCTGTTGGGCATCTGTCTGGCATCCGCCAGGCAAGGGCAAAATATCAGCGATGAAATGAAGCAGAAACTGCATGATTTACAGCAGCAGGTGGAGACAGTGCGCAATCAATCGCCATGGCGGGAACTGGTGCAGGTGCATCAATTATTGCCGGTGGATCAGGATATTCTGGCCTCTGCCGTAGCGCCCGAGGCCGAACCGCGCATCGGCTGGATGTTTCAGGAGTTGCAGCCGGGTTTGACATCCACCTATCCCACACCGGCCTTGATGCGGGAACTGTTTTTTATGGATGCCGGTGAAGGCGGTATGTTCCATGCGCGCTTGCGCTACGATGCGCCATTGCTGTTGGCCGGGTTACTGGAGCAGGCGAAACCGGATGCTTATACGCCTGTCAGGCCGAGCGCGAGCGCCAGCAAGATATTGCTGGGCTGGTCTGTCGCATCGCATGTGGCACCACCGGGAGCCGTCGAAATTCCTGTACATGCCAGTTGGGATGATTTGGTGCTTCCGGCATCGGTAGAGCAAAGCCTGCGTGAATTTTTATTGTGGGTAACGCACCGGGATATTGTTGCCAATCAGTGGCAGGGGCGTATCAGCGGTGGGCCGGTGGCGCTGTTTTCCGGTCCTTCAGGTACGGGAAAAACCTTTGCCGCAGAAGTGCTGGCCGGGGCGCTGGGCTGGCCATTGTACCGGGTCGATCTGGGTATGCTGGTCAGTAAATATATCGGTGAAACAGAAAAAAATCTCAATGCGCTGTTTGATGCGGCGGCAGGGCAGGAGATGGTGCTGCTGTTTGATGAAGCCGACAGCCTGTTCGGTAAACGCGGGGAAGTGAAAGAGGCGCGGGATCGTTATGCCAATATGGAAGTCAGTCATCTGCTGTCGCGTATTGAACGCCACCATGGGCCCTGCATACTGACCAGTAATTTACGCCAGCATATGGATGCCGCTTTTGCCCGCCGTTTTCAGATGGTGGTTGAGTTTCCAAGGCCGGATGCGCGGGCCAGAAGCAGATTATGGCGCAAACATGTGCCCGCCAAAGCGCCGCTGGCAGCAGAATTGAACTTCGATATACTGGGCCAGGCCATGCAATTGACAGGCGGACAAATTCGTAATGTGGCATTGCACGCTGCGTTTCTGGCTGCGGGCGAGTCTGCCGAGATTGCGAATTCGCATATCGCCCGTTCAGCGTGGACAGAACTGGCCAAGGCCGGCGGTGAAATGGTGCCCTCCAGTCTGGGGCCATACGCCGCCTTTTTACCGGAGCAGGGCGAATGATAGAAATCGACAGCCTTTCCCTGCATCTGCCAGCCGGTTTCGAGCACCGGGGTTCATCCATTGCCCGTCTGGTGGCTGAACGTCTGGGAGTCATGGATGGCCTGTCACCCTGTAATATTGACAGTTTGAGCATACCTGCAATCAAACCTGTACCGAATGCCACGGATGGTGAAATTGCCGGGCAGGTGGCTCATGGCATTGCCTCGCAACTACAATGCGTGTCCGGTCGGGCTGGCAAAGGTGCGCCGAAGTGAGCATGAAAGGCGCTCTGGTTGAATATGCACTGGCCATTCCGCCATTGTTATTGTTGTTTGAATTTAATCCCGAAAGCATTACCCGAACGCGCAGTGTTACAGTCAAAACAGGCGGTTCGCCGGCCACCCGTGGGGGATACGATTTCGTTAGTCCGACAGAAACGTCGCGTGCATCTCAGGGCGTGACCGTCAACGCCGAGAGTTTTACGGTCAAAGTATTGCTCGATGCGACAGATCGCATGAATGAAGGCGATGCGATTGCATCATCCTTCGGTGTGCAGCCGGAGCTTGATACCATTCGCAGCATGGTTGAACCGAAATCGCAGTCACCGTCCGGGGTACAAATGCTGGCAGCGCTCGGGCAGGGCGAAGACAGGGCTTTTTCACATAATGAATCGGCTTCCGTGCTGCTGTTTGTCTGGGGTACGCATATTCTGCCGGTGTTTCTGACCCAGGTGCAAATTGAGGAAAAAGCCTATTTCCCGTCATTGGTTCCATACCGGGCCGAGGCGACATTAACCTTGCAGGTGATCGAAAGCGGTAATCCATTCTATACGGTCGAAAAAGCGCGTCAGGTGATTGGTGCGGCGCTGAATACGGCCAGCACGGTTGTGGGACTGTTTTGATGGGCGTTGAACGACTCAAAGGCACACGATACCGGGCCAGTGTCGAATTTCAGCCGGATGAAAACGGCAACGTGATATTCAGAGGGATTCGCGCCCGCCCGACAGGTGTTGCGGATGGTGTGATTGAGCATCAGCTGAAAGAGGGCGAACGGCTGGATTTGCTGGCCTTGCACTATTACAACAATGCACGTTTATGGTGGCGTATTATCGATGCCAATCCGGGTGTTTTGTGCGCTCTTGATCTGAGCATCTCCAAATCAATCAACAGGGAACTGGTTGGTGCTACAATCATCATTCCGCGTGCGGATGAAACAAGACAGGGAGGCCGATGATGGCTTTGCTGGATCATTTGTTGAATAGCGATATGCAGCGTGAACCGGCTGAGTGTATCATTCTTGTGGGTGGTAAAGATATCAGCCAGTTCTACGCCTATGCAAAAGAATTGACGGTCAGCATGAGTCGCAAGGCACCGACAACCTGTACCATCGTGTTCGATACCATGCGGGATGAATTCGGCCAATGGTTTATTCAGGATTCAGGCGTATTCCGGCAATGGATGGAAATTGAAATCATTGCCGCCTTTGGTTCTTCTCATGAAGAACAGATTATGCACGGTTATATCAAGGATGTGCATGCCCGGTTGCCGGAGGATATGAGTGCGGCTTCGGTGACGGTGACAGCGCAGGATGATTCGATTCTGCTCGATCGGGTGCATGGTCAGGGCAGTTTGTCGAATGAAGAAGCGCCTGCAACGGACGGGGAAGTGGTGAAGCAACTGGCAGGGGAGCTCCATGTCGTGGCCGATGTTGGCATGACGGCACAAAGCCTGAATCGTAATAGCCCGCCAGTACAACTGATTCGTGAACGTGCCGAAGCCAACGGCTTTGAATTTTATGTCAGGGAAAAGACACTCTACTTCAAGGCGCTGGATCTCGGCGTTAAACCTCAGCAAGAAAAAATCATGCTGTATGCCGGGGCTGCAACTAACTGCCTGAGTTTCTCAGCCCGCTATGATGGTCATTTTCCCGATAAAATACGTGTTACGCGGGCAGTGGACAGCGGCGCAGGTCATGAAGAAGAAACGTTTTCATCTGATCTGCCTTTGCTTGGCAGTGTCGCGGCAAACAGCGAGGGCATGGGGCTTGAGCCTTTTGTGCGGGATATGCAGCAGCCCAAGGGTTCATCGTGGGAAGAATTGCTGGTTCAAGCCCAGGTCAAAGCCAATGAAAATGCATGGAAGGTGAAAGCGGAAGGTGAGCTGGATGGTTCGCTGTACGGGCATGTATTGCTGACGCACAAAACTGTATCTGTCGATGGCGTCGGCGAATCCGATGGCGGGATATATTATGTGGATGAAGTGACACATCGTTTTTCGGCCGATGGCTATCGGCAGAAATTCAAATTGATTCGTAACGCCACAGGTGAAATTGCATCGGTAGCAGGAATTCAGGAGGGATCATGAAACAAACGCTTATCAAGCTGGCCCGGCAGATCGAGAGCAAACGCTATGGAAAATACCGGGGTTTTGTGGCGGATAATCAGGATCCGAGGAAGCTGGGGCGATTGAAGGTGCGTGTGCCATCGGTATTTCGCGATGAGGTGGTGGGTTGGGCGCTGCCTTGCATGCCCTACGGCGGCGTGGCGCAACAGGGATTATTTATGATTCCCGAGGTGGATGCGCAGATATGGGTCGAGTTTGAAGAGGGCGATATCTCTCGTCCCGTCTGGGTGGGTACATTTTGGCAGCAGGAGGGGGATATCCCTGATGAGGCCGCGAAAACGGAACCGACGACGCGCATGTTGAAAACAAAATCCGGGCATATTTTACAGTTTGATGATGAAGCGGGCGCTGAGCGTTTTTATTTGCATCACCCGGCGGGCGCGGACATGGAAATCGATCAGAACGGCACGATTGCCCTCACCGATGCAGGTGGCAGCAAATTGAGTATGGATGCCGATGCCGGAGAGATTGTCATTGAGGATGTCAATGGCAACACCATGACCATGCGTTCATCGGGCACCACCATCGAAGACAGCAATGGCAATAAAATCGACATGGCTGCATCCGGCATCACGATCAAGGGAACGCAGATTGTTGTCGAGGGTAGTCAGGTTATGTTGGGCGGTCAGGGCGGTGAACCGGTGATCAAAGGATCTAGTTTTTTATCGATGTTCGCCACTCATATTCACCCGACCACAGCGCCCGGCGCGCCGACAGCGCCTCCGGTGCCGCAGGGGGAAATGAGCACGCTTTCTACCAAGGTTACGAGTGCATGAGGGGCAAGCCATGCAGCGCCTGAACAGCGTATCCTATCTGTCATTTCCATTTCGCATGGATGGCAACGCTACTGCGATGAGCGGGCGCGGTGATCATGTGCGTGAGCAGATTGAGCAGGTATTGTTTACCAATCCGAGGGAGCGCGTATTTCGCTCCGAGTTTGGTGCCGGTGTACGTCGTCTTGTGTTTGAACCGGGTACTGCGCTGCTAAAAGAAGTGACCAAAAAACGACTGATGTCCTCGTTGGCTGAAGCATTGCAGGGCGAAGTAGATCCGAAAACACTGGAGATTGATGTTAACGTGGAGGAGGAAAAGTTGTTGATTCGCATCTCTTATGTATTGGCGCGCATCCAGCAGCAGGAAACCCATGAATATGAGGTCAGCGCCGGTGGCTGAGACGCCGGTTATCGAACTGAGCTTTCCGGGCGGCTGTCCGGATTGCGGGCGGCGCATTGTACGTCTGCCCTACTTGCCTCCGGAAGTCGGTGATGATTTCGACTGGCTGGCGCGAGATTTCGACGGTTTCCGCCAGTTTATGCTGGAAGAGCTGGCCGCATCTTATCCTGATCGCAGTCGCTGGACGGTTGCGGATATGGAGGTGGTGCTGGTCGAAGCGCTGGCTGCGGCGCTGGATCAGCTATCGGATATGGCCGACAGGGTGGCTGCCGAGGCCTTTCTGGAAACAGCCAGACAACCCGCATCCGTGCGCCGCTTGCTTGGCTTTATCGGCTATGACGCCGTGCTTGAACTGGGCTTTGAAAATGACCCGGTAGAGCAGCCGGAGGCGCGAACGGCAGTGGAGAAATTCGACAGCGATGCGCTGGCCGTCGAACAGGCGCGTTTGCAGGGGCCTCGCTCGGTATTTACGCAGCGGCGCATGGTTTCAGTTGAGGATTACAGCCACCGTCTTGAGGAACATCCGCTGGTGCTGCGGGCGCATGCATGGAGCCAGTGGACAGGATCGTGGACGAGCATGAATGTCGCCATGATTGGTTGGGAAAACACCGAGCTGGATGGCATGCGTGAAGGTGAAAAGGTCAAAAAATACGAACCCGATCTGATCGATGCAATCAAGCAGTTCCATCAGCTGAGAGGTTTATACCTGGCCAATCTGGAGCAAAATCCGCCGCCGACGATTCGTACGGTGCTCAGGCCATACCTGGAAGCCTATCGCATGGCCGGGCAGGAAGTCGTGCTGCGCGATGCGGCATATGTCGGCATTGTGATGTCGTTATCGATTCATGTGGGGGCTAACTATGATCAGTCTGAAATCAGACGGGCAGTTGAACATGCACTGAGCCGGGAACCGGGCGGTTTTTTTGAACCGGGCAGGTTGCAGTTTGGCGAGGATATTTATATCAGCGATATCATTCAGCAACTCATGCAACTCGATGGCATTGAACATATTTGTCTGAATCGATTCAAACGGGTCGGCAGTCAATTTCCTGATCGGGTCAAGGATGATTTTATTGAGCTGGACGGGCTGGATATTGCCGTTTGCGATAATGAGCCGGGTAAGGCAGAGCGGGGCTATTATGATTTAAGACTCAGCGGGGGGAGAAAAGGATGAGTGAGCGCACGGGCTTGACCACTGATCTGACGCGATGGAACCGGGCGGGTTTGAGCCGTTTCCGCTATGTTGACGGGAATGCCGCCACGCATCTGGATGTGCTGCGTCAGTCGTTGCATGGCTATTTTCCGAACTGGCAAGAAGTGCTAAATGAGCCGGTCAGTGCAGATGAGATTGATCAGGCATCAGGGCGTGAGCGCGAATCATTATTGCGCAAACGCCAGCAGCAGTTGCAGGAGCATTACCAGAGAGAAAGCAGGGATATGGGTTGGTTGATCGCCCGTTCACTGGCGCGTGCCTGCCATATTCTGACCGAGCATGCCGATGCTTATGCCAATGAGGGTTATATCGGAACAGCTACGCAGTGGGATGATGTGCGGAGAATGGTGGCGCTGCTGGATTATCATCCTGCGCCGCCTGCTTCGGCGAGCACATTTCTCGCTCTGATGGCTAAGGAAAGCATGGCAGGTATCGTGGCGAAAGGTTATCAGGTGAAAAATGCACCGACAGACGGGGGCTCGCCGGCCAAGTTTGAAACGCTGGATGAAATTGATATTGATGGTGAACTGAATCAACTGCACCCGCTGGACGGGAATAAGTCGCAGACTGCTATTTCGGAAGATATGGTCTGGGTGGATGAACAGGGGGGAAGCATTGAAGCTTTGGATATTTCCGGTGGTGATGTTGGCGTATTACTGAATACTGAATTAGAGGTGGGCAGGTTCATATCCATTGCTAATATCAATCATGCAGCAGGCACAATGGAATTTGTACCACCCGGTTTCACCGCAACACAATCGTGGTTTGAGCATCAGGTGATGCTATTAACTGGTGCCAAAGATGTGCTGGCGGTTAAAATCAATGGGGAAGGCGTGATCGAGTTTGATCAGGCTACCGGCTTGACGGTTGGCGATGTGATTGGATGGGAAGATACTGACTGGAAGTTTAATGAGGTCATAGCAACAGATGGCGAGCGGATTCGTCTGGATAACCTGAGTATGTTACCCACAATAAATGATTCGATTTATCGTCTGAACAGGATTAATAAAACGAATACTGTTCCTTTTCCACCGGATACAATCATATTCCCTGTGCATTACAAGAATGGAGTTGTTCGTGATGATGCGGGATTAAGAGGAATCAAAAAAGATGAGGATTTCGAACAGAAAAAGATTATGGGAGCAGCTATAAGCAGTCACAACCAGATCAAATCAGAAAAAAATATCAGCGAAATCTATATTCGCTATGCACACGATGCTTTTGTGCCGCAGCAAATCGTAGTCATTAATCCTTCCGGTTTTGCAGTGGCCGGTGCACCGAAAGGCTTCCGCAGCGGCGATTGGGTGGTTGGCTCAGTCGGCAGTGGACAGCGCGCTTTGCATATCGCCAGTATCGAAGAGCGGGAAGATGATTTTATACTTTCATTCTCACACTCCAAGATAGACGGCAATCTCGAACGCATTTACGGACCGTTACAATATACCCTGCACCCCGAAGGTTTTGATCGCAATCAAGATAAGCTTCCCGAAAGTCACAGCATTGATTTGGAGAAGCTTCCGGCAGCCTTGCAGAAAGGGCGTACGGTGATGCTTGTTTGTGGCGACAAAACGCTGGTCTCCGAAGTGGAAGCGCTTGCAGGCGGGACAACAATTACACTGCTCGATAAAATTGAAGCGGATACTTTTATCAAAGCCGATACATTGATCTATGCCAATGTGGTTCGCGCCGGGCACGGGGAGCGCAAGCCGGAAAAGATTCTTGGCAGCGGCGATGCAACGCAGTCCAATCAGTCATTTATCATGGCGGTCAACGATGTGTCATTTATTCCGGATGCAAGCATGAGTTCAGGCGTCCGGGCTGATATTGATGTGGCGGTGGACGGACAGGTTTGGCAGCAGATATCGACGTTGAATAATTCATCGCCAACGGATATTCATTATACCGTGCGCATGACCGAAGAAGCGTTTCTTAACATCTCGTTTGGCGATGGTGTGTTGGCGCGGCGGTTGCCGAGTGGAAAAAATAATATCCGGGTTGCTTACCGCCTTGGTACGGGATCGGATGGTAATCTGGATGCCGGTTCGCTGCTCAAACCGGTCAAACCACATGCTATTGTCAAATCGGTTGTTCATCCGGTAGCCGCAACCGGCGGCAATGCGATGGAGAGTGCAAAAATGCTGCGGGAGAATGCGCCGCCTACTGTGCTGACGCTGGAACGCGCCGTGTCGATTGCCGATTTTGCCCGGTTGGCGGCCAGCTACAGCAGCGTCTGGCAGGCTGGTGCATTTGTTCGGCCTGATTCAGGTGGGCGCGGAGGGCTCATTGAGGTTGTCGTTGTGCCGGCCGGTGGAGGCGAACTGGGCGCGTTGAGAACTGACTTGCAGGATTATTTGTTATCGCATGCCTTGCCCGGTGTGCAGGTGGCGATTACGCTGTTCGACAGCTTGCGGCCTCAGGTTGATGTCACCTTGCACATTGATATTGATCAATACGATATGGAAACTGTGGAGGCCGATGTTCACGCTGCCTTGCTGGATGCCTTTTCTCTACAGCAGCGGAAACTGGGCCAGAATATGTATCTGAGCGAAATCTATGCCGTGGTTGAAAATATCACCGGCGTGGAACGTTCCATCTGTAATCTGAGAGAGCGTGATTCCAGTGAAAATAGCGTAGCAGAACAGCGGGTTATCAAGTCGGCAAGTCAGCGGCGGGTGATTTATCTGCAAACCGATGATGTGAAGATGAAACCGTCCGTGGCGTATCAACCATGAGTGCGGCATGGAAATCACAGATCGGGCAACAGATTTATGAAGCGTTGTTGCCGCAGGTATACCGCAATCGGGATAACAACAGTTTCGATAGCGGCAACCATGTCACTGAGTTAGGCGATCTGGCTAAATATCTGGATGCCAGTGGGGAATTGCTGGATTTGGTTCGTCACACCCTCGATCAGCGGCTGGCCGACAGTTTCCCGGATAACGATGAGGGCGGTGTTTCATGTCAGGAATGGCTGATTCCTTATTTTGCACAACTGGTGGATGCGCGCCTGCTTTCTCCCGAAGCAGAAGGGCGACGTGATGAAGTGGCCAATGCCGTATCGTGGCGGCAGCGCAAGGGGACGCTGAACTGTGTCGAGGCGATTGCCGAATCGGTCGGACAGATGGAGGCCGAAATTCAGGAGGGGTGGAAGCGGGTAGCGCGAACCGCGCGCATCGGCATACCACGTCTTCCTGCCGCCGCATTTGGTGAGGATGAGCCGGATACGAGACATCCGCTGGAAGCGATCAAGCAGCCTGCCTTGCCGAATGTAATGCTGGATATGCGTTATCCATCCCGAGCCGTGTTATCCGATTCGGGCCGGGCGGATGAACGGCGCACGTCTTTTTCGGGAACAGAAGTTTCATGGCGGCAACTCAACCCGCACGGCTTGCCATGTTTTCCGGGCAGTTATGAGGATTTGTCTCCGCGCACTGTCGATATGCGCTCGCCGGATTGGCATCAGGGGCATGATCATCCCAAACGATTATTGCTGCATGTGCCGGTTCCTGCCGGGTTCTTTTATCCCGAGCAGTTTACGTTGATATGGGATTCGTTGCTTGCAACATCCACCCTGCTGGAAGTGGTCGAGGAGGATGGCGTACAGGTGTTCCGTGGCCGAACACAACGCCCCTTGTGCATCAATGGCAGCATTACCTTAACGGAAGAGAAACACTATCGTTTTGAAAACGTGGTGCTGGTTAACAAGGTGATGGTCAGCTTCGGTTATCTGGAATTGCGCCATTGCATCGTGGCCAATGTTGAAGTGAAAACAGATAACCATGAAAAAGCCGTGCTCAATGCCTCGGATTGTCTATTCGGGAAAGTGAGTGCGGACGTTGGTTTGGCCAGTCTGAACCGGTGCACTGTGCTGGGCGATGCGGTTTGCCTGCATGTGGAAGCTGAAGACACTGTTTTCGCAGCCGGACTGAGCCGTGACAGTAGTACCGATGCGCCGCCGCTGTCGGGCTATATCCGTTATTGCCGGGTGTCTGCAACGATAGGAGTAGCAGGCGGGCCGGCTGAACTGGATGTGGATGATGATTCGGTTACCCGTGAAATACCGGTATTTTTTGCACACGGTTTACGGTTTGCGGGTGGCGCGGGCAAAAAGATATTACGTGAGAACGGCGTGGCCGTGATGCATCCCGATTGCCCCGAGTCCATTGTTTCAGGTGCAAGCGATGCCGGTGAGTTGGGTTTTTACCATCAGGGACGGCGGCACTGCCCGGCGCGAATCAAGGCCAGTCAGTCGCTGGCCTTTCCAGCAAATTATGATTTTTTTCTCCGGGACATTGTTTTTCTCGACGGGCTGACGATTACCGGCAACAGCGTGGCATCTCTCGAACGTGTAGCGGCCCAATCACTGACCGTTAATGCTACCAGCTTGCCTGATGCTGACGGAATGTTGTTGCCAGTGCTGGATGCCAGAGATTGCCTGTTTGATGCTTTGGATGCATCCGGCGGGTTGGTGCTACTTGAGTATTGCAGCGTGATGAAATCGCTGAATTGTAAACATTTGCTGGCCAGTGATTGCCTGTTTACAGGAGTCATTCAAGGTATTAAGAAATTCCAGAGCGATAAAGCTACGCCTGTGCAAGTGGTGAACTGCGTGCGTTATTCCCGTGTTCCCGAAGCGCTTGTTGCCAGCGATGCAAGCGCCGATGCGAAAAAAACAGCCAAGGCGCTGCGGCTTATGGATAAGGGCAACCATATCAGACCGGGTACGAATACATCTGATGCGCCGGTCTTTTTTGATATGGCTTATTGCGAAGCAGTTGGCAGTAAAACCGAAGCGGTGACGCGGACGCCGATATTCGGTGAAACGGCTTATGGCGTGCTGCATCAGGCCACATCGGAGGCGATCTGTTTCGGCGCTGAGGATCGCGGTGAGATGGGTGCCTGTCATCACAAACACTATTGCCTGCGAGCCGATGCTGTGCTCGACAAACTTGGCGATTATATGCCGGTCAATCTTGATCCGGTGATTATTTTTGACGGGCGGCTAAATCATATGCCGTTGCCAATGAAGGGAGAGTCTTCATGAAAACCCAGATTTCGAGAGTAAGCCACGATTCGGACAAACGCTATTCCGGCGTATATCAGCAGCAGGGCAGAATGCTGACCGATGCCGACTGGAATGAATTGACGGATATTGTGAAAAACAGGCTGGATGATGCGCTTGTCGATGTGGTGGGTGACGGAACCCCGAAACATCGTAAACTTCAAATCCAGAAAAGCGGCAGTGATTGGGCGATTGTCCCCGGTTATGTCTGCGCCGACGGTGTTATTGCACATTTGCCCGGACAAGCTAAGCAACCGGTCAACTATCTTGCCCAGCCCGACCTGACATCGCCAAGGCCGATTCCGGATGATTGCACCCTGTATGCCGATGTCTGGGAGCGCAGTGTAACGGCGCTGGAAGATGGCGGTTTGATGGATAGTGCGCTGTATGGCGCTGATACCTGCTCACGCACGAAAACCATGCTGCAAATTAAATGGTGTGATAGCGGCACCCGGCCAGAGCAACTGCCGAGCAGTGGCGATGCAGAACTGACGGTCAGGATTCGTGAGGGGGTAACTGCATCTGATCCGTGTGATCCGTGCGCTGCCGAGATTTCGCTGGATGCACGTACGGGCAATGATCTGTTCCGGCTGGAAGTGCATGATGTGCGCTATCAGGATAATGATCCGGTCAAAGCGGTTGTGGGTGTCTGCTTGAAATGGTCAGGCGAAAACGGGGCGGAACAATATGCTCTGAAAGATCGTGACGGTAACGATCTTGCGCCACCTGAATCATTCAAGGAAATAAACCGGGTTTTTGAATTTTATAATACGCAAACCGAACAGAATCTCGGTATACACCCGGCGGGTGCGCCATTGCCGCTGCGCGGGGAAATCAGTCAGGGATATAGCCTGCCTGCCACTGGTAAACCACAGGACTTTGTGCGTCGCTGGGATGGCTATTGCGTGCTGAAGAACACAGGCGGTAACTGGTCAATCGAGCAAGGGTCTGACCAGAGCATGGCGGATTTTGCCACGTCCCCGGAAGTAGCACTTGCTGCTGCCAGCGGCGTTTTGATGGTAGGTCTGGAATCCATTCTTTTTGAACTGGCTGTGGGTGGTCAGAAACTGTTGCCCGGCGATTATTGGATGCTGCCGTTGCGCGAGCGTGAAATACGCGCCGAACTGGAGAAAAAGGCGGCTGATTCCGCTTATGTCATTCCTGCACTGCTGAGTGGTGAGTCGGCGCATGGCGAGCCGCCACATGGCGTGAAACATCACTATCTCAAGCTGGCCACCATCTCGGGTGGCAGTTTAATTGAGAACCCTGAAGCTGATCGTAAATACGCTTTTCCGGCTTTGACTGAATTGACGCGCTTGTTTATGGCTGGCGGCGATGGCCAGGAAGTCGTGCCGGGCCAGCCTTTGCCGCAGCCCTTGCGTGTTGGGGTCGCCAATGGCGAATGGCCGGTGAGAGGCGCAACGGTGCGTTTCCAGATTGAAGCAGGCGGTGGAACGCTGGCTCCAGTCAATGGCGGCAAAACCGATGGGGATGGCGTTGCTAAATGCGTGTGGACGCCGGACTCATCGGTCAATGCAGATTTTCGCGTCAAGGCGTCACTGATTGATCCGGATCAACCCGCCGATGCAGATAAAGATATGAACCCGCCGGTTTATTTCTATGCCAATCTGATTACGGCGAATCAGGTGGTCTTTGTTCCCGCCCCCGATTGTGAGAAACTAAAAACTGCAACCAATGTTCAGCAGGCCATTGATTTACTTTGTAAGTCAAATCGTTCCGGTTGCACGATCAGTGTTGGCAATGGCGGCGAGTTTTCCCGGCTGGATGATGCGATTAGGCAATTAATAAAATCCGGAACGGTGGATATATGTATCTGTCTGTTGCCCGGAGATCACGATTTGAGCAAAGGCCTGAAGGTATCAGGCCAGTTTGTGCATCATTTGAAGATTGTCGGTTGTGCCGGGTCACGGGTGATGCTTGGCGATACGGGGAAGGTTGTTTTCATCGGCTTGCGTTCCGTGGTTTTGCGCGACCTGAATATATATTCGGGAAGCAAGCCTTTGCAGCAGTTGATGTTTGAACAATGCCAAGAAGTGGAAATCACAGCTTGTCAGATATACGGGTTTGTGGATAGGAAGACGATGGTGGTGAGCATTGCCGGAGCCGGACAAATCCGTCTTGCTCACAATATGATAGAGGCACAAGTAACATCCAGTCTGAACAATCCTGCGAAGGCTTTTGCTTTTTCATCTCCGTTTGCGAAGCTATACAAGATCCGCAATAGCACAGATTTCGATGCGATGGCTTTTGAATTATCCGCCAAACTTGCCAGCATGAAAGCGGCGGATAAAAAAGGGTTTAGTGGAAGGGTATTTCAAAATGAGACGCGCGGTTTGGAGCGGGAAACATACGAGCGACTCATTCAGCTTATAAATGCCCAACAGCCGAATATCGAATCGATTCAGGGCGCACTCAGGGCAATCCGAGATATGGCGGTTCGACATGATGCAGGCATAGTACTGGTCTTGATAGATGCCGAGGCGGAAACCCTGCTGGATCACAATGTTATTTCTGGATCAGTTAGCCTGTATGGCATGCCGCCTACCAAGTCATTGGGCCGACAGCAATTGGATAAATTAAATAAAAGCATGAAAAAAGGTGCTTCTTTTGAGCCTTCAAAAGGCGTGCTGACGTTGCGCGATAATCGTCTGAATCGCTTGCTGCTAGGTACTGCCATGGTAAAGGCTGTAATGGAGGCATTGAATCAGACTTTTTCAGCATCAGGCTCTCCGACAAGAGGGTTGAGGGCCGGATCTTTTGGGCTGTCTTTGCCTGCTGGTGGCGTTGTAGCAGCCCCCGTTGGTGGCGTTGTAACAGCTCCTGCGGGAAGAATCATAACAGCCCCTCCCGACGGGGTGTTGGCTCCGCCTGCAAGAGCAACACCTGGGCCTGTCATATTGCTGGGGCTTGCCGGCATGTACCTGCTTACAGATCTCAGCAATAACCATTTTGATGATTTGGGAATCGAATTGTTATCCGAGCGAGCCACCGTGAATTCTAACGATTTTGCCGGAGCTTCAGCAGGGTTTGTCATCGCGAAATCGGCGACGTATACAGGCAACAATGGGCCAACGAACAATTCGGTCTTGCGCGATATCACACAAGTTTCTTCTAAAGCGGCAAATATCATTGCGGTCTGATTAATTTGCGCACCGATGGGAATCAAGTGCCCCTGGCTCAGATGAAGGAAAAAAGACCGAGGATGATCTGTGGGGTAGCTATGTTCTACCATAAAAAAACAGCGCACCAGCGGCAGCACTTGAGCAGTAAAGGAGGGCGATAATGGAATTTAAACCCAAAACAAAACATGCCAGTTCTGCGCAACGGATTATTCGCTCAAAGTCTGTTTCAACTGTTCCTTCCAATCGCAAACAGCAAGTTCAGATTCAAAACATTCTCCGATCCACTGGCGCACAGGCCAAGCTGACGATTGGTCAACCGAATGATAAATACGAACAGGAGGCAGATCGTGTTGCCGATCAAGTGATGCACATGTCCGATGCCGATGTGGCGCAGCGGGTTGAGACTGGAACCGTGCAGCCGATGCGGATTCAGCGCATGTGTCCGGAATGTGAAGATGAAATGGCGAAGCGTCAGCCTATGGAGGAAGAGGAAGAAGTGCTCCAGACCAAAGAAATGCTTGGGCAGACGCCACACCTAGGTTCAGGTGTTGAGTCACGCATTGCCAACATGAAAGGAGGGGGCCAATCACTTGATCAAACTACCCGCGCTTTCTTTGAACCTCGATTCGGGGCAGATTTCTCAAACGTACGTATACATAGTGATATAAGAGCAGTGAATGTGGCTCAATCAACTAATGCCCGCGCCTTTACACTTGGGCAGGATATTATATTTGGTGCAGGTGAGTATTTGCCAAATGAGTTGCCAGGGAGAAAGCTGCTGGCTCATGAATTGACGCATGTGGTGCAGCAAAGGGGTGGTCAGAGGCACATCCAGCGCGACTTGGCCATAGAGCCGGAAAACCTTCAAGCTGGTGTATTTGGTTTGCTTGATCCGCCGCAGGTCTCGGCGGCATTGCACTATAATTTGGATCGTTTCGCCAATTCAGAGGAACTCAGAGTTATTCGCGATGTGCTTGGCCTAGAGACTGATGTTTATCACCTAGTTGATGAGGAGTTTGTCCAGGCTGTGGCCAGTTGGCAGGCTTCACACAGTCTAACCAATGTGGACGGCAAATTAGGGCCTGACACTGTGGGGAGTCTGGTTGCTGAATATCGCGCTGAAGCACGACTTGCACCCACAATGACTCCTCACGCAGATCGTTTAGCCATTCGCACTCGGCCCAATGAGCGAGCTAATGGAATTGATGTTAATGGTCACAGTGATCTCTTTGATGCCATTTTGAGCCACCAGAATGCACAATTAACCCTTAAGATGCGGATTGATTTCAAATTTTATGCGGGATCTGGGGGGTCTGCACTCAATGCGGCTGATCAAAATGTGTTTATTCAACGCTTTACTCAAGATGTGTACCGACGCTGGTCTGAAGTGTATGCGCTGGTGCCATCTGGTAATGTGCCGAACAACTATCTTGATACCTACTTTGCCAAGATTAATATTGAAAAGTCTAGCTCTAGCCCACACTATGTAGCTCACATTGGAAATACTACAATTGCATCGGAATCGACTGATCCACCTGGACCTATTCCATCTGGAGGTCCTGCTGCACAACAAGATAGTAACTGGCTTCGTTTGGGAGATGAGGATACGGGGCTATTTCGAGGAAATAGCAGGGCGGATGCAACTGCTCCCAGTCGCTCCATGCGGCAATATACAGCTGCCCACGAATTTGGGCATATGATGGGGCTCCCCCATATTAATTGTAATCTGAACAACATGATTTGTTATGGTGCAAATCAGTCTCAACGTGCAAATATCATGGGCCTTGGAAACCAGGTCACACGTACTAACTATACCCCCTTTCTTGTAGCCATGAGGCGTATTACAGGGTCTGATTGGCAAGCTCAATAAGAGTGCGCGTCTAATTCTACTTTGTCACATTCCAACTTTCACATCACCGCCGTATAAATTATTTGATTTTTATTTGCAGAATCAATGCTGGCTTGCCGTTTCCGATGTCTGATTTCCATTTGTCTGGTCACTTCATCAATGCCAATACCTCGGCGGGGCAAGAAATACGCAAGCAAACATTCGACATCCGAGAGGCGAGCACGTTACTGTGCCGTTACTGTGCCTGGTCTTGCTTCGCGCATTTGGGGCTATTCATCAATTTAATTTTGTTGAACAGAAACCATGATGGGGTACTGATTTGGAGCGTAACTGCATGTATTGCGGTACGCCGCGTGAATATCCCCAAAGATTCAATCTTTTTGCTTTTGACCTGATGAACTTAAGCAACAGCCTCGGAACTCCGAACTCCCAATCGCGCCAGCATTTCAACCGTAAGCATCTGATCACTGCCAAAAGTGTCGGCGACCACTTCCGTAGCCCCGGCCTGATAGAGTTGATAGAGGTGTAACTCCTTCCGTGTTCTGACAATGATCGGTAATTCCTTATCCACGGAACGTACCCTGGAGATGATTTTCATGGCCGTATTGAAATCAATTGTGCTGATCACCAGCGCCGATGCGCGTTTCAGGCCGCAGGCGCGCAGCAGCGCCAGGCTGCCTGCATCGCCATAGGAAACCGGATGCGCTGTCGCCATGCCGCGCTCTACCTGTTCCGGTTCCAGATCAATCGCCATGCACGGAATGTTCTGCCCGAGCAGCAATTCGATACTGTGCCTGCCTACCCTGCCGTAACCGCAGACAATCACGTGGTGATTCAAGCTACTTGATGTCGCCATGATGCGGTCGCTGATTTCCTGGCGGCTCTGCTGCATGGGTTGTGGCAACAAAAAAGCTGCAATATTTCCGTTATAACGAATCATCATCGGTGCCAGCACCATGCTGAACAACATGGCTGCGAGTACAATCTGCCCGACATTCGGACTTAAAACCCCGCCCGCCATGGCTATGACCAGAATGGCAAAACCGAATTCTCCGCCATGCGCCAGAATCAGGCCGGTGCGTACTGACACGGCGCTATTCCAACCGCCCAGTCTGCAAAACAGGGCGACAATCACGCATTTGAACAGAATCAGAACCAGTAGCAGGGTCAACACCTGTAACCAGATTGATGGCAGCACAGAAATATCCAGCATCATGCCGATGGTGATAAAAAACAGGCCCAGTAACAGATCCCTGAACGGGCGGATTTCCGATTCAACCTGATGCCGGAACTCAGTCTCGCTGAGCATGACGCCAGCCAGAAAAGCGCCGAGCACAAATGAGAGACCAATGCTGTAAGTGATCCAGGCTGAACACAGGACGATGAACAATACGGTCAATGTAAACAACTCGGCAGAGCGAAATCTAGCCACTTCCCTGAACAACGGCCTGAGCACCCAGCGCCCGAAGGCAAAGATGAACAGCAGCGCCAGCGCGCCTTCGGCCAGAGCAATGAGCACGGTCAATAACGATATCTGGCTGGTTGCGCCGGTCAGGCTGGTGACCAGAATCAGGAATGGCACTACCATCAAATCCTGAAACAGCAGAATACCAAGGCTGTTGCGACCATGGCGCGTATGCAGTTCGGCCTGATCAGCCAGTTGTTTGGTGACCAGCGCGGTGGACGACATGGCAATGATACCGCCAAGCACCAGCGCGCTTTCCGCCTTTAAGCCCAGCAACAGTGCGATGCCTGTCGTAAGCGCTGCCGTCAAACATACCTGGGCGCTGCCAAGCCCCAGCACGGTAGCCTTCATGCGCATCAATAATGGTACGGAAAATTCCAGGCCGATGGAGAATAACAGAAATACCACGCCAAACTCGGCAAAGGTTCTGATGTGTTCGACATCGCTGACCAGCCCGAAACCGAACGGGCCAACGGCTACGCCAACGGCCAAATAAGCCAGTATGGGAGAGAGTCGCATGCGCAGGCACATCAGCACGGCCAGCACCGTCGCAGCCAGCATCACCAGCGTATCATTCATGTAACTGTATTCCATCGTGTTACCAGCATAAGTCGAAACTTGAAAAATGCAACCGATTTGCGACAACGATTTGCCGACAACAGAAGCCTTAAAGCAATCCCTGCTGGATTCGCGCTTGCTCGGGGTTAGCATCGCGCGATGCGCTTTGAACTTGCAGGAAATTTCGAGCCCCGTGGCGACCAGCCGCAGGCCATAGCTGAACTGGTCGCTGGCATTGCCCAGGGGCAACAGCACCAGACCCTGCTCGGCGTCACCGGCTCCGGCAAAACCTATACCATGGCCTGCGTGATTGAGGCAACCGGAAAACCGACGCTGATTATGGCCCCGAACAAGACGCTGGCGGCCCAGTTATACGGTGAATTCAAGCAGTTTTTCCCTGATAATGCCGTCGAGTATTTTGTCTCCTATTATGATTATTATCAGCCCGAGGCCTATGTGCCATCCAGCGATACCTATATCGAGAAAGATTCTTCCATCAATGAACAAATTGACCGCATGCGTCATGCCGCAACGCGGGCGCTGCTGGAGCGCGAGGATGTGATTATCGTGGCTTCGGTGTCGTGCATTTATGGTCTGGGCAGTCCTGAAGCCTATGCGGGCATGCTGCTCTATTTCGAGGTGGGGCGTGAAATCGATCAGCGTGCGGCTATTAGCAAGCTGGTGGAATTGCAATATCAACGTAACGATATGGATTTTCATCGTGGCACATTTCGCTTGCGCGGCGATGTGCTGGAAGTCTATCCGGCCCATGCCGATGGTGTTGCTATTCGGGTGGAGTTTTTCGGCGATGATATTGATGCGATTTCACGCTTCGATCCCCTGACCGGCCAGCGCATCGAAGTGCTGCATAAATATACCGTGTTTCCGAAAAGTCATTTTGTCACCCCGCGCGAGCAGTTGCTCAAGGCGATGGACGCCATTCGCGATGAACTGGCCGAACGGCTGGCCGAATTGCATGATCAGAACCGGCTGGTGGAAGCGCAGCGGCTTGAGCAGCGCACAATTTTTGATCTGGAAATGATTCAGGAACTGGGTTATTGCACCGGCGTGGAAAATTATTCCCGCCACCTGACCGGCCGTGCGCCCGGCCTGGCACCGCCGACGCTGCTGGATTATTTACCCAATAATGCACTGGTCATGCTGGATGAATCGCACGTCACCGTGCCCCAGATTGGCGGTATGTTCAAGGGAGATCGTTCACGCAAACAGACACTGGTGGATTTTGGTTTCAGACTGCCTTCGGCGCTGGATAACCGGCCATTGCAATTTCACGAATTCGAGGCGGTTGCAACGCAGAGTATTTATGTCTCGGCCACGCCGGGGCAGTATGAACTGGAACATTGCGGCGGCGTGGTGGTGGAACAGATTATTCGCCCGACCGGCCTGATTGATCCGGCCGTGCAGGTGCGCCCGGCCACAACGCAGGTCGATGATTTCGTATCCGAGGCGAATGCCGTGGTTGCGCGCGGTTTCCGTGTGCTGGCCACCTGTTTGACCAAGCGCATGGCCGAGGATTTATCCGAATATCTTTCCAGTCTCGATATGAAAACGCGATATCTGCATTCCGATATTGATACGGTGGAGCGTATGGAAATTCTGCGCGATTTGCGTCTCGGCGTATTCGATGTATTGATTGGCATCAACCTGCTGCGCGAGGGCCTTGACCTGCCGGAAGTAGCGCTGGTGGCGATTTTTGATGCGGACAAAGAAGGTTTTTTGCGCTCCGAGCGTTCATTGACCCAGACCATTGGCCGGGCCGCCCGCAATGTTGAAGGTTATGTGATTCTCTATGCCGACAAAGTGACAAATTCGATGCGGCGGGCCATGGATGAGACTGAACGCAGACGTGATATACAACTGGCCTACAATACTGAGCATGGCATCACGCCGGAAACGGTAAAATCGGAGGTGAAAGATATACTCGGTTCTGTCTATGAAATGGACTACGGGCATATTCCCGCAGTCGCTGAGCCGGAGCCGCTCAGCCCGGCGGAGCAAGATGTGCGGATTCATGAACTGGAACGTTTGATGACCGAAGCCGCCGCCGATCTGCGTTTTGAAGATGCCGCAGCCCACCGCGATGACATACTGGTTTTGAAAGGGATGGTGGCAGATGCATGATTTCCCGGAGCTTACGGAGGCAATGATTCAGGCTTGGATGGGAGCAAGCGTATCAGCACAGGGCCACAGTTATTTTACACAGCACTGCGTATTCAGTACGACAGTGGAAGAAGATGGCAGGCTTATTCTGGGCACGGTGAAAGGCGACGCTCAACAATCAGGGCAGCCATCATTCAGAGTATTCATCCGGCGGCTGGCGAGGCAGCGCATCAAGAGTAAATGCAGTTGCGAAAAAAAACGCGATTGCGCCCATGTTGCCGCCCTGTTGTATGCTGCGCTGAACGAGCAGAGCTCGTTGGTTGATGCGCAGGAAGAGCCGGATAAAGCTGTCCCGCAGGCCTTTAATCTGTGGCTGGGGATGCTGGATAAAGTCAACGAGGGAAAACCGGTTGCGACTGAATATCCTGACAATATCAAGCAACGCCTGCTGTATATTCTGGAAGCCGATGGCGATAAAAATGTACAGCTGACATTTATCTCCGCCCGGATTTTGAAATCGGGCGGTTATGGCATTTCCCAACCATACGATGCCGCCAATATCCTCACCTACCCGGTTCCGAAATATGTGTTGAGCAGTGATGAAAAAATACTGGCAGAAGTGGCCACGGATCGTTCGCTATCATCCATACACGGCTATCAGATCAAGGGTCAGGGCGGGTTGAAAATCCTCAAACGGGCATTGAACTCGGGCCGCTGCCACTGGCAGAGCAAGGATGTGAAGGCACTGAAGCGGGCTGATCGGCGTGGTGCTGAATGGGGTTGGCAGCTCAACAGCATGGGCGATCAGCATCTAACCCTCAAAATGCCGGGCGACGAAATCATCGTGCCGTCGTCGCCGCCCTGGTATATTGATACGAAACATGGCGAATGCGGGCCGGTGGATTGCGGGCAACCAGCCGATGTGGCCGAGATTTTACTCAATATCGCCCCCATTGAGCTGGATTGTTCTGATGCGGCTATTCAGGCTGTTGGTCGGCAATTGCCGGAGAATGTGCCCGCTCCGGTACATCTGAAACATGTCTATCGTCAGGTGCGGCCGGTTACGCTGATTCGGCTGAAATCAATAAAAATAGCACCGCGCTGGAGTTACCGCAGGGTTGAGACGCGTCATGTGGTGGAATTGCTGTTTGATTATGATGGTAGACAAATCCCGTATGCCAGACACCCTGAATCGGTGCGCACCATCCGTGGCGATAAAGTCATCGATTATGCGCGTGATGCGGATCATGAACGTAAGGCTGTCGAAGCGCTGGAGGCTGCCGGCCTGTATGCGATGCAGGATGATGAACGGGCCGCTATCGGCGATTTCCCGGAACACATGTACGGGCTGGCCGATCATGATAGCTGGCCGGAATGGATGCTGTATGAAATTCCCGAACTGGAGGCGCAGGGTTTTCGTGTCGATGTCGCCGAAGATTTCGGATTTCGGGTGGCACATGCCACAGCATGGGAACTGAATCTGGCTGAGCATGGCGCAGCTGTGACCGGCGGCTTGATGGGGCAGGCCAGCTTTATGGTCAAACTCGATGGCGGCGAAGAGATTGATCTGATTGATGCGCTGGCGCGCTGGGTGGCTGGCAAGCCAGCCCTGTTAAAGGCGGAATCGTTGGCACTGCTGAAAGAGAAAGCCCATATCCCGCTACCGCTGGCGGACGGGCGCTTGTTGCCTGCGCCTGGCGAGATGGTGGCCAACATCCTGCATTTCATGATGGATGTGTTCGCCAGTGGAAAAACCGAAGATATTCAACTCTCCGCGCCCCAGATGCTGGCGCTGGAGGAGAGTATCAGTGCATCGTCGGTGCCGGTGCGCATCAGCAGCAGTGTGTGGCTGAAACAGATGAAGCAACTGGTGGATATCAGCGGTGTTCCCGTTTGCGAAGTGCCGGAAACTTTGCAGGCCGAACTGCGCGATTATCAGCGTGAGGGTCTGAACTGGATGCAGTTTCTGCGTCAGATGAATCTTGCCGGTATTCTGGCCGATGATATGGGGTTGGGCAAAACCGTACAGGCGCTGGCGCATATTCTGACCGAGAAAGAGCAGGGTCGTCTGGAGCATCCGGCGCTGGTGCTGGCCCCCACCAGTCTGATGTTTAACTGGCGGCGCGAGGCCGAAAGATTTACGCCCGCATTATCCGTGCTGGTGTTGCATGGCCCGGAACGTGCGCTGAATTTCACAACCATCCCCGAATTCGATCTGGTGTTGACGACATACCCGCTACTGGCGCGCGATTTCGAAGCACTGGAAGCGCAAAACTGGCACCTGCTCATTCTCGATGAGGCGCAGTATATCAAGAACCCGAGAGCAAAAGTGTCGCAACTGGTGCGCAGATTATCCGCCAGACACAAGCTGTGCATGACCGGCACCCCGATGGAGAATCATCTGGGAGAACTGTGGGCCCAGTTCGATTTTCTGATGCCCGGTTATCTGCATGATATGCGCGGCTTTACCAAATTATTCCGCAAACCGATTGAAATCGAAGGTGATTCAGCGCGTCAGGATGCACTGAATGTACGCTTGCGACCGTTTATGCTGCGCCGCGCCAAGCAAGATGTGGCGCTGGAACTGCCACCCAAAACTGAAATGATCCGCAGTATTGAAATTGTAGGGGCGCAGCGGGAACTGTATGAAAGCGTGCGGCTGGCCATGCAAAAACGGGTGCGCGATGCCGTTACGACCATGGGTTCAGGACAAAGCCAGATCGTGGTGCTCGATGCGTTATTGAAAATGCGCCAGGTGTGTTGCGATCCGCGTCTGGTTCACGGCTTGCGGGGCGAGCCGCCCGCATCGGCCAAATTACAGATGCTGATGGACATGCTGCCCGAGATGATCGAGGAGGGGCGAAGGGTGCTGTTGTTCTCCCAGTTCACGTCCATGCTGCGATTGATTGAAGACGAGGTCAGCCGGCACAATATCGCCTATGTCAAATTAACCGGCAAGACGACGGATCGGCAGACGCCGATTGAGTCTTTCCAGAATGAAGAAGCGCCGCTGTTTCTAATCAGTCTCAAAGCCGGCGGCGTCGGCCTGAATCTGACCGCAGCCGATACGGTCATCCATTTCGACCCGTGGTGGAATCCGGCGGCGGAAACCCAGGCCACGGATCGCGCCCACCGCATTGGTCAGGATAAAGCGGTATTTGTATATAAACTGATTACCGAAGGTACGGTCGAAGAGAAAATTCTGGATATGCAGGAACGCAAACGCGCCCTGGCGAATGCGATTCACCGGACGGATGGCGCTAAAAATCCGTTATGGACGAAAGAAGAGCTGCATAGCCTGTTTGCACCGCTGTCGTCATGATGAATAAATAAATTACCGGTGGTTGCAGACAGTCGGCGGCGTAATGTTTCCCGCAGCCTGCATTGCCATTGCTTGTGGACAGGTCTTGTAGTGGGCGCGAACGACTGCGGCGAGTTTCTGTTTGACGTCCGCATCCACCAGCGCCGGAGCCGTGTCCGGCAGCACCGCAATCAGGGCATCAAGCAACTGATCCTGCGGACTATCCATGCGTGTCAGCCATGAGCGGAGCAATTCCCGATCCACATAAGCCGGCAACGAACCCATAATGCCGACATCGTTCTGGTCATGCACCAGCAACCCGGTCGTCGTGCCACGATCCAGCGTCAGCACCTGGAAAAAATAGAGCGTGTGATAAGCCAGCTGCCCGGCGCATTGCTTATCCGTCGCTTGTGCCGCGTTATTCAGGGTATCGGCCAGGATGGCCAGATAGGCATCAATGGCGGCTTCACCCACTGTATTGGCCAGACTGTAATCGGCTTCTGCATCACCTGTATGATAATTCTCCAGATAGAAATGCGCCACGCCGCGATGTCGATCGAGCGCCGGGATATAGAAATAGCGGTCACCCTGTGCAACTGCATCATCAAACTGTGCTGGCGCGGCAGCCTGCATAGCGGCCAGAAACTGCGCTGTATGGGCTTTATTCTCATTGGATGGATTCAGGTCAGCCATCATGCGCCAGTAACCTTCTGCACGTTTCATTTCCGTCCAGCTGATGTGGATATGCACCGACGGCGCCAGCGGATCGACCGGATGGATAATGGTAGAAATTGCATTGGCCGAGCCCAGTTTTTTTTCCGGTATATCATCGTAATGCACCTGCGACACATTCACCGAGCCGCGTCCGAACAGCTCACCGTCTGCCGTTTCATAGCGCACGCCGCCGCCATGCGCACCTTCATCACGGCCCCATTCCACCGGCGCAAACGACTGGCAACTGCCCGATTCTCCAGACAGTGTCTCCAGCCCTTTGACAAAACGATGCTGCAAAGCGCTGGCCAGTTCGAGGGCTCTGGCGGCGTTGTCGGATACTGCGGGAATACGGTTCATCAGGGCCACCTTTTGCGTGCAAGTTTTTGGCAGCAACTATTCACCACCAGAGCTGCGAAGTACATCAGCCTTCACAATAGATTTGATTCGGCTGCTGCCTGTTGCGTGTGCCTTCTTGCCTGTGTCCGGGGGAGACATCACACGCTATTCCCGGAATCCATGCGTGATCGGATAACGCCGGTCGCGGCCAAAGGCGCGTTCGGTGATTTTGATGCCCGGCGGCGCCTGGCGGCGTTTGTATTCGGCCAGTTGTAACATGCGCACCACGCGTTTGACTTCCGCGTGATCGTAGCCACGCGCAACGATTTCATCCACGCCGAGGCGTTCTTCGATTGTGGCGGATAAAATCGCATCAAGCACATCATAATCAGGCAGAGAATCCGAATCTTTCTGATCCGGCCTGAGTTCAGCTGACGGCGGCTTGGTAATTGTATGTTCCGGGATCACTTCACGCTCCCGATTCAGCCAGCGGCACAGGGCAAATACTTCTGTTTTATAGACATCCTTGAGCATGGCAAAACCACCGGCCATATCGCCGTACAGGGTGGCATAACCGACCGCCATTTCCGATTTATTGCCGGTGGTCAACACCATGCGCCCGGTTTTATTCGAAATCGCCATCAGCAGCAGCCCGCGCATGCGCGCCTGAATGTTTTCCTCGGTGATATCCATCTCCGTTTTTTCCCAGGCGGCAAAAGTCTCGGCCAGCGTGGCTTCGACTGCCGCAACGCCTTGGGCAATCGGCAGGGTAATGGCTTGGATGCCCAGATTCGCCACCAGCGCCTCGGCATCGGTAATGGAATGATCGCTGGAATAACACGACGGCAGCAACACGCCCAACACACTGTCCGCCCCCAGCGCCTCAACGGCAATGGCTGCAGTCAAGGCTGAATCAATGCCGCCGGACAGGCCAATAACCACCTGCGTACACCCGTTACGCAACACATAATCGGCCACGCCCATGACCAGCGCCCGGTGCATCTGTTCTATCGGCTCAGGTAAGGCGGTAATATCCGATTTTCCTGCCGAAGCCAGATCAACCACGCCCTGCCAGACTTCAAATAATGGCGCTCGCATGAGCAGGTTTCCGGCGCTGTCCGCCACATGCGAACCGCCGTCAAAGACAATTTCATCCTGCCCGCCAACCGGATTCACATACACCAGCGCTACAGCATAATCACGCGCCCGGCGCTGAACCAGTTCCTCCCGCTCGGCCTGCTTGCCGACGTGAAACGGCGATGCATTCAGATTCAGCCAGACATCACAGAGCATACCCGTCTGACGAGCCGCCAGTGCATCATGCCACAGATCTTCACATACACTGATGCCTATTTTCCACCCGTTCACATCAAACACGCAGGCATGGCCATTGCCCGATTCAAAATAACGGCGCTCATCAAAGACGCCGTAATTGGGCAAAAACTGTTTATCGTATATGCCAATGACTGAGCCGCAACGCGCCAGCATGACGCTGTTTCTGAGTACATTTCCATCCCGGCGTGGCGCTCCGAATACAACGCAGGTATTGCGACTGGCGGATATAACTGCTTCAACTGCCGCCTCCACCTCATCCATAAATGCCGGTCGCTTTAGCAAATCTTCGGGTGGATAACCGGTAATGGTCAATTCCGGCAGTACAAGCACATCGCACAGAGCATGTTCAGCCGTATGCATCGCAGCAAGAATCAGACTCACATTTCCACGCAAATCTCCGACACGCGGCGCAATCTGGGCAATAAATATTTTCACAAATCAACTCCGGGCATGATTG
>CAZKME010000005.1:0-35453 GCA_964553725.1 uncultured Zetaproteobacteria bacterium
CATTAGCATCATGCTAATCGAATCCCCTGAATTTATTCATGGGGAGGATGTCAACAGTCAATTTTGCTAAGTGCGAGCCAGTGCGCCTTTCACCTTTCTGCACACCGCGACCTAAATTGGGATTTCAGCAATGAATTTCACGCTGCGTAACCTTGCCCCCTGGTAGACCATCAAGGGATAAGAGAAAGGGAAGCTATCGTTTTTGAAACAATACCACAGGAACATAGGTGTGATTAAAGGTTGCATTCCACCGCAGTATAGGTGTAGTATACCTGAATGTTGGCTCGCACTGACATCATGCGCCCTTGGTCTAACCATCCGGGGCGCTTTATTTTTCCTAAAGCTGTGCTACAGTAGCCGCATGGATAGCACCGGTTGCTCAGCATGACTGATCCTCAATTGGCATGTGCATCATGGCGCAGGCTGAGGCTGCTTACATTACATAAGCAGCCGGTATGCCGGTGTGGGAGAGCGGCGACTGAAGTCGACCACATCATCCCACGGTCACTCGGTGGAACAAACGATGAGGACAACCTGCAAGCAATGTGCCATTCGTGCCATACACGCAAAACATTCTCAGAGCAGGGGCGGGCGCGGAAGCAGGCGAACGGCTGGCCAAAAGGGGTAGGGGTATGAAATTCCTTCAGGACTGGCTGTGGAAAACCGAACAGGTAATACATATTTTTCGCATGCGAGTTTTCGGCTAAATGGGACTAAGAGGTCCCCCCAAGAAACCGACGGCTTTGAAAGTTGTCCAAGGCACCGCATCCACAAAAGCAAATTCAAAACATCCGCAACCGAAGAGCGCAGGCGTTAGCTGTCCAAACTGGATCGGCATCCATGGCAAACAGCTTTGGTCGAGCGTCTATCCTCAGTTGAAACAACTTGGCCTTATAAAAAAACTTGACCGTGAGGCTCTTGCCATAGCCTGCCACGCATTTCATGAATACCGCATTGCGACCGCAGCGTTTGATCCAACGGAGGACACAACGGACATGCGCCGCATTGGGCAGAATGCAAATGAAGCATTCCACCGCTGGGAACGGATGATGAAACAGTTTGGAATGACACCTGCATCGAGAGAGGGGTTATCCGCACCCGCACCGCCAGATGAAGCGGCAGAATTCTGCCCATGAAAACGCTGATCAAATACGCCCAGGAATCTACCGGCTGCGAAAAACAACAGGCAGCATGCCATCGGTTCATGGCTGATTTTGATGACGGTAGATTGTTTTTTGATGAGGAAGCATTTCACCGCGTATGTCGTTTTTTTGAGGTATTGCGTTTTACCAAGGGCGAATGGCGTGGGGTGTCATTTGAATTGCAACCTTGGCAACGTTTCATCATCGGTAATCTGTTTGGATGGAAGTTGAAGGCCACGGGCCTGCGCAGATTTAGAACTGCGTTTATCATGATTCCACGGAAAAATGGTAAAAGCGAATTGGGGGCAGGCATTGGTTTATATCTTGCCTTTGGCGATAAAGAGCCCGGTGCTGAAGTTTACAGCGCAGCGACAAAACGCGACCAGGCCAAAATAGTGTTCGACCAAGCATCACAGATGATACGACTTTCGGCTATGAAATCGTATGTCGGAATTCATCAAGGGAATTTACATCAATTACAATCCGGCAGTAAATTTGAGCCGCTATCATCTGACAGTAAAACAATGGACGGCTTGAATGTGCATGGCGCAATCATTGATGAGGTTCACGCCCACAAGACGCGCGAGGTTATTGATCTGCTTGACACTGCAACCGGCGCGCGACGACAGCCTATGCTTGTTCAGCTCACAACGGCGGGTGTTCGTGGCGAGAGCATTGGCCGCGAGCAATATGACTATTCAGCACAAGTTCTTGATCAGACTTTAGATGATGATACCTTTTTCGCTTTTATCACGGAGGTTGAGGACGGTGATGACTGGCGCGATGAAGATGTATGGTGGAAGGCAAATCCTAACCTGGGTGTATCGGTGAAACTTGAAGATATGCGCAGAAAAGCAATCAAGGCGAAAGCTGTTCCTGCTGCGCAGAATGCGTTTAGGCGCATGCATCTAAACGAGTGGACTGAGCAAGCGAATCGCTGGCTTGACTTACCAACATGGGATGCATGTAAGCGACATCCATTCCCGAATCTTGATGGACTGCGTTGTGTTGGCGCGCTTGATTTATCGTCAACATTAGATTTATCAGCACTCATATTGCTGTTTGAGAATGGGATGATATTGCCCAGATTCTGGTGTCCCGAACAACGGATAGATCAGCGCAGCCATGATGATCAGGTTCCATACCGCGCATGGGTTGAGGCTGGGCTACTCACAGCAACCGAAGGGCGCACCGTTAATTATGATTTTATCCGTGCCGACATCAACAACATGCGAGAAATATATCAGATGGATCAGATGGCAATTGATAGATGGAACGCAACGCAACTCACGCAGCAATTGAGAGATGACGGCCTTGATGTAGTGCCATTTGGACAGGGGTTTGTTAGTATGGCATCGCCAACTAAGGAGCTTGAGAGGATGATTGTCGCCAGAGAATTACAACATGATGGCAACCCTGTAATGCGCTGGATGATCAGCAATGTGGCTGTAGCGATTGACCCGGCAGGAAACATGAAGCCTGCAAAAGACAAAAGCCGGGAGAAAATTGACGGCGTGGTCGCGTTGATAATGGCCATCGGTCTCCATTTGCAACATCATGATACAGGCTCAGTATATGATAACTGTGCAGAGTTGATGGTTGTATGATCTGGGATGCGGCAATAATTTTCGGTTTGGGCTGTATCACAGCAGGGGCATGGATGTGGTCACCTGTTGCTGGACTTATAATCGCGGGGCTTAGTCTTGTCTTGCTGGGGGTGATGAATGATAGGAGCTAATTTCAGGAGTATGTTTGCTGCAAGCAAAACAGCGCCTGCTCCGTTGCGGGACCCGTCACTTGTTAACCTGTTTGGATTGAGGCCGACAGCAAGCGGCCAAAACGTTACTCCAGATACAGCCATGCGGGTAACAGCGGTCATGGCGGCGGTCAGGGCGATAAGCGAATCAATAGCAAGTTTGCCTCTGTTTCTTTATCAGCGAGGACGGAAGGGAGGCAAGTTCCGCGCGTTCAATGAACCGCTATACAAGATTCTACACGATCAACCTAATCAATGGCAAACCAGTTATGAATTTCGCGAAATGATGATGGGGCATGTGTTGCTTCGTGGTAATGCTTATGCGCAAATTATTCCCGGTAGGTCAACGCCTGTTGCGGAGTTGGTGCCATTGCACCCGGACAAGGTACTCCCATTTAAGTCGCCTGATGGAAGTGTTGCATACGTATATCAAAAACCGAGTGGAAAGCAACGTATTCTTTTAGGCCGTGAGGTACATCATCTTAGAGGTTTTAGTAGCAACGGTTTGGTTGGCCTTAATCCAATTGAGTTTGCCCGTGAGACAATCGGCGTGGCTCTTGGTGCGGAGGAGTACGGCGCACGATTTTTTGCAAATGATGCAACGCCTAGAATTGTGATTGAACATCCTGGGCATTTCAAGGACAAGGAATCCCGCATTGCCTTTCGTAATGCATGGCAGGCAGCGCAGGCAGGCGATAACCGGCATAAAACTGCCGTGCTTGAGGATGGCTTATCCATCAAGGAACTCGGCCTGAGCAATAAAGATTCCCAATTTCTAGAAACGCGCCAATTCAGTTTGAACGATATCGCACGCATTTTCCGTATTCAGCCTCATCGCATCGGAGACCTGAGCCGAAGCACGAACAACAATATCGAACAGCAAAGCCTGGAATATGTGATTTATACGCTTAGGCCGTGGCTGGTAAACTGGGAGCAGTCTTTGACAAGGGACTTGCTTTTGACACCTCGGACGAAACAGTCGTTTTTCATCCAGTTTCTTGTTGATGCTTTATTGCGGGGAGATACAAGTAGCCGGTTTGAAGCTTATGCAAAGGCCCGGCAATGGGGGTGGATGTCGGTTAATGATATTCGGCGACTTGAGAATCAGAACACAATAGGTGCATCCGGGGACACATATCTTACACCGTTAAATATGCAGCAGGTTGGCCAGCGGCAGATCGCGCTTGAACGGGTAGCTGCCGAGCGAGTTGTGCGGCGCGAGGAAGCAAATTCTCAGATTGATATTGAAAAACACGCAGCATGGATTAAGCAAATATTACTTGTTGACGATGATAAATCTATGGCAATAGCAAAGGGTCACGGGCAGCCGGATCGGGTAGAAAACATTTTGAATATATTACAAGGAGACATTTTATGAAAGGCATGCGATTTGAAGCGAAAGACAAAAAAGGAACCGTGCTTATATATGATAGTATCGGGCCATATTATGAAGGGGTGAGCGCCAAAGGCTTCGCCCATGAACTTGGCAACCTTGGTGAGCTGGATCAGCTTGATGTACACATCAACAGCCCAGGGGGAAGTGTGTTTGATGGGTTGGCGATTTATAACACGCTCAGACAACATCCAGCGCAGATCAATACCATCATTGACGGTGCGGCATTATCTATTGCCTCTGTGATTGCACAGGCTGGCAAAACGGTAACGATGAAACGGGGAAGCATGATGATGATACACGATCCATGGACTGTTGTTCTTGGCAATGCTCAGGATTTAATCAAAGAGGCAGCCGCACTGGACAAAGCAAAAGTCGGGATGCTTGCAGCTTACGGTGAGCACAGCGCTTTATCTCTTGATCAATTATCGCAAGCAATGGGTGATGAGACATGGTATACCGCCGATGAGGCAGTAACTGCCGGGCTGGCAACAGCAGCAGAAGATACCTCAGCCGTTGCATTATGGTTTGATCCGGAAGCGATGGGATTTCATAATATTCCGAAGGACAGCGCTCCTGCAATTGATGATGAGCCATGGCGCGTGCGACTGATGCGTCGTCGCCTTGATCTTTTATCGTTAACTTGATGGTTTACTTTTTTGAAAATTTGAACTATTCTGTGCTCGTTTACAGTTGCCCAATGGCAGCCTTTGACAATCATCGGCCTCCCAATGGTGGCGCAGGATTGGATCGAGCATTAAAACGCGCGAGACATACCTTGCGCATACTATAAGGAGATTAACAATGCTAAATAAATTACGAGAGGAACGCGGTAAAGCTATTGCTGCCGCACGCGGTATCCTCGATCAGGCAGAGGGCGCAGGCCGGGAACTGACTGATGAGGAATTAGGGAAACATGACGAGCTTATTGCGCGTCAGGATGATCTGCGCAAGCAGATTGCCAGTATCGAAAAACAGGATGATTTGGAGCGCGAAGCGCTGGCAAGCATTTCCCCTGAAATTGAAAGTCAGGCCAACGCTGAAGAAGGCGACCCCATTGTCGCATTGCAGCATTATCTAATGAATGGGTTCGTTCCGAACAGCCGAGATGGTGAAATGTTGGCGGCACTGCAATCAGATGTTGATCAGGCCGGTGGTTTTTTGGTTCCGGAACAGACACTGAATCAATTGATCAAAGCCGTTGATGATGTAACCTTCGTTCGAAGTCTAGCAACTGTGATCCCGGTGCAGGGAGCCGACTCGCTTGGCGTGCCGACGCTGGACGCTGATCCGGCGGATGCCGATTGGACAAGTGAACTATTGACCGGCAATGAAGACAGTACTATGGCATTCGGTTCAAGGAGCCTTTCCCCACATCCACTTGCTAAACGTATCAAAGTCAGTCAGACCTTGCTGCGCCGATCTTCACAGCCGATTGAGGCATTGGTAGCCGCTCGTTTGGGTTACAAATTCGGGATCACTTTGGAGAAGGCCTTTTTGACCGGGTCTGGTAGTCAGCAGCCACTGGGAGTTTTTACAGCTAGCTCTCAGGGGATCAGCACTGGCCGCGATGTTGCGGCAGCTTCAGCTACTGCGTTGGCTGGCGATGATCTGATCAAAACGAAGTATGCCCTTAAGTCCCAGTATCAGGCCACTGCCCAGTGGTTACTGCATCGTGATGTTTTGTCATTGGTCGCCCGAATCAAGGATACGGCCAATAACTACATCTGGCGTGCCGGGCTTTCTGGAAATGATCCTGATACGCTTTTGAATCGTCCTATCAATATGTCTGAATATGCGCCGAACACGGTGACCACGGGACAATATGTTGCGATGTTTGGCGATTTCAAACAGTATTGGATAGCCGAAGATAGCCAGTTTCAGTTGCAGCGGTTAAGCGAGCTTTACGCTGAGACGAATCAGGTTGGATTCATCGGACGGCAGCATGCCGATGGTATGCCTGTTCTTGAAGAGGCGTTTGCACGTCTCAAAATGGCATAAGGAGAAATGACATGAAATCATTCAAGCAAGAAGCTGATGTTTCTCAAAGCATCAAACCGGCTGCATATACAGCCACTGTGACCGGCAGCTCTGTCGACGCTGCAAATTATGATGAGGCCATGGTTGTTATTGACCCAGGCACCATCACTGACGGTACGCATACGCCGAAGCTGCAAGAATCTGCTGACAATAGCACATTCACAGACGTTGCAGCGGCTGATCTGGACGGTGCTTTTGCCGCAATTGCAACAGCAACTGTCCAGAAGGTGGGCTATATCGGCAGGCTGCGATATTTGCGGGTAGTGAGCACGGTTGCAAGTGCGACTACAGGCGGTGTTTATTCGGCTACCCTGGTATTGGGTGGGCTGAGGAAGCGTCCGTAAATGTAATCAGATGGCGGGGGTGGATATTCATCCCCGCTGTTTTACTGTTAAAAGGAGACGAAATGAAAGTGAAATTGAAAACACGTTATTGTTCGCCAACGAAACAAGCTGATCCTGGATCTGTGATTGATGTATCCAAAACCGAGGCTGATCAGCTGATCGAGCATGGATGTGCTACAAAAGTGGCAGAGGCATTCAAGAAAAAATAATGTCGCTAATCCTTGTAGCCGACCTGAGCAGTGAGCCAATCACGACGGCTGATATGAAACTATTTCTGCGGGTTGATATTGCTGATGATGACGCATTGATTGGTAAATTGATCACATCTGCAAGGAGATATGTGGAAGATCATACATGGAGATCACTTGGTGTCGAGACTTGGAGGCAGGAACTTGATTCATTTCCATCTTGCATCAACTTATATCGCGGGAAAATTGGAAGTATTACGTCATTGAAATATATTGATACAGATGGTGTGTTGCAGACGTTGACAGGGTTCCGGGAAGATTTGAACAGCGAACCAGCACGCCTTTTCCCGGCATATGGTAATGTTTGGCCGTCTACCCGATCTGACCCGGCTGCGGTGCAGATTACATATGCGACCACCGGAGATACTGACGAACAATTATTACATGCCGTGAAGCTACTTGTTGCGCATTGGTATGAGCACCGCGAGGCTGTAACTGGAATGAAATTGACAGAAATGCCGATTGCGGTAAATAGCCTTCTTTTGCCAAGGATGATCACCGGATGATCGGTGCAATGCGAACACGCATCGTGATCGAACAGCCTGCAACAACGCAGAATGCATATGGCGAAATTGTCAATGCGTGGTCTACGTTTGCAACACGGTGGGCAAAGAAGACAATCAAGGGCGGAAAAGAGGGTGAACTTGCTGGCGCAATTAGACAGCAGGCATCTGCTGAATATACACTCCGGAAGCTGGTAGGAGTGACCACACAGATGCGGATTACTGATGGCGGCACAGTATACAACATACTGGATGCTGAGTCAGATCAATATGGTAAGACCACACGCCTGCTGGCACGGGAGGTAACATGAGTGTTGAGTTCCGCGTTATCGGAGAAGCCGAATTACAAAAAGAGCTTGGCGGTTTACCAGAACGAATACGCAGAAATGTGGTAACGACAGCCTTACGAAAAGGGGGCCGTGTTATTGTCAAGGAGGCGCGGGTGCGAGCGCCAAGGGGGAAGACTGGTCGCTTGCGCAAATCGATTGGAACAAAATTGATTCGAGAAGGAAAGGAACGCTCTTTGCAGGTCGGAGTGCGCCGCAGTTCAGGCGTGTTTTATGGGCACCTTGTTGAGTTTGGCCACGGCGGGGCAAAGGCGGCTTCGCCGCACCCGTTTTTAGAGCCGGCAGTACAATCAACTAAAAGCGCAGTGCTTGCTGCAATACGCACTGAGATTGAAGCCTTTCTTAAAGTGTTGCGATGAGTGTTGAGACTGATCTCTACACGATGATTACCAGTGATGCCGGGGTTGCTGCTCTGGTTGGAACTCGCGTATTCCCGCTAGTAGCAGGAACTAATGCAGCGTTGCCGCTGGTTGTATATCGCCGGACGGGGGACGCGCAGGTGAGGGGTATGGGTGCCGACGCAATGACCCAGTCTATATTCAGACTGGACTGTTGGGCTGTTACATTCTCGGCTGTAAAACAGTTATCAGATGCAGTAGTAGCTGCGGTAGACCGTCAGTCTGCTGGCAGCATTAAAGCAATTTTGAAAAATGATGAAACACCGATCAGGGATGACGTGACCGGCGACTATCGAATATCCATAGGAGTGGAGGTCTCTCATGCCTGATGTTTTGACAAACGCAAAAATATATATAGGTGGCCTTGACGTTTCCGGGCAGGCAAACAGCGTGGCGCTTAACCATGTTGTTGATGCCAAGGAAGTGACGACTTTTGGAAATGATACCCAGATAAATACTGGTGGCTTGAGACAACTATCAATGCAGGTTGAGGGCTTTTGGCAAAGCATAGACGATGCATTGTTGTTTCCCGGAATCGGCGGTCGCCAAGTTGTTACGCTGATGCCTGATGCAGCGACGGTCGGTAATAGAGCATTTACGGCGGCTGCAATTCAGTCTGAATATACCCCTGGGGCCGGGGTTGGCGATCCGTTGGCATACAGCATTTCTTTTGATGGAGCCGGTAATCTTGGCCGTGGACAACTGAATATCGTTGGCACTAAAACGGCAACAGGAAATGGCGCGGCACAACAATTGGGTGCATTGTCATCGACACAAAAGATGATAGCCGCATTGCACGTGTTGGCTGTTTCTGGCACAGCCCCGAAACTAAATGTTACAATTGAAAGCGATAGCACATCAGGATTCGCATCGCCAACAACTGTTGGAACATTTGCGCAAATAACGGCAGCCGGTGGCTATGATCTTGTCATTGACGGTCCGATCACTGACACCTATTTTAGGCTGGTGTTTACTATCAGTGGCACCAGTCCTAGCTTTACCCTGGCCGGAGCGCTAGGCATTACGGTATAAGGAGCAGTAAAATGGCACAGACAGTATTCACAAACGGGTTTTGCAGCGTGGCTGCAAACGATATATCATCCAGCGTCCGAGCAATGACCTTAAATTATTCGGCTGATACGCAGGAAGTTACCGCAATGGGTGACGACACGCAGATAAATTTGGGAGGGTTGAAAAACTGGAGTCTTGAAGTTGAACTGAATCAGGACTTCGCATCGTCTGCGCTTGATAGTATTCTTTTCCCTCTACTCGGAACCAGCGTGGCAATTGAGATCAGGCCTGATGCCGGTGCTGTTAGCACGAGCAACCCGAAATTCACAGGCTCCGGCATCATTACTGATTACCCGCCATTAGGCGGGAGTGTCGGCGATGCTGAGACGACAAAAATAACTATCGTATCTGCCGCATCGCTTGTAAGGGCGACGGCATGAGCCTTGACAGGGCAGCCATTCTTGCCGCTGATGATCGTGTGTCGGTCGAGGTTGATGTGCCGGAATGGGGCGGCACGATTTATCTTCGGGGATTAAGCGTCGGAAGGCGTGATCGTTTGATTGAATCGCTCAAGGATGCAAAACTTGATGATATCCGCATTGCGTTATTTATTGAGTCAATCTGCGATGAATATGGCAAGCCTATATTTAAGCAATCAGATGCAAAAAAGCTGAAAGATAAGTCTGCCAGTGTGATTGACCGTTTGACCGAGCATCTTGAGAGGATGAATGCGGACACGGAGGATGAGCGGGAAAAATAATAAGCCGCCTGAATGCAGGTCGCGTGTTTATTTTTCAACTGGCACTACACCTGCATAAAACGGCGGCTGAGATTGAGTCGTTGTCGCAATATGAGTTGGTCGAATGGCAAGAATTTTTTGCGCTTGAATCGGAGAAAAAGGAGGCACAGGAGTTGGAAATGCGCGCAGTATCAAGGGTGAAACATGGCTAGTATAGGGTCTCTCTTCGTTCGCCTTGGCCTGGATGTGCCCGGATTTCAGCGGGATACAAAACGAGCACAGCGACTGACAAAACAGTTCAAAGGCAAATGGCAGCGTGATTTTTCATCCATGAAGAAATCTGTTTTTTCATTGCGTGGTGCGCTACTTGGCTTGGGTGCAGGCGTGGTCTTCAAGTCGATACTTGATAACACCATTGAACAGGAAGCCGCATTCAGGCAGGTGCAGCAGGCTATCGTTTCAACAGGCGGTGCCGCTGGGCTCTCAGCTAAAGAGATTGAAAAGATGGCCGCTGGATTCCAGGATGTCACCACATTTGGCGATGAAGCAATTCTTCGTGTTCAATCGAAGATTCTCACATTTACCGGGATCACGAAGAAAAATTTCGGTGCCACGACAGAAGCGGTGCTTGATCTTGCTACCCGCATGCAGGGTGACTTGAACGGGGCAGTTGTACAGTTGGGCAAGGTGCTAAATGATCCGGTTGCAAATTTAAGCGCACTTTCGCGTGTTGGTATTCAGTTTACAGAAAGTCAGAAGTCCATGATTCTTTCATTGGCTCAATCAGGTGATCTACTCGGGGCGCAGTCAATTATTCTTAAGGAATTAAGCAAAGAGTTTGGCGGCTCCGCCAGAGCGGCAAGAGACACTTTCGGAGGCGCATTGAAATCGCTGGGGAATGCCTTCGGAGACTTGTTGGAGGGTAAAACAGGGTTGAAACAGGCGCAGAAAGAATTGGAAGGCGTGACTAAACTTTTGCAAGACCCGAAAATGCAACGAGCGGCAGACAATCTGACAAGCGCGCTGATCGCAGGATTCTCAAACTTGATTGCATTATTGGTTCCTGTTTCTCGTGGAATTGACGGAATACGACTATTTATTGATGGGCTTGCCTTGTCCGTCTTGAATGCTTTTGACACGATTGTATTGGGAGCACAGAAAGTTGAAGAAGTCATGGGTAAATTACCGGGGAGCTTTGGCGCGCCATACAGAAAGGCTGCCAAAGACATAGGCGCATTCCGGTCCGAAATTGATTTATTGCGGAATGGTATTTCGGCTACAGGGGCAAAAGACTTATCGGCTGTTCTGGGTGATCCCGTAAAATTTTCTGCTGTTGGTATTGAGCATAAGAAAAATGCACAGGCAATAGGGGAGGAGGTTAAAGCTACCATTAGCCTCGCCTCTGCTACAAATAAAGCAACGGATGCTGTTTCTAAATTACCAAAAGAGACAAAGAAAGCCAGCGCCGCAGCGCAAGAATTGGGTATCACCTTCTCCAGTGCGTTCGAGGATGCAATCATCAGCGGCAATAAATTCAGCGATGTACTGAAAGGGTTACTCCAGGACATCCTCCGGATCATAGCCAGAAAAACAGTTACAGAACCGCTCGCAAATGCTGCATCAAGCCTATTCTCAGGATTCAGTTTCGGTAGCTTGCTTGGCTTTGCAGATGGTGGCCAGCCGCCGGTTGGCGTCCCTTCGATTGTCGGTGAGCGAGGGCCGGAAGTGTTCGTTCCCCGCACAGCCGGAACTATTATCCCGAACGGCGGAGGTGGTGATGTAACAATCAATCAGTCAATTACTGTAAATGGGAATGGTGACGCTGCCCTTGCGCATGCTGTTGAGATTGCAGCGAATCGTGGCGCACAACAGGGATATGCAATGGTAAATAATGACCTCAGACGCAACGGGCCACTTCGGTCGGCACTGGCATGAGCGCATTCCCTTCAATCATCCCATCATCGGTGGAGTGGTCGCTTATATCTAACACGCAGTCATTCCGTTCACCCATGGACGGATCGGTGCAGACGCTTGAGAATGCCGGTTCCCGATGGCGCGCGCTGTTACGGTTCAAAAATCTTTCAGATTCTGATGGCAGGACGCTGCTTGCATTCATGGTTGCTCTTCGCGGGGAGGCAGGGCGCTTTACTTTATACGATCACTCTCACCCGAACCCCGCCGGTATCGCAACGGGTTCTCCGCTTGTCAATGGCGCATCCCAGACCGGCGGCACACTGATAACTGACGGATGGACAAACAGCGTAACCGGAATACTCAAAGCCGGTGATTATATCGGCGTGAATGGTGAGTTGAAAATGGTCACGTCTGACGTTGATTCAGATGTTACAGGAAAGGTAACGCTGACTATCGAGCCTCCATTGAGATCGTCCCCTGCTGACAATGCGGTTATCACAACGGTGAAGCCAACCACTAATTTCAGGCTTGTTGATGATAATCAGGCCAAGAGCTCTATAACAGCACCGTTCATACATCAAGTCTCAATCGCTTGCATTGAGTCTTTCACATGAGCCGTACACTAACTGCAGCCGCCAAGGCAGCTTCACAAGATGAAGTTGTACGTCCTGTTTCTCTGGTCGAGTTGGATTTCTCGTCAGGGTTTGTCCGGGCAAATTCCGCGCCGATTGATATTGTTGCTTTTTCCAATACATTCCTTGGCGTTGGGAATCTGGGAGCGATCACTTCATCCGGAGAGGGGGCCGACCTGCAAGCGCGGGGAATTTCACTTCAGCTATCAGGGATCCCAACAGCCCTTGTATCCATTGCACTGGGCGAGCATTATCAGGGCCGGTCATGTAAAGTGTGGATGGGGCTTCTGGATTCCAGCCATGTTCTAATTGCCGATCCTGTGCTGATGTTCGATGGACGCATGGATACGATGGACATCAACATGGGCGAGACGGCAGTCATAAACGTTACAGCTGAATCACGGCTGTCAGACTGGGAGCGGCCACGGATACGCCGGTACACGAATGAGGATCAACAGAATCAGTATCCAAATGACAAGGGCTTTGAATTCGTGCCCCAAATGGCAGACAAGCAATTGATATGGGGGCGGACATGAGGGTTGATGGATGGCCGGAGATTCTTCATGCGGAGATTGAGTCTGCGCGTGATAAGCCGTTCGTCTGGGGTAAATGTGATTGCTGCTTGTTTGCAGCAAACGTGGTCATGGCGATGACTGGCAATGATTACGCCTCAGAGTTCAGAGGCAAATACAACACGGCCAAGGGCTCGGCTAAGGCGCTAATTAAATATGGGCACAAAACACTCTCTTCCACGATGAATGAGAAATTGCCGTCAGTCCGGTTCCCGAAACGTGGTGATGTTGTTATGGCTATCGTCTCAGGTGAAGAGGCTCTGGGAATTTGCATTGGCGCGATGTGTGTATTCAAGGCTCCTGACGGCGTGGTGCAGATGCCAGTTTGTGACATTGCTGCCGCATGGGAGGTGAGCTAATGCCTCCGGTAATACTTGGCCTCGGGGCATCCATAGCGTTATCCGGAGGGGCAACCGCAGCGTTTACGCTCGGTGCTATTTCACTTACCGCACTGTCAACAGCATTCAGTATTTCAGTTGGTCTGGTTTTAGCTTCTGCTGGAAACTTTCTTATCGGCAAAATATTCAAACCGAAAATGCCATCCGGACCAACGTTTACAACCGAGGCACGCGACAGAGTGCAAATGTTCCGGTCACCCATTGCTACGCGCCGAATAATTTATGGAGAAGTGAAAGTTTCCGGGCCACTTATATTTGCATCCAGCACCGGAACAACAAATGAATTTCTGCACATGATTATTCCATTGGCCGGGCATGAGGTGGACAGTATTGGCGATATATACCTTGGGGATACGCTTTCCACTGATTCACGATTTACCGGATTTATCAGAATCACAAAACATACAGGATCAGCGATACAGGCAGCCGATGCAAACACCGTAGCTGATGTTACTGAATGGACAAACAAGCACACGCTGTCAGGTGTTGCATATCTGGCTGTCAGACTGAAATGGGATCAGAATGTATGGGTATCGGGTATCCCGAACATTTCTGCAATTGTGCGTGGCAAGAAAGTGTTCGATCCAAGAAATTCCACAACTGTATGGAGTGACAATCCGGCTTTGTGCATCAGGGACTATCTGGCGTCCGCCGATGGCTTTGGTCTGACCGCTGCTGAGGTGGATGATCCGTCAATCATCACCGCTGCAAATATCTGTGATGAACTGGTAGCCGATGGTGCCGGGGGAACACAAAAGAGATACACTCTCAATGGCACTGTTGATCTTGGTGATACTCCCGGAACTATAATGGCTAGCATGCTCACAAGCATGGCCGGTGCTTTGACATTCTCGCAGGGGCTTTACCGTACATTCTCAGGGGCATACGTCACGCCGACTGTCACGCTCACTGAATCAGACTTGCGCGGTGAAATTAAAGTCAGTCCACACCTGTCAAGAAAAGACCTGTTTAATGGTGTGCGTGGTGTCTATGTTGATCCGTCTAAAAACTGGCAGCCGGGCGACTTTCCACCGGTAACTAATTCGACTTATGAAACGCAGGACGGTGGCCAACAGATCATGCGTGATATTCAATTGCCTTACACAACTGACAATATCATGGCCCAGCGAATTGCCAAAATACATTTGGAGAAGTCACGGCAGGGAGTGACATGCACGTTCCCAGCAAAACTTACCGCATTGGAATTATCTGTCATGGACACGGTATCAGTCACAATCGCACGTTTCGGCTGGGCTGCAAAAGTGTTCCGCATTTTGCAATGGTCCCCAGCTCAGGATGGTGGAATTGACTTGGTAATGCAGGAAGAGGCTTCCGGTGTTTACGCATGGGCGAATGGTGATCCGACAATAATAGACTTGGCCCCCAACACGAACCTTCCTGATCCATTTACACTTGCGCCACCCGGAAACTTAACGGCGGTTGAATCGCTGTATCAAACGTCAGGAAGTGCCGGAGTAAAAGCAAAGGTTTCGCTTTCATGGAATGGATCGGCTGCCCAAGTACAGCATTATGAGGTTGAATATAAATTGAGTTCTGATACGACATGGCTCACAGCAGGAATGACATCCGGGACAGACATTGAGATTCTGGATATTGCCGCTGGTATATTCGACTTCCGTGTGCGAGGCGTGAGCTATATCGGCGTTACGTCACTTTGGACAACTTTGACGCAATCAATTTCAGGGCTGGCCGCTGCACCGTCAGATATTACAGGGCTGTCCACACGGGTGTCAGGATCATCAATGGCGTTGTCATGGGACAGACCGACCGACCTTGATGTATTGATCGGTGGCTTTGTCCGTGTACGTCATACGCCGAAAACTTCCGGGGCTTTATGGCAAGATGGAATTGAAATTGCCAAGATTCCAGTGACAATGACAACTGTTCTTCTGCCGCTTCTGCCCGGAACATACATGGCGAAGCTTGTTGATAGTTCCGGTATTGAATCGGTCAACCCTGTTTCAATTACCGACGGGGCGCAGGCACTGAATGTTTTAAATGTCGTGGCAACTGTTACTGAATCTCCCGGATTTGCAGGGGTAATGACAAATGCGGTAAATGATGCCGGGACACTGAAACTTGTCGGGAGAACAATGTGGGATTCCGTACCGGGTAACATTGATGATTGGATCGATATTGATTCTCTTGGCGGCGTAGCCACAAGCGGTGAATATGCTTTTGCTTCCACCTTTGACCTTGGCGCTGTTTATACTAGCAGACTTACAATTGCAGTTGACGCAACATCAGGGATAACCTCTAACTCGGTGGACACTTGGGGCTTGATTGATTCCCGCGTGGACATTGATGGGATTGTTGGATCGATTCTTGCTGATGCCGAATTGCAGATTGCAACAACCAGCGATGACCCTGCTGGTGCCCCGGCATGGAGCGCATGGCAAAAGCTCACATTTGGAGATTTCACAGCACGCGCATTCAAATTCCGCATTTTACTGACATCCTCCGATATAAACGTGAATATATTTGTGACCGGCATCACGGTGAATATTGACATGCCCGACCGTGTTGAAGCTGCGGATGCCGTGGCTATCGCATCGGGCGGTATTGCTATATCGTTTGCAAATGCGTTCCGGGTAACGCCAGCGATAGGGATCACCGTGCAGGGAGCGACTGCCGGGGACACTCCGAAAGTTACCGGTCAGTCTAACACTGGCTTTACTGTGCAGGTATTGGATGCGGCTGGAGTTGGCGTTGCGAGAAATATAGACTGGATTGCAAAAGGATATGGCCGTGCGGCATAAGGAGAACACATGAGTCAAAGTGACTATAATTTACTGAATCAGTTGGGAGCAAACTTCCGCGCCGAACTGAATACGATATTGCAATCATCGCAAGAAAAGAACAGTGCGCTGACCGAACCGGCCACAAGGTTTGCGTATCAGTGGTGGGCAGATACAACAACCGGACTTCTGAAAATGCGCAATTCAGCGAATACAGGTTGGATTACAGTGATGAGTCTTACCGATGCTGTAAACGCTTCGCAGGTCGTGAATGCGCCTGCCGGGAATATAGTCGCTACCACATTACAGGATGCCATTGCCGAACTTGATGCCGAAAAAGCGGGCCTTGCTCTCGCCAACAACTTCACCGCCCGCCAGACTTGGAAATTCGGCGCAGTTATATCCCCAGCCGCAGGAATCTTAACACTGGGCACTGACGGTAACGCTTTCCACATTGGTGGCACAGCCCAGAATATCACTGACATAACCCACATAACTGGCAGCGGCCCATTCTTTGGTGTTGCGGATGTTGCACACACTTGGAAGCATGCGGCAGGAGTTCTTGAAACTAATACCGGCGCTGATATTTTAATGGCAGCCGGTGACCGTTTCCGCATGGACCAAGACAGCGATAACACTACTTGGCTGATTACGCAGGAAGGGGCGGCTTCTGGCGGTGGCACACCAGAAGTCATCCATGTGCAAGACCAAAAGACAAATGGAACAAATGGCGGCTCATCTGTTGTTGGCCAGCAAACACGCACACTCAATACTGTGGTGACTAATACTATTACAGGGGCATCTTTAGCATCTAATCAGATTACACTTCCTGCGGGTACATACGAAATAAGCGGTGGCGCACCAGCATTCAACGCGGATGCACATAAGATCAGACTATATAATGTGACGGATACAGCAGTAGCTCTTGTTGGTTCAAATGCGTATTCTCGTAGTGTTTCTTCTGTACAAAACAGGTCTGTTTTCAATAATCACAGGTTTGTTCTGGCGGCAACAAAAGCTTTAAGGATTGAACATTATTGTGCAACCGCAAACGCAACTTCGGGGCTTGGTGTAGCTGTAACAAGTGGTGATATTGAAGTATACACTGACATACGAATAGAGAAGGTAGCATAAGATGAAAGTAATCAAAGCTATCCTCTGGTATATGGCAGGATTCTTCATCGTCCCTTTCCTTGACCTTGTAACACCGAAGGATGAGACGAAACATTGGCGGTATCTTGATAGGTATTTTGGCAACCCTTCCAGTGATGGCATAGCAGGTGATGCTGATTACAGGAAACGTGTCAAACGCTTCCGCAGGATACGCTGGTATCTTCGCAATCCCATAAACGCATACCTCCGCTCACTAGGACCAAATGGATTAGTGCAGCGCATCAAAGTCTCACATGGCTACTTCATCACGAAGGTAGTGGCATGGATTGATAACGAGCGCTATTGGATGTGGGATATTAAACTCTGGGAGAAAGGGCACCTATGGCTGGGGTATAAATTGCTCGATGACTGGCGACCGGAGTTCAATTCCCGGCTTCGCGTGCTGCACCACTTTGAGAATCAGATGATAATCTTCCCACTAAAAAACAAACCAGCATTCCAAGTATTGCCACGGAGTACAGTATGACCGCGCGCAAACCCGCCTCACAGGCCGATATAGGAGAGGCAATCGGGAAACATGTTGATGCAATGCACACCGACTTCAACCAGAAATTGAAGTCTCTCGAATCCAGCGTTGAATCCCTCTCTCAGGATATAAATGCCACCAGCAAATGCGTTGTCGAAAATGGGAAGCAAGTTGCTGACATGGCTTCGACCATGCAACAATTTATTGACGCGAAAAATGGCATCGGACTAATAGGTGACGGGATAATTTATGTTGGGAGGATCGTGCTGGCCATATCTGTGATTGGTGCTGCAATCTGGGGCGCACTACATTTCGGGGGACAGAAGTAATGAGGGACATTGCAGTAAGTATGATTAAGCGCCATGAAGGCCTTAGGTTGAAAGTATATACTGACACGGTTGGAAAGCCAACCATTGGATGGGGGCGCAATCTGGAGGACAAGGGGATAACTAGAGAGGAAGCCTCTGTGTTGTTAAATAATGATATTGCTGAGACCGCTGCATGGCTTAATACTCTACCGTGGTTCGATGCCTTGAATATTGCACGGCAGGCAGTCATCATGGACATGGCATTCAACCTTGGTAGACACGGACTGCTCGGGTTCCCGAAGATGATTGCAGCGCTGGCCGAGCAGAACTACCTCCATGCAGCGAGTGAGATTTTGGACAGTGATGCCGGGAGGATGTTGCCCACACGCTATGGCGAACTTGCAGAAATTATGAGGGCGGGTACTATATAATCCGGTGGCCGTAGTCCCTCAAATCGGCGGAGCTAGACCTAGGTAATGCTGGCAGCGTGGACTTACTGCCCCACTGGTTAATAAAGGAGAATGATATGGAATTTATCTATGGTTTGATACTCGGTTTAATCTCCGGTGGCGGGGTGATGTATTTCGTTGGCCGGAAGCATGGCGGCTTGTATGACCGCGTCAAGAATGTCGCCAAAAAGATTGACGAGGATATTCACGGCGTATGATGCCATTCGCTGCCATTCTAGCAGCCCTGAAAGGCCAGCGGGAGCGGGTGACGTGGGTGATACTCGGAATGGTGGCAGCTTATTACCTGCTGACGTATGGGATGGAGATTGGCGAGCTGAAGTCTGACAACAAGTGGGCGACCGCTACGATTCAGCAGCTTACGGAGACGGTATCAAAACTGGAAGACAAGTGCGGAGGGTGATATGGCGTTCAACTGGAAAGGAATAGTCTCAACAATAGCCCCGATGATTGGTACCGCTATCGGCGGCCCCTTCGGAGGCATGGCAGCCAATGCAGCATTGACAGCTTTAGGGATTACTCCAGAGGCAGGAAATGAGGAAGCGCAGTTGCAGCAGGCTATGGTAACCGCAACGCCGTCTGATCTGCTTAAACTCAAAGAAGCCGATCATGCTTTCGAGAAGGATATGAAGGCACTCGATGTTGACCGGGAGAAGATTGCCGCCGGAGATCGGTCTGGGGCGCGGCAGAGGGAAATTGCAACTGGTGACAACGCCCCTAAGATACTTGCTACAGTCGTTGTGACGGGCTTTTTCGCCACATTATACACCATCGCATTTGTGAGCATTCCAGCGAGCGCACAGCAACCGATTAACATATTGCTTGGAGCCTTGACGGCATTACTGATTCAAGTCGGAAACTACTATTTTGGGTCAAGCGCAGGAAGCGCAAGGAAAACTGATTACCTTGCCAACAGTATTCCGAAATGAACGCACTCCCACGCTGGCTTGCTCCCGTACTCGTTCCGGTGATATTTGTTATCCTGGTATTCAGGATGCCTAGGAAGTTTGGGAAGTCCTGATTCTCCTTAAATCAATCGAACCCTCTTTCTGGGGCCTAACTACCTAATCAGCTCAAACACGCAGAATATCGCTTCACTTCGTACGGGAATCATGACTTAGACCATACATCCTTCATGCGTTCTTGCTGCTCTTCCGTTAATGCCTTCCGCCATATCCCTTTCTCGTTCGTGGATAGTCCAACCAGTTCCGGATAAACGCATTCGCCATCTTTTCGGTGCTTGTCGAAATTGGCGGGTGTAGAGAACACCCGCGAGGAGGTAGGACACTGCGCCACGGGACTCCCCCAGTTGATGCCATCAAGCGTCGTCTTTTCCATATTCAAAACCCCACATCATCGTCTGCGCCCGCAAAAGGATCGGTTGTGTCGGGCTTGCTATATTCCTTCGGCTCCGGCGCACGGCGTTCCGTAGACCCCTTCTTCCCTCCGATCAGTGCAATATCACTCACGTTCAGATCCAGCGATGATTTTTCAGCGCCTTCCTTATCCGTATACTGATTCAGTTTGATTTCGCCTGTGACGGATACCTGCTGGCCTTTGACGAGATACTGCACCAACCCGCCTTCTGCCCGTTTGCCGAAAATTGTACACCGCACCCAGGATGTTACCTTGTTATCGCCATAGCCTGATTCGATGGCTACCGGGAACGACGCTACGGCTGTGCCTGATTGTGTGTGACGGACTTCGCAATCGCGGCCAATGTTCGCGATGAAATTACATTGATTCTTTGCGCTCATTTCATTTCTCCTTTCCCAACTCAGGTGCATACTCCCGGATGAATATCTCCATATCATTGTGCGAAATTGACAGCGTTGCAATTCGAGTGTGTCCACCCCACAATTTTGGCCCCGCGATCCTGTATCCGCAAGAATCGCCTTCTCTTGATAATATTGCTGTCACATGCCCCTCTCCATTTTTTACTATTTCAAGTGTGAAACCATTATTTTTTCCCATTTTAATTATCCTTCTCTATATCTCTTTCAATCCGCATTGGCATTAAAATCATTTTAATACCATCACAATCCGGTGAATCAAATGTTATTTCGATAGGGTCACGGTTAGATTTCATCCTGAGTTTCGATGTTGAGCAGGACGGGTCTAACCTTTTTGCGGTTGTCGCAACATAAGACGAGTTAAATTCGATATATTTTACCCCAACGTCATCTTCTGAGAATTTTGGCATAACTTTATCAATATCATAGAAGGTGGCATCAATTATGGATGCTTGCAGCAACGTGTTCGGCAGTTTATTCCTAATCACATCCAGATCAGAACACTGAATTATCACGTCAGTTTCTTTATCCGGAGTTGTATAAAGTTTGATCTCAACATTGCATTTCCGAGATTGGCGCACAGATAATGGTTTAGTTTTTAGAATAAATGCCTTTCCCTTGAATGGCTCGACAACATTATCACAAGTGACAAGGTAATGGCCATTGGTTCCTGTCACCCTGCCTGACGGCTCAATGAGAACTCCGGAGATATAAGGCCGCTTCTTATCATCACTTTGAGCCAACTGGCACGCGCTGAATGCCAGAGGGTTAGTCACAACTATTGTTTCCATCGTTATTGATGTCTTCATATTCCTTCTCCTTTATTTAGTGCCAGTCGCAAATCCTTACGACCTGCTATCGACGCTGGCTCGCCGTGCGTGGAGTTGTAGGAGGAGAGAGGACTCCACGCAAAACTGTTACTGCATTGCCCAAGAAGGAAGCCCTATCACATGGGATACTTCCTCTCCTGTGTATCCAGGCCAATCATCAAAGTCCCGGCACAAGCGATACTTGTCCAGTGCCTCATCAATCTGGACGCGGCCTAGATCAATGCTCGCTTCATCCAACTGATAGCACTCCACGACATACGGCAGCGTTTTTTCCACCGCGATAAAATGAAACCGCTCTTTCTCGACCCCGCGCATGTAGTGGGCAGCTTGCCAGTGGTAACGAAAATCTGCGCATGACTTTGAGAACGCGCCAGGGCTGGCGCACCGTGTTGTTTTCAGATCGGCGATATAATCATCACCAACATAATCGGCCTTTGCCTTCATCGGCTCACCCGTTCGCTCATCCTCCCAGAAAGCCGCCATTTCAGCCTTACCACCGGATAACAATTCCGAAGCCATAGAATGTCCGTAAACGGCCTTTTGGATATTCATGGCCGTGTCGTATAGTTCAGCCTTCAACTCCTCCTTTCCGTCGGCAGCATCCATCAGCGCGGCGTATTCCTCTTTGCCTGCCTTGGTGCGCTTGTCGATCTTCGGGAATACGACATATCGCTTGTCGAACTCGTCTGGCTCGAGAACAGCGCAATGAATCACCGTACCCTCAAACATTGCCGGGGACTCCGGATATGGCGTATGAACTTTTGCGGGGCAAGACATTCGTGCAAGAAGACTCTTGCTGATTGCCGGGTCGGCGAAGTAGTCAGCGTCAGACATTTTGATAATTTTAGGCATCCCTAGCCTCCATAACATCCTCAAACACGCGCCGCACAAAAGCGTCCCGCACTTCCGGCCATGGCATTTTTACGCTAGATAATCGTGAAAGTCCGGCTATATCCTCGCAGAAATTTCGACCTGAAGGTGTGAGCAGTTTTTCATCCGTCATGTATGCAACTTGCATTTCGCCTGAGCTTTTTCCCCATCTCGCGTTATCAAACTCATCGAATAGCCTGCCGCACTCATTAAGAAAACGCGCTTGCTCTTCGGCATCCATATTAGCAAATGCACCAGCAAGCTGCTCCGGTGATGCATCAACTTCAACATTCACAACAGCTTTAATAGTCATGCCTTCCCCCTCTGTATATCAACCTTTCTAGCTGAAATTATCTTGCTGTAAGTCGTTCTCCCGCCGGGAGCGGTTTTGTAAATACGCTCCAGTTCCTTAACCGTTTTGGCAGCTTTTATTTCAGCTAGCACCCCAACGTCCACGTCAGGCTCCCAAACATGATCCCACCGTTTGTCATACAGGCCATTCCCGAATTGGTCGCCAAACGTCCTTGCGGCCCTTTTCAAGCCGTCGGTAACGGCCTGCTTCCCGGCTGACTCATTAGCAGCCGGGATCTTGCGTGCTATTCCCTCACCGTAACCAACATCTTCCCTCCACGATCCCAAAGCAAACATCTTAACGATTGCTTGAGCAGACACCACTTTATTCCCTTTTTCATTGTCTGGACATGGTGTAAGGATGAGGCTGGTTACCTCATAACTCCATCCATCGAAATTGAAAATGCGGTTAGCGTTTCTGATAACGTTATGCCCTTCAATGTAATCAACATTATTCCCTGAAACAGATCTCGACATTACCTGATCTTTAGACAGCGGCTCCCCAAGCTTGCCGCTGTCTAATATGGCCTTTATTGTTGCATCATTCATCCTCTTCTCCTTTTCCTGTCGCACGCCAGAACCACCAGCCCTACAATGATGATGGCCAGGCATAGGGATATGATGATTGCTTGCCAGCCATTCACGTTAATTCATCCTCAGCCAGATCATCATCCGACGCGGCTATAAGTAGCTGTAATGCAAAAACTTCAGCGTGCCTTCTGCATAGGGTCTTTCCATTAAACATTATCCTTGCCTTGCAGCGACATTTCATGACTGCCTTTTCCGGATCGTTGGTATAAGGGCTTGCACAGACAGCCTCGCAGCGTGGCAAGTCGTGTACTTTATTTATCATGTGTATCATTTCAATTCCTCCTTAAGCCGCTCAATAAATCCATGATCAGCCTCGGCCAGTCTTGCCGCCGCTTTCTCCACGCCAGCGAATCCCGTGGCTGCTATCCTGTCAGCGGAGAATAACGCGGTGACTTCATCAATAATGCGGCAGTTGTAGTCCTGCATTCTGCGTTCGAGTTCAAGGTCAACTTTCATTATCTATTGCCTCCCGCTTAATCAATTCAATCCATGAGTCAGGAATTGCCCCACCTTCTCTCACAAATGAAGCCTTATTCCATGCCTCAAATGTCACAATAACAATTGTTCCTTTATCATCAATATATGCTATGGGATTTTCCATCATCGTCTCCATATTCTGTTTCATATTTTCCACCCTGTTTTCCCTCTCACCATTTCTTTTAGCATTTCCTCTGCGGCGGAAAGTGCGGCGGAAAGTGCGGCAGTCCTGATAGATTCATCGCCTGTTTTCAGCCACCTAACAATAAGATTGTAGTCCGCATCAGTACAGTATGCTTTGATTTTAGCGATGCTGATGAGCGCTTGCCTGCGAGCAAATTCGAGTAAAAGATTATCTGCATTTAAATGATGCGATATATCGCCGCATTGATGCTGCATGCTTGTCAACAGGACTGCCGTGAGCCACAACATCGCCTGAAAGCTCTACTCTATAAAGAATTGAGCCTGCTGCATATCCTAATGCGTCAATCAGGCTGACACTTGCATGCAGGCCATTCGTGCAGGGGATGATTCTCCCTGAGACTTTATGCGTTCTGCCTCCCCGAATAACACGATTATCTCCGTGCGCCAATCTACGGTTATTCGGGGAGAAGTAAAATCCTTTAACTTTCATTTGTATGATAGGTTTGTAGTATTTCACTGGAAATTATCTCCTTTTCAATCCGCCTCACCGCCGCCCTATATCCAGCCTCAAACGCTACGTCTATTCTATGGCTTCCATGGCTAGACAATCCACGCCATTCCCTTAAGGCATCTGACACATCACCATTTGTATGCATATCCACACATTCTTGGTAATGCATGATACGATTTGAAAGTTCCATTTGATTTTCAAATTCAAGATCAGTTTCCATTTGTTTCTCCATATTCTTCCTCGTATGGGTCATCAATATGCGCTCCCCAGTTGAACAGGTACACCACTGCAAGGGCGAAGAGGAATGAGATTATTGCGGCAGTCATTTTTTATTCCTTTCAGACAGCACAGCCAGTCTGCATTCTGTGTTCGTGGATATTGCACATGCGGCTTCAAGCGGCGTTGCCCCGGCCTTGATTGCCTCTATTAACTCATACGCCATGGCTGTCAGCACTATATTTTTCCAGTGTGTTTTCATTTCATCCCCCTCTGACTTTTCTGCCATTCTACCAAATCTTCAATCTTCTTCCGTGTTGGAAAGTTCGGGCCGAATACAAGTCTGTCTAAAAGCCCTTTGATGCTGGCTATCTCATAGACCCCGTCCGGCGACGTTGTTTCAATAACGATCGGCTCAACCTTCATTCCAGTCATCCTCTGCACGCGCCTCTTCCCACCGCCGGTCTTCCTCGGCACTGCCACAATCAACACAGACCCAGCGCGTTCCGTTCTGACTTGATATGCGCATTGCGTTAACCATTGGCTCATGGCATACAGGGCACAGTTCAATTTCGTCATCAATCATAATCACCTCCTACGGATGCCCGAATAATTGCATAATAATTGACCCCTGTCAAGTGACCGTGTTGACTATTGTCATTGACATAAAGGAAACTATCTGTATATTGGCGGCATGTATATCAAAAACCTAAGAAGCATTATTGATCAATTATTGGCTACCGGCCTGACCCAGCGCGCCATTGCAGAAGCCGCCAAATGCGAGGAAGCTGTTGTTCACCGGCTCCGCACTGGCAAGCAGGCCAATATATATTATTCGACCGGGAAGCGGATTGAGAAAATGGCGCGAGATCATGGGATAAAGATATAGGCCAGCCGCTATCAGCCCACAGCCGGGCTTAGTAAGAGCTGCGGAGTTGCTAGTCCCGATAGGTTTCAACTGGTATAAATTTAATTGGAGGTAACAAATGACTTTACGGTTCGGAGACGAAGTTTCAAATATTTGCGCAGACGCTGAAAATCCGATGTGGCATTGTTATTTTGTCCGCCATCTAAACAAAATGATTGAATGCACCGATAAAAAGGGCTCATTCTTTGTAATTGGGCGGGATTCGATTTACCCTGGGCACTTGCCCATTAGCGAATGTGGAAAGCTTTTTAAGACAGTGTGGAAAAAAAGGTTTCGAGCATGACCGATACCGGCAAAGTCCGCCAAGCACTCCTCCGCGCTGCATTCGCACAAACAAAATCACTATCGCTTATCCGTGAGTTGAAGCGGATTTATGAAACGAGGGAATACGCGCCGCCGCTTGCATTGAAAGGGTGAGCGGGTTACAGTTGCGTTTGGTGCCCTAATCAGGCTAAGTGTGAAATCTTGGACTAACTCCTCCAAGAAGAACAGCCAAACGTATTCAAAAGGAGTTTCTATTGGCAAAGCTTATCTATTCCGGTAAAGACGATCTACCTCGGACAATAATTCATGTACATTCTGGCGAACAGTTTTTTGCTGCAATCAAGGCATTAAAATATCCGTGTGGCGGTAAGAAAACCGTCCTTAAAAACTTTGAGCAACTTATCAACAGAGATCGTAAATCAGCATACGGTTGGAAGATTGCGTAATGGCTCACCGTGGATATATTAAACTCTACAGAAGATTACAGAACAACCCGTTATGGCTTTCCGAACCATTCACTAGGGGGCAAGCATGGATAGACCTAATTATGTTGGCTAATCACACTGACGGCTACATCCGAAAGAGAGGTATCCGCATTGAGATTAAGCGGGGACAGATAGGGCATTCAGAGCTGTCATTGGCAGAGCGTTGGAAATGGTCGCGTGGAAAAGTGCGGAGATTTCTCTCTGAATTATCGCAAAAAACGGTACAACAGATAGTACAACAGAAAACAAAGCTAACCTCTGTAATTACAATAGTTAATTACGATATGTATCAAAGCGACAGTACAACAGACGGGACAACAAGCAGTACAACAGACGGACAACAGACGGACATCAAACGGTACCGGAACAAGAATGATAAGAATGATAAGAATGATAAGAAACAAACAAAAACAAGTACCGCGCTATCGCGCTTTGATGAGTTCTGGAAAGCGTACCCAAAAAAGAAAAATAAAGGCACAGCAGAAAAAGCTTGGAAGAAACTATCTCTTGGCAACGGTTTGTTTGACAAAGTCATAGCTGGAGTAGAAAGGGCAAAGGGTACGCCTGACTGGCAGAAGGAGAACGGGACATTTATTCCACACCCTGCATCATGGCTTAACGCTAGAGGATGGGAGGATGAGATATTGAAACCTGACATCCCACAACCTACACCACTGCCACCACAGGAGTTTTGAAATGGTAAAAGTAGAATACGCTTATGTGGGAGCATGTTTATTGAAGCATGAATTGATCGGACTTCTACCAATCAAGTCCTGTTATTTTTCCGATGCTGATTGCCGCAAGGCATGGGAATCAATTATATCCGGTAATGATGACATTGTTTCAGTTTATCACAGCGTCGGATCGGAAGACGTTGTTGCAGAAATGATGCACGCTGCTGACGTCAAGGACGCTGAGAGGCAGGGGCTTAAAATAATTGATGCCTACAAAAAGGCAGCATTCAAAGGTGCCCTTGTTGCCGCACACAGGAAAATTGAGACTGGAACATCCATTGATGATGTTGTTACTGAAATTGTATGTGCCGCCGATAAAGGGAACGAATCAGACTACAAGGACGCGATTGATGTGATGATTGAAGTGCATCAGGACATCGAAGAAAGACACAGCGGTAAAGAGACTTCACGGTTTATCAAATCAGGATTCCCTGATCTTGACGCTTTGACCGGAGGTATGGAAAGAGGGAGTCTGGTTGTAATTGCTGCACGGCCCAGCCATGGAAAGTCCGCTCTTGCTTTAGGGATATGCCAGAATGTTGGGCGCACGCATAAAGTTGCATTTTCATCTATCGAGATGGATTCCCTATCCCTTGGGTACAGGCTCTTATCGTCTCAGTCAGGGCTTGATCTGAAATTACTCAGAACGGCCACCAGATTTCCGAATGAGAGTTGGAGAAAAGCTGTAAGTGGAATTGAGGGAATAAAATCCATCAACATGGTTATTGATGATAACCCAAACATGACAGCGGCGGCAGTGGCGTCACAGGCAAGACGACAGAAGACAAAAGCTGATCTTGATCTTCTGGTAGTTGATTATATCGGGTTGCTCTGCACGGAAGGGAAAAACAAACCACGCCATATTGAGATTGGAGAAATGACACGCATATTTAAGGGGCTGGCAAAGCAATTGGATATCTGCGTTGTAATCCTATGTCAGTTAAACCGGGATGCTGAGAATAAAAAGCCAACTCTTGCGATGCTTAGGGAATCAGGATCAGTCGAACAGGATGCTGACATTGTTATATTTCCATACCAATATATTGATGAAAAGGGAGATGCAGCTGCAAGATTGATTGTTGCAAAAAACAGGAATGGCCCGACAGGAATCGCACCTATTTCATGGGTGAAAAGCATAGCCAGTTTCAAGACATTGGCAAAAGGAGATTTTGTATGAAAGGTGTTTATATTGACGAAGGCTTCATTGTGTTTCGGTGTGGTGGATATGACTATAATATACCAATGGAAAAACTCGATACTCCGGAACGAATCCTTGCGTGGACAGTTTTCCTTGCGCAAAACCACTGGACGACGAAAGAAGCCATTGCTGAATTTGTTGTGTTGGCGCTTGGGAAATATCCGACAATATGATAACGCCATAAGTAAACCTGATACAACCCACGCCACACATAAGAAATCCTGAATTGTTTTCCGGCGGCGAGGCGATAAATTTGAGCGAGGAGGTAAACATGGAATTGGAAGAAGTCAAATACAGAAATTGCAAGAATTGCGGCAAGCCATACCCCAGGTGCGATTTTGTACCATCGGTCGAGTGGCCGGTAGCTGGTGAGCCGATTCAAGGCACGTACCGCGTACACCGTAGATCAGAATGCAACCCCTGTCTCCGCCGGGAGATGGAAAGGTTGAAGAGGGATGGGTCGCAGAAAGCGAAGCGGCGTTACTGTCAGATTGAAAAGTCACTGGTGGTAAGATGAAATGGAGAATAAAAAGAAAATAGATTATAACACGTTTATTTCAAACAAAAAACATTTGTCCGGGGACTTTGGTTTTGATTATTTGTTTTCACCCGATTGCGCGTTTGATTTTCAACGGGAAATAATCCGTAGTGCAATAAAAAAGGGAAGGATGGGTATATTTGCAGACACAGGGTTGGGTAAAACATTAATAGAATTGTCAATCGCGCAAAATATAGTCGAGAAAACTAACGGGCGTGTTTTGATTCTAACGCCGCTAGCTGTTGCCTTCCAATTTCTCGATGAGGCTGAAAAAATCGGAGTGCATGATGTTTACCACTCTAAAGACGGCAGACTAGGAGGGAAAATTGTAGTGATGAACTACGAACGACTCCATATGCTCAATTCGTCAGATTTTGAATGCGTGATACTGGACGAATCAAGTATTCTGAAAAATTTCAATGGTAAAATTAAGAACGCAATAATATCATTTATCAAAAAAGTCCCATATCGTTTTTTGGCATCCGCCACACCTTCACCTAATGATTTTACTGAATTGGGTAACAGTTCCGAGGCTCTAGGATATTTGGGATACATGGATATGCTTGGCAGGTTTTTCAAAAACAATCAAAATAGTGTCGATTCAAACAATCGCAATATCGGTGAGAAGTTTTATCTTATGCCGCATGCAGAGCGTGACTTTTTCATATGGGTTAACGATTGGTCAATAATGGTCAAGCGTCCATCTGACATCGGCTTTTCAGATGATTTATACGAATTACCAGAACTTATTACAAACAATACAATAGTAAAAACAGAGGATAAGTGGCTTTCCGGCGATCAAGGCGCTTTATGGGCCGTTCCTGCGAAGTCCATGACAGAGATTCGCAATGAACAAAAGGCAACGGTCAAAGAAAGATGCCATAAAGCTGTTGAACTGGCATCCGGCAAAACGTCAGTATATTGGTGCAACCGAAATGATGAAAGCGAATTGTTAAATAGCTTGGATTCTGATGCTGTTGAAATTACCGGCGGAATGACAATAGATAAAAAAGAATCAATTTTGCTCGCATTCGCTCATGGTGATATTCCGAGAATTATTACAAAGGCTAGGATGACATCAATGGGACTGAATTGGCAGCACTGTAATCATACTGTGTTTTTCCCTACATGGTCGTATGAGCAGTATTATCAGGCGATACGCAGATTCTGGCGGTTCGGTCAGACTAAGTCTGTCGTTTGCGATATTGTTATATCTGAGGGACAGTGTCGTGTAGTTACTGCGATGGAGCAGAAAAAGCAGAAGTCGATCGACTTGTATGAAAACCTTGTACGAAATGTTAATAGAAAATACAACTATGAAGTGAAAGCGTTTGACAAAAAGTTAGACGCCCCTCAATGGGTATGATGCAAACAAGGAGTATATAGAAATGACGTGCAAAGAACAGGTTAAAGAAAATAATTATTGGATAGTTAACAGCGATTGCATGGAAGTATTATCGGAACTGGCAGAGGAGTCCATAGATTTATCGGTGTATTCGCCACCTTTCTGTGGATTATATCAGTACAGTAGTTCATATCGTGATTTCTCGAACTGCGAAACGCGCGAACAGTTTTTGCAGCAGTATGAGTTTTTAATTTCGGATATATCTAGGGTAACAAAACCGGGTAGAATAAGCGCGGTGCATTGTACTGACGTGTTCGACAATTCCTGCCACCTTTGGGATTTCCCTCATGAAATCATTAACCTCCATGAGAAATACGGATTTCAATATCGCAACAGAATCACAATATGGAAAGAGCCTCTGAAAGTCCGCATGCGCACTATGGTCAAAAGCTTGATGCATAAATTGATTGTTGAGGATTCAACACAATGTTTCACGGCCATGCCTGATTACATGCTAATTTTTACAAAACGCGGAGAAAACCATGTGCCAGTTACTCATGATAGTGGCCTGACTCGATATTTCGGTGAAACTCCAATTCTGCCGAACATGTTGAGGGCATGGAATAATGCGAACGAATCACATTTGACAGCAGAGGAGCTATGGAAGCATCTAAACAATAAATTTTCTGATCACAAAGACCCAAAAACATGTAAGTTATCACATTATATTTGGCAAAGGTATGCCTCCAGCGTGTGGGATGATATTCGCATTGACAATGTTTTGCCTTTTCGTGATTCTCGCGAGGATGATGATGAAAAACATGTACACCCGTTGCAATTAGATGTAATTGACCGGATTGTTGAATTATATTCTAATGATGGCGAAGTCGTTCTAACTCCATTTATGGGCGTAGGATCAGAAGTTTATAGTGCTGTTTCACTGGGTCGGAAGGCAATAGGGGTAGAATTAAAAGATTCATATTTTAAGCAAGCGAAAATCAACTTATCATTAGCAGGCAAAAGATTCGATAGCCTTTATGAGGAAAGTAAACAGGAAACCCTGATATGACCCGGACGCAATACCTGCCCTCCCTTCTAATAGCAATCAACATTGCGAGCGCCGCGATATATATGGCGGACGGTGACTGGCGGATGACAGGGTATTGGGTGTGTGCGGCAGGAATAACTTATTGCGCATGCTTCAATCTGTGATATGATTTATGCACATCCAGTAGATGAGGGCGTGTTTAGCGGCACGCCCGAACTGGATGAAAACTACCTACTGGATTTTATAATGCGTATAACACAAGATGTTTTTCTAAAAAGAAGTAGATTATTCCATGGCGACAGATATAGCTATGAGAAATCAGTCTACGAATCCACTCTGAAAGAAGTTATTATAATATGCCATATTCATGGTGAGTTTAAACAAAAACCAGAAGTTCACTGGCGAAGCGGATGCCCTAAATGTGGAAATGGCCAAGCACGGAAAAAGAAAACTACGGATTCATTCATAATCCAAGCAATATTGGTACATGGTCATAAATATGATTACTCAAGTGTTGTGTATACAGGGAACCATAACAAAGTAGATATAAAATGCCCTATGCATGGCGTATTTAAACAGGAACCGGTTAGCCATTTGTCAGGGTGCGGATGCAGACGATGTATAGTCGCTTGGAATAAAGGGGTGAAAGGCTCAAGCCCTTGGAATAAGGGTGTTTCAAGGTTCAAATCACAAGAAGAATACAGGAAGCATCAAAATGAGTTACGGAAATTAAGGCGTAAGAACGAAACAAACAGGGAAAGAATAGCTGACAGAATAAGAACATTGATACGAAACCAGCTCAAGATTTACTCAAAACAGCCAAAAAAAGGCACAAAGACTGAAGTGTTACTAGGATGTAACATCGAAGTATTTAGAAAACATCTTGAAAATAATTTTTCAAAAGGAATGTTATGGGATAATTATGGCAACGGAAAAGGGAGATGGAACATTGACCATATAAAACCAGTATCCTTGTTTAATTTGGATTGTATTGAACAACAAAAAGAGGCATTTAATTATAAGAATTGCCAGCCAATGTGGGCAATAGATAATATCAAAAAGGGGGCAAAATGGAATTGATTATGTTTGCTGCTGGTCTAACGTTTTGCGTTGTGTTCAAATGAAAGCATGGCGAGTTGACGATGGTGACGAATGGTGCGTACTTGTTTTTGAGCCCACACGTAGCCGTGCAAAGTCTGCGTTCAAGGAGAATGGACCGGCATTATACAACATGGACTACGAATGGGTAGGCATCCGCGCCATCAGACACCCGGCACTGGATGGGATGATTGACCACGAGGCGCTGTTTGATTCTCCCGACGGCCTACCGGAAGGGGTAACTTTTTGGCCGGATGAAGCGGTATGAGGTATATTATCCGCTCCCACGACATAGCAGCCCGAGCCGCATGCGCCGTGAATGACTTGCCTGTGAACCCAGAACACCCGTATGTCGTATCCATCGGTGAGGAGACGCGATCATCGGCACAGAACAGAAAAGTCCATGCTGTGATCGGTGATATTGCGCGCAGTTGTGAGTTTATGGACGAAGCACGGACGATGGAGCAATGGAAAATACTATTAGTTTCGGCACATTATATTGCAACTGGAAATGATGCTAATGTTATGCCGGGTCTGGAGGGTGAATTCGTCACTCTACGCGAAAGCACTGCGAGGATGACCAAGGGCCGGATGATCAGTCTGATCGAATACTGTTACGCATGGGGCAGTCAGCACGGCGCTGATTGGTCGGATGATGCGATTGAAGTGTTTGATGAATTTGGTGTAGGACATTTGGCGACAAAGGAGAAATAATGCAGAGCAAGAATAAGAAAGCCCCAACAGCAAGCGAGCGCCGCCATATCGAGCGTGTAAAGTCGCTGCCATGTTCTGTCTGTGATGCTTTTCCACCCAGCGAGTGCCATGAACCGAATCAAGGTCAATGGTATACATCAATTGCTTTATGCCCGACCTGCCACAGGGATCCAGTTATGGGGCTCCATGGGCAAAAACGCGCATGGTTGATACGGAAGTTTGATATTCTGGATGCGCTGGGTGTAACGATACTTCGGTTGATGGATATGAATGAGAAATGAGTGAACATGCGCATCAGTCAGCGTTGTTTTCATGGGCGGCAACGCGCGATGATTTGCGCCTGATGTACGCGATTCCCAACGCCGCAAAACGCTCGCCAAGGCTGGCGGCATATATGAAATCTGAAGGGCTCAAAAAAGGATGCCCTGATATTTGCTTACCAGTCGCCCGCCACGGCTACCATGGCCTGTACATCGAATTAAAGCGCCCGAAGTCGCCGGGGAAGGCGGCGGGAAGGGTTACGCCTGAACAGGCTGATTATCTTGCTGCCCTCAGGGCTGAGGGATATGCAGCGCATGTTTGTTATGGTTGGGATGAGGCGCGTTCTGTAATTGAACAATATTTATCTGTGGCCATGAGATGATTCGAGAAGCGCTTTGATGCGCGGTTCATCGGCCAGCACATCATCGTAGAGTGCTTCAATAATGCGTGCCGGGATACGGCGGGAACCGCTCTCATAACACTGGAATGTGCGCTGCGCCACGCCATACCTTTTGGCGGCCTCTTTTGTTGAGATGCCGAGTAGCCTGCGATAGGCGATTAGCAGGATTGGTTTCATAGGTTCCCCCATTGGGATGCCATTGCATCGGCAATTCCTTGGAACGTTCTTGAACGAACCCTTGCGCACTCTTTTGCTGGTAAGCATTTTGCATCAGAATACCATTTAGGCATGATTCTGCCGCTCGCATATATTATTTTTTCGCCGCGATCTACAACATTCGTTTCAGTTAATAGCGGTAAATTTTTAAGCCACAATCCTGTTTTTTTGGAAAAAGGATCACCAAATTGCCACGGCTGGATATATTGATCGGGCTTCCGCCACACAGTTGACATAATCCCTACCGGGTTCTCAATACATAAACGCGGTATGTCAGCATTGGCTAGAGCCATAAAGAAATCAATGCCCTGCTGCTGTCTCCCATCGGCAATTTTAGTGGGGAAGTGCCGTGCGCCACTGACGCACAGATGGGTGCATGGTGGGTGCGCTATCATGAGATCGAACCCATCATTGACAATATCCATCACATCACACTGATAATGAGGGCCGATGCTATCCGTTGGCAGAATATCGCATGAAATAGCGTTATGGCCACGGGTTAAAAATGCGTCACGGACAACGCCGGAAAATTCGCATGCGATGAGTACATTCATAGTTCCCCCTGCCCAGCCAGGTATGCAAACCACAGCACCGACCAGAATATGATTCCGGATGCGAAAACGAGCAAATCTTCTTGCCATTGTTTCATGTTCAACCCTCAAGCCTCACCCCTGCCAAAGCAACGGCAGAAGTGAGTAGTTTTACTATCTGATAGCTTTGCGGCTACCACGCTTGCGATGATGATCAGGTCTGATAGGCGGACGGTCATGGTTCGACCAAGACTAATCAAGTTTTCGCCCTCGGTACAATCAGTAATGTGTAGTTCGTTTACTTGCATTTTATTTACCTCCGAGGGCGATGCGCTGAAGCTCTGAAATTGTATATTCGCCATCCTCGTCAATTTGGATATATGATGCGTCGGAAGGGATCTGCTCAATATAACATCTTGCTGCAATGCGATGGTCCCATCCATCGAAATCCGGGAGTGGGTTGTGCGTTGACAGCTCGACTCCTTCCTCATCGGAAACGTGAAACACTGTGTTGGCGTCGTTGAATCTTATTCGATATTTCATTTTATACCTCCTACGGAATAGAGCGCAGCGCGCCCTCGCATACCCGCTCTGACCGGGCATGGTGAGGATGAGCTAGAAGTTAGTTAAATCAGCATCCAGCGCAAAGCGCCTGTCACCGAAATCGATCACAGACAAGGCGCGGCGTGTATCACCTTTGGAGACCTGAATCTTTGACCACGCAATGAAGGGGAATCCTGCAATCTCGCCACGGCCTGACCATGCGCGCTCGCTATAGTTTTTTGCTGAATCCTCAAAATCAGCAAGTGTTTCATGTGTTTCAACAGCCTCAACCATCCAGTCATATTCTGGGTCATGAAGCTCTTCTGAGGTCGCTTCATCAAACGCTGCAAGCTTTTTTTCAAATGTTTTCATAATTACCTCCTACGGAATAAGGTGAGTATGCGCGCGTTGGCGTACAATGTCAAGCCGCATATAGTAGGGGTGCATGCTTGACCCCCTATATGTTGGGGTTTTGAAAATATATTTTCTACAGTTGACATTTTTATTGTGTTATTGCAATAATTGGCGATGGTTTTCGAGTGCTGTTTGCCATAAAGACAGAGCAACGGTTTTTTGTGTTACCGGATAAAAAACAATATGGTGATATTGACGTATAATGGTTTAGTTACAATCATGGCGGCAGGACATTGCCGTTTCAGCCTGTGGAGTGGATGCAATAGCAGCCACGATGAAGCAGGAACCAGCATTAGCATCATGCTAATCGAATCCCCTGAATTTATTCATGGGGAGGATGTCAA
>CAZKME010000006.1:0-30454 GCA_964553725.1 uncultured Zetaproteobacteria bacterium
TATCTTCTTTCCATTCCTGCCCCGGTTCGCGCAAATGCACATGCATATCAATCAGGCCCGGACAGACGATTTGTCCGCTGGCATCAATCGTTTCTTTCGCCTTACCCTCGAAGGTGCCGATGCCAGCAATTTTGCCATCGCTCACCCATATATCGCAGATTTCATCAATACTATTGGCAGGATCAATCACGCGGCCGTTTTTGATAACCACATCCACCGCGCTCATAACAAACTCCCCTGACCGCGCATGGCTTCCATGACCATTTGCTTGCTGCGACCTGGCCTGCCCAGATGTTGCTGGCCTCCACACAGGGCAGTCAGCACCGCCATGCGAATCGCTACGCCATGTTCGACCTGATCGAGAATCAGGGCGCGGGCCGAATCGGCCACGTCGGTGGCGATTTCCACGCCGCGATTCATCGGCCCCGGATGCATGACAAGGCAGCCATCGGCGGCAGCGTTTAAACGTTTTTGATTTAATCCGTAGGCTTCGTGATATTCGCGAATGGACGGGAAACAGCAGTTATCGGTCAGCCGCTCGGTCTGTACGCGTAACATATACAGGATATCCGAACCCGGAATAGCATCATCGAATTCGTGAAATACTTCGCAACCATAACGCTCCACTTCAGCAGGCAGCAGTGTTTTGGGTGCCACCAGCCGCACTTTATACCCCATCAGTTTGGCCGCCAGCAAATGCGAACGAGCCACGCGGGAATGGGCGATATCGCCAACGATGGTCATGGTTTTGCCGATATAACCACCAGCGCAGCGCAGGGTGAGCAGATCGGTGAGGATTTGGGTCGGGTGTTCATGGCCGCCATCGCCTGCATTCACGATGGAAGTATGGCCCAGATAATCGGCCAGAAATTCACAGGCTCCGGATACGGAGTGGCGAATCACCAGCACATGCGGCTGCATCGCCGCCAGCGTCTGGCCGGTATCGAGCAGCGATTCGCCTTTTTTGGTGGCGCTGGTAGAAGCGGATATATTGATGACGTCGGCGGATAATCGTTTGCCGGCCAACTCGAAACTGGTGCGGGTGCGGGTGGAGTTTTCAAAGAACAGGTTGATGATGGTCTTGCCGCGCAGTGTCGGGGCTTTTTTCAACGGGCGGCGATTAATATCGATAAACGATTCGCCGAGATTCAGCAGATATTCGATTTGTTCCGCGTCCAAATCGGCGATGCCGAATAGATGATGTAAGGCTTGCATTATTTCACCTGCCTTTGTTCAATATGCCAGTGATCGCCAACCACCAGTTCCACCGTGCAATTGATCGGCGCAATATGCTTAAAGCCGATACAGTCGGCCTGAATCGGCAATTGTCGTCCTCCGCGATCCACCAGCACAGCCAGCCGAATCGAGGCCGGACGCCCATAATCGAACAGCTCATTCATGGCGGCGCGAATGGTGCGGCCGGTGTACAACACATCATCAATCAGCCAGATATGTTTGCCGCTGATATCGAATGGCAATTCACTGGGATGTATTTCGGGATTGGGGCCGATGGTATCGAGATCATCGCGGTAAAAACTGATGTCAAGGTTGCCGCGCAAGATAAGATGGCCAGCCTGCTCAAGGCGCTGTTCAATCGCATCGGCCACTTTGGCACCGCCGCGCTGGATACCCACCAGGCATATTTCAGATCCGAGCATGGATTCGCTCATCGTATTCAGGGCCCGTTGTACTGCCCCGTGATCAAACAGGATGGCGCTCATATCTCAACTCCGGGTGTGCTAGCAGGAAGTCTTCAAGAATCACAGCTGCCGCAGTCTGATCCAGCTTCGCCTGCACCTTTTTCTCGTTTAGTCCCTGCGCAAAAAGACGTTCTTTGGCCGTCCATGTCGATAAACGTTCATCCTGAAACACGACAGGCAGCGCACACACTTTCGCAAGCTCCCGCACCGCTGCACGCGCATCCGCAGCCTGCACGCCTTCGCTGCCATCCATGTTTTTGGGCAATCCGGCCACGATGCCTCTGGAACCATATTCGTGAATCAGCTTTTGCAATTGCTTCGGCCAACCCTGATCTCGGCGATGTAAACAGGTCAGACCACGGCAGGAGTATGCTAAACGATCACATATCGCCACGCCGATACGCTTCATGCCGATATCCAGCGCAATCAACGGCAGTTGTAGTTTTTCAGGAATGGAATCATCAATACGATGAGAATGATTAGAACGGGGCGTAGCCGCTCCGGCATCGAGCGCCACGGAATTAATGGTTGAGCAGAATGCGGTTGTCATCAAATCCGAGATTCTGCAATGTTTGCGTACAGGCGTCCACCATGGCGCTCATGCCAGCCAGACATGCCACAGCATGCGTGCCGTCCAGTCCGTCAGCTTCAAGCGCATGTTGCACATAACCGATCGGGCCATCCCAGCTTTCATGGCCCATGGTCAGCGAAATGGATGCTTCAATATCGTGACGGGCCAGTTCGTCCAGTTCATCGGTCAACAGCTGGTGCATTTCAGTGAGAAAGCCGGCGTAAATCACCACCCGGCCATAATCTTTGCGATGGCGGGCGATATTGAGGCAGACGCTGTGCAACGGGGCGATGCCGGTACCGACGCCAACCAGATAGATATCATCACCCTTGAACGGCGTCAGGTCGAAGCCTTTGCCCATCGGCCCTTCCACTTCCAGTTGCGTGCCCGTTTTAATATTACACAGATAGGACGATAATGGGCCGGCATCTTTGATAAAAAACTCGAACACTTCCGGTTCATCCGGCGTGGAAGCGATGGCGAAATAACCGGGTGCCGGATCATCCAGACCGGGCAGACCGATAAGCACGAACTGGCCGGGCAAAAACGAAGACAGCGCCCTGTTCACCGGCTCCAGCATCAACTTGACCACCGTATCCCGGCAATCAGGCGCAGTGATGCGGATATTCTCTTTCACCCGCATTCGATATGTAGAAGAGTACTGCACCAGAAATCGACCTCCGAGCCCTTGCAAACGCGTTGTTTGTTTCATGATAACAAAGGGGCTGTATTGGATAGAAGGGAACGCGAAGATGCAAGCATCAAAAAATAGATCCATCTGTCTGGAACTGAGAATTCCCGCCACCACGGTAAGCGAAGCATCTTTTGATACGATTGCATCCGCTTTGCAAGCCATTGGGCAGGCTGAAGAAACCGATGTCGATGCCGCCTTTGCGGAACGAATCGCATGGTTCAATATTGATAACAATGAGCAGGCATTGCGCGCCCGGGTCGCCGCTGCTGCTCTCCTGCAAGGCGTCACTGTAGAAAATATCACCCTCAACACGCTGCAACAACAGGATTGGGAAACAGCCTGGCAAAAAGACTGGCAGGCGATTCCCGTCGGCCAGAACCTGTGGGTACGCCCCTCTTTCTGCGCCGCACCAACTGACGGGCGCATCGACATCGTGCTCGACCCCGGCATGGCTTTCGGCACCGGCACCCACCCGACCACGCAACTCTGCCTTGAAGCCATCGAACGCGCGTGTGTTGAAGCGCCATCCACCCTGCTCGACATGGGCGCAGGCTCCGGCCTGTTGGCCATTGCCGCATTAAAAATGGGGGTCGATTCGGCGCTGGCTATTGATCTGGAGCAGGATTCGGTAGATGCGTGCATAGCCAATGCAGCCATCAACGGCGTCAGGCTGGATGCCCGGCTGAATGATACCCCGCCAAATCAAACATTCGATCTGGTTGTTGCCAATATTCTCGCTGCACCACTGGTGTGGATGGCTAAAGAACTGGCAGCATGCGTGGCTAATCGCCTGATTCTGTCCGGCTTGCTGGTCGAACAGGTGGATGATGTCGCTGCCGCCTATATCGCCGAAGGCCTCACCGAAGTCCGGCGCGATACCCAGAGCGAATGGGCTTCGGTAGAGTTTTGTTTATCGTAGAAAGTAGATGGGAATAAAAAGGGAGATGACATGGAATTGAAACAGATGCCGGATCGTGACGGTTATTTTGGAGAATATGGCGGTCAGGTGATTCCGCCTGCATTAAAATCTATCATGGATGATATCAATGATGCCTATGATGACGTCAGTGCGAGCGAACCTTTTCAACAGGAGTTGCAGGATTTATATGCGTATTATGTCGGGCGTCCGAGTCCTATATTTCATGCCCGCCGGTTAAGTGAACAATCAGGCGGCGCGCGGATATTCCTCAAGCGCGAGGATTTGAATCATACCGGCGCGCATAAAATCAACCATTGTCTGGGCGAGGCGCTGCTGGCCAGACATATGGGCAAAACCAAAGTGCTGGCGGAAACCGGAGCGGGGCAACACGGGGTGGCGCTGGCGTCGGCATGCGCACTGGTTGGCATTGAATGTGAAATTCATATGGGCGTGATTGATATCGCCAAAGAGCATCCCAATGTCACCAAAATGAAGATTCTGGGTTGCAAGCTGGTTGAAGTCACACGCGGCACGCAAACGCTGAAAGATGCGGTGGACAGCGCCTTTGAATCGTATTTGGAAGACCCGGCGAACTATTTTTATGCCATCGGCTCCGTGGTCGGCCCGCACCCGTTCCCCAAAATGGTGCGTGATTTCCAGAGCGTTGTCGGGCGCGAAGCGCGCCAGCAGTTTTTGGACAGAGAGGGGAAACTGCCGGATATGGTTACCGCCTGTATCGGCGGCGGCTCCAACGCCATTGGCATATTCACAGCCTTTCTGCCGGATGCGTCGGTTGACCTGGTTGGCGTGGAGCCGGCAGGCCGGGGGCTGGATACGCCCGATCATGCCGCTACCCTGACGCTGGGCACAAAAGGCGCGATTCACGGCTTTACCTGCTACAATCTGCAAGATGATGCGGGCCAGCCCCTGCCGGTTTATTCGATAGCTTCAGGGCTGGATTATCCGGGCGTCGGGCCGCAACACTGTTACCTGAAAGATATTGGCCGGGTGCGTTATGAAACCATGGACGATGCAGGTTGCCTGGATGCATTTATGACCTTGTCGCGGCTGGAGGGTATTATTCCGGCCCTGGAAAGCGCCCATGCGGTGGCCTATGCCATGGGGCAGGCATCCCGCATGTCGCCGGAGCAGACGATTCTGGTTAATCTGTCTGGCAGGGGCGATAAGGATGCCGATTTTGTCGCTGACAAACTCGGCCTGTAAACGGTGGTTGCAGCAGGCTTGCTGATGCAGCCATTCAATATGAAGTGATAAACAATAAAAGGAGAAAAATATGTCCTGGAAAAGTGTAGGAGTTGGCGCTGGCGTAGGCGCTTTGTTCGGAGGCCCGATAGGGGCGCTTATCGGTGCCGGACTGGGTTCGTGGTTTTCATCCAGTAAGGATAAATTCGTTCAGCGTGCTGAAGCGCAGCAGTTGTTTGTATTCACCGCCCTGTTCGGCATGCTGGCCAAAATCGCCAAGGCCGACGGCGTGGTCTCCGATGAAGAAGCGCAAGTTATCAAATCGTTTATGAATCAGCTCAGGCTGGACGAGCGCAGCAAACAGGTAGCGGGTGAAATATTCTCCAGAGCCAAAGACGATGACAACTCAGTATATGATTATGCCGCCCAGTTTGGCGAGGTATATGCAGGCAATAAAGATATGCGGGTGATCGCATACCGGATTCTGTTTGAGGTCGCCGCAAGTGACGGGGAGTTGCACCCGGAAGAAGATAAAATCCTGCATGATATCATCGAACCGCTTGGGCTGGATGCATCCATGTATAATCTCTTTGCCGAAGAATTCTTTGGCAAGGTGCAGGTGTTGAATGATCATTATGCGCTGCTGGACTGTAGCCCGGAATCATCGGATGCCGAGATTAAACGCGCCTATCGAAAGAAATGCATCGAATATCATCCGGATAAAATCGTTTCCAAAGGGCTGCCTGAATCCTTTGTGACGTTTGCCGACGAACAAATGAAAATGATCACCTGCGCCTATGACCAAATCAAAAAATCTCGCCCCGGCCTGATATAGCCCGGACTAGACAAGAAGCAGCATAGTGATTGCCCGTTGGTTACGCTGGGGAAGCGCTGATCAAAGGAGCGGAAAACAACAGTGATGAAAACAAGGGAGCTACTACAGCAAGCCGCTGGAAAACTCGAACATGCGGGCTGTGATGCGCCGCGACTGGATGCCGAATTGTTACTCATGCATGTATGGCGCATGAGCCGCACCGATTTAATTGTCCGTGCGAATGACGCGGTACCGGAACCTGCCATCAGCGATTTCACATCCCTGTTGCAACGCCGTATCCATCGTGAACCGCTGGCCTATATGATCGGTAAAAAAGAATTCTGGTCGCGTGATTTTGCGGTCACGCCCGATGTGCTGATCCCCAGACCGGAAACCGAGCATCTGATTGAAGCTGTGCTGGCATATTTTCCAAATCGCAATGGAGCCTATCGTTTTTGTGATATCGGTACAGGTTCCGGCTGCATTGCAGTGACGTTGGCGTGTGAGTTCCCCGATGTGCAAATCGTCGCCACGGATATTTCTGAAGCGGCTCTGGTTATCGCCCAAAGCAATGCAGAAACGCATAACGTTTCCCATCGTATCAGTTTCAGACAAGGCGACATGCTGGCCGCGATTCGACCGCAGGATGATCCGTTTGATGCCATCATCTCCAACCCGCCCTATGTGGCTGAATCGGAAATGGGGGGACTGGAAAAAGAACTGGCGCAGGAGCCACGCCACGCCCTCACCGATGAACAGGACGGGCTGCACTATTTGTCAATCATTCTGCACGATGGCCCCGCATGTTTACAATCTGGCGGTTTTATCATGCTGGAAACCGGCCTGTGCGGATTGCCTGCCACGCCGGACAATTTAACACTCGAACAACCCATCCATGATTTGGCCGGTCATTTGCGCGGTGGCATTTATCGCATGACCTGATCAAAAAAATCTATTGCTTATATTCGCCAAACCCGGATAACTATGCCGGGAGGAGCCAAAAAACGAGCATAAAACAACCGCCGCAAGCGACGGTTTTTTATCAATCATTCAGTTCAATCAGTGGCAACAGCCTTCTGTGTGAATATGGCCGTGTTCCAGCTCTTCGGCTGAAGCATCGCGAATCGAGTCCACCGTGACATCAAAATGCAGCCTCTCGCCAGCCAGCGGGTGATTGGCGTCAATGGTGATATCGTCGCCATCCACACTGACCACACGAATCACCTGTACGCCCTGTTCGGTCTCGGTCTGAAATTCCATGCCTGGCTCAAGTTGATCAACGCCTTCAAACATATCACTCGGCACCACCTGAGTCAGTTCCTTGTTGTATTCACCATAAGCCTCTGCGGCCTCGATGCTGACTTCCAGCGCATCGTCAGCTACCTTGCCTTCCAGCGCCCGCTCCAGGCCCGGAATAATATTTTGCGCCCCGTGCAGATAAACCAATGGCTCCGCACCTTCGGATGAATCAATCACCGAACCGGCATCGTTCTTCAGCGTATAATGAATGGATACAACTTTATCTTTGACGATTTGCATATATTTATCTCCTGTTTCAGCGGCGGCACACTACGCAATCAATATGCACCTACAAGGGCGGCGTATATAGCAGGGGAACATCAGACTCGGACATTTTGAGCGATGCCAACTCATCTCTCAAATGGTTGCGGGTCAGCGGAATTTCATCAAGAAACTGCATTTTTCCATCGCGATAAGCCAGCCGGGCGAAAATACCAATGGCCTTGATATGGCGTTGCAGGGCAGTCAGTCGTAAATCTCTGTGCCAAGCCTCAAAAGAAGTGAACGAACCGGCCAGTTGATCGGGTAGCGTTTCAAAAAATATCCGGCTCCAACCCTGGCGTTCTTCTTCAGAATAATCCTGATAACAATCATACAGTAGCGAAGCCAGATCATACGTTAGCGGCCCCGTCACGGCGTCCTGATAATCGATTAGACCCAGCGGACATGTGCCGTCAGGCAACATCAGATTGCGGCTGTGATAATCCAGATGAACAGGCACGCGCGGCAGTGCGGCCAACTGGCCCAGCGCAGGCACCAGTGCAGCATGAAATGCATCCCGCTCAGCTTGCGATGGCGTTTTCCCGGCCACGCGAGGCAAATACCAGTCCAGATACAAATCGCATTCGCGTTGCATGCGCGCCACATCGAACAAGGGCAAATCCATGCCGGGGCAGGATGCCTGTAACAGGTGCAACTGGCGCAGGGCATCGTTAAACAGAGGTTTTATGTCGCCACCGGCAGCGCGATACGTCGCCCATGTTGTATCGCCGAAATCTTCCAGCAGCAAAAAACCCAGTTGCTGATCTGCCGCCTCAAGCCGGGAAACTCTCAGATTGGACTGCTCAAACCAGTTGCGCACGGCCAGAAACGGTCGCACATCCTCATGCTCTGGCGGCGCATCCATCAGCACATAACGGTTGCCTTGTACCGTGACTCTGAAATAACAGCGAAAAGAGGCATCGCCTGCCAACGGTTTGATTACAAATTCATCAGCGAGTTGCGCTTGTAACCAGCGCTGACGAATGCGCGCCCTGGATTCATTTGCCATGTATGATAAAGCCCTTCAATTTCATCTGTATCTCGATTTTCTGCTGCGCAGCTTCAGCGCTGCTGCGGGAATAATAAGGTCCGGCATAGAGCCTGAACCACTGACCTTTATCACCCAGATCCGCCATCTTTACCTGTGCAATAAAACCGGCCTGCGCCAGTTTACCTTGCATCTGCATGGCCCCCGCCTCGGTGCGAAATGAGGCCAGTTGAATGCGATAAGCTGTACTCGAAGCCAAACCCGGTGTTGGCGGGGAGGCATTAGCGATGCTGGCGCCGGTCGGATCAATCGCCTTGCCAATGGTCGCTACATGCTGCGCTTTCACCGGCTTGATGGCGCGCTGCGGTTTCACTTTGGCTATGGTTTTTGGCGGGGCTTTGGGTGAATCGGGCACCGGCGCAGGCGTCACCGACTGTTTCGGTAAATCCTTGTAGAATGTCAGTTCACCCACTTTGGTATGCGCGCCCTGTTCAGCTTTCTTTTTCCACTGTATGGCTAAATCCTGCAAGCTCTCGTTTTTCGCCTGTAGTATCCGGTTCTCAGCCACCTGTGCTGCCAGTTTCGCTTCAGCAGCATCCGTATCCGTTTTGTTACCTGCCTGTTGCACATCACCCGAACCCAGCCAGTAACCGGCGCTAAAACACAGGCCGGCAATGACCAGAATACCTGTCGCGCTCAATAACGATCCTGAAGCTGAAGCGGATTCAGCCTGCGTGTTCGCCTTAACCTGTGCAAAATCCTGCTTGCTCATTCACATCTCCTGCCTGCGCCAGATTATAGCAGAAAAACTGGCCATCACATGCGCTCCGGGGCGGACACGCCCAGAATGGACAAGGCATTGCGAATCACCTGCGCCACCGCCCGAATCAGCACAATTCGCGCCGCAGTGAGGCCCGCATCGTCCGTCACCACTTTGTGCTTGTGATAAAAGCTGTGGAAATCAGCCGCCAGTCGCATCACATAGGTGGCGACCCGGTAGGCTTCCAGCTGCGACGCCGCTTTTTTAAGCGTATCAGGATAAGCCAGTAAATGGGCGATTAAACGCTGTTCCTCATGCGAGATCAGCACGGACACATCCACATCGTCAGCATCGGGAATCACAATGCTCTCATCCGCCGCCTTGCGCAGAATCGCGGCAATGCGCGCATGAGCATATTGCACATAATACACCGGATTTTCGTCATTCTGTTGCTTGGCCGCTTCCAGATCGAAATCGAGTTGGCTTTCCACCCGGCGCGTCATAAAATTAAAGCGCACCGCATCAGAGCCGACCTCATCGACCACTTCGCGCAGAGTGACAAAGGTACCGGCCCGTTTGGACATCTTCACCGGCTTGCCGTCACGGGTCAGATTGACCATTTGAACGAGGATAACATCGGGTTGTGCATCCACCTTAATCAGCGCTTTCATGGCCGCCTGCACGCGCTTGACATAACCGCCGTGATCCGCGCCCCAGATATCAATCATGCGATCAAAACCGCGCTGATGTTTATCAAAATGATAGGCGATATCGGCGGCAAAATAGGTGGCTGAGCCATCCTGTTTGGCCAGCGGGCGATCCACATCATCGCCGAAATCGGTGGTGCGGAATAATAATTGTTCGATCGGTTTGTAATCGGATATTTCCTTGCCCTTGGGCGGGGGCAATGTTCCGGTATATACCACGCCCTCGTTCCTGAGCCGGTCAATCAGTTCGTTCACGCTGCCACTGTTGTGCAATCCCTGTTCAGAGAAGTAGTGATCGAAACGGATGCCTATGGCATCCAGATCATCACGGATCATGGCCATATTGGCCTCAATGGCCTGCTGCCCTATCAGTGACAACCGTTCGGATTCATCCATCGCCTGCAAAGCCTGATAGTCCTGCGCATCCAGCACTTCGCGGGCAATCTGGATAATATAGTCGCCAGGATAAGCACCTGCGGGGAATTTAACACTCTCGCCCTGCAACTCCTGCATGCGTAACCATACGCTGTTGGCCAGCACGCCAATCTGCGCGCCGGCATCGTTGATATAATATTCACGCTGCACATCGTGGCCAACCGCCGCCAACACATTGGCCAGCGCATCGCCGACCACCGCACCACGCCCGTGACCGACATGCATCGGCCCGGTCGGGTTGGCCGATACGAATTCAAGATTCACCTTTTGCGCATCTGCCACATCAGCACGGCCATATTGTTCACCAGCCTTGATAATGGTTTTCAGCGCCACTGCTTCACTGGCCTGTTTCAGGCGAATATTGATAAAACCGGGGCCGGCAATATCGGCACCCTCCACCGCATCCGGCCACTGCACCACATCCAGAATTGCGGCGGCAATCTGTTGTGGACTCTGCTTGAGTATGCGCGCCAGCGGCATAGCCACATTGGCGGCATAATCGCCATGCTCTTTCTGTCTGGGGCGGTTCAGCGCCACCGGCGGCATAGCGGCATCGGGGTGATTTGCTAATAATGTTTCCAGCGCCTGCTGTAATGCCTGTTCCAATACCTGTTTCACTTCTCACTCCGCACAATCAAATTTGACGCATGGTAACTGCCTTGCAGCAATCTTTCACGGGGTAAACTGAACCAGTGTCGCGAAGCACACGAACAAACTATACATTAAAACGGAAATGCAGCACATCACCATCCTGAACGATATATTCCTTGCCTTCGAGGCGCATTTTGCCTGCTTCCTTACATTTGGCTTCGCCGCCGAGGGTTACAAAATCGTCATAGGCGATGGTTTCGGCGCGGATAAATCCTTTCTCAAAATCATTGTGAATCACCGCTGCGGCTTTCGGAGCAGTGTCTCCCCTGTGAATCGTCCAGGCGCGCACTTCTTTGACGCCTGCTGTAAAATAGGAAATCAGATCGAGCAACGTATAAGCCTCGCGAATCACAGTGTTCAGACCCGGTTCGGAAAGGCCCAGATCAGATAAAAATTCCGTCTGTGATTCCTTGTCCATTTCAGCCAGTTCCGATTCGATCTGGGCAGATATGACCACCACGCCCGCACCTTCCTGACCGGCAAATCCACGCACCTGTTCCACGTACGCATTGCCATCAGGCAACGATCCATCATCAACATTGGTCACATACAACACCGGTTTAATCGTCAGCAAACACAGCTCTTTGATTGCTTCGAGTTCATCGGTAGAAAACTGCTGGCGGCGTACGGTGATGCCATCCTCCAGGCCTGCCAGCACTTTCTGCTGAAGTCCCAGCAGGATTATGGCTTCCTTGTTGCCGCTCTTGCACTGTTTTTCAGTACGCTGGACGGCCTTCTGCATGGTTTCCATATCCTTAAGCATCAATTCGGTATCAATGATTTCAATATCGGATAACGGATCGACCTGGCCGGAGACATGGGTGACATTCTCATCATCGAAACAGCGCACCACGTGCGCAATGGCCGAGCATTCGCGGATATTGGCCAGAAACTTGTTGCCGAGCCCTTCGCCGCTGGCCGCGCCCGCCACCAAACCGGCAATATCGACAAATTCAACGATGGCATGCTGCATGGCTTGCGGCTGCACAATATCAGCCAGTGCATCCATGCGTGCATCCGGCACCTGCACAATGCCGACATTGGGATCAATGGTGCAAAACGGATAATTGGCCGCTTCCGCCCCGCCACCGTTAAGGGCGTTAAACAACGTCGATTTGCCCACATTGGGCAACCCTACAATTCCAATACTTAAAGCCATGATTTGAACCTCGTGAGGGGTGAGGGGTAAAGCGTCAGGCGTTAAAGGCGATACTTCGCCTCACGCCTTCCACCTCACGCCTTCCCGGAATTTAACGCCAAATGAATGCGGTTGGCTGCGGTATCGGTTTGTCCAGCCAGCAATGGTTCCATCTCACTCAGCAGCGCCGCAAAAATACGTGCTTCATCGGCCCGATCACCTTCATCGGCGCGACCGAGCACCCACGGGGTGATATCGCCATGCGGGGGTCGGCCAATGCCGATTTTTACACGCACATAATCGGCGCTGGGCAGGTGTGCATGAATCGAACGCAGGCCGTTATGTCCACCATGACCGCCGCCTTTTTTGATGCGTAATTTACCAACGGGCAGATCAAGATCATCGTAGATGACGGTAATATCCTGCTCTTCCACCTGATAAAAACGGGCCAGCGCCCCAACCGTTTCACCGCTGTTGTTCATAAAGGTATGCGGTTTGACCAGCAGAATACGACCGGCAGATGATTCCCAACTGACTGTTTCAGCACGAAAGCGAGGGGCTGCGGCAAAGCGCAGCCCCTCGGATTTAGCCAATAAATCAACAAACCTGAAGCCGATATTATGGCGTGTTTCCGAATACTTGTTGCCCGGATTACCCAGCCCTACAAGCAGTTTCATCGTTAATACGCCTCAGTCAGTTACTCGGCGGTTTCGCCTTCTTCACCTGTAGCAGCATCTTCTTCTGTTGCTGCCACTGCCACCTCATCATCGGCATCGGTACCGGCCTTCGTGGCCGACAGATTCAGCACGGTGAAGTTGATATCATGCAATACTTCAGCGCCTTCCGGCAATATAATATCATCGATATGAATCGTATCGCCGATTTCCATATTGGCGCAATCCACTTCGATTTGATCAGGGATCGAGTCAGCGCGGCAGGTGATGTCCAGCGAGTGACGAATGATATCGAGCAAGCCGCCCTTCACGATGCCCGGTGCCTTGTCCACATTGATCGTCACGACAGGCACATCCATGGTAATGGCGTCACTGGCGGATACGCGGAAAAAATCGAGATGCGTTGCGGTATCCATGACCGGATCCCACTGGCTGTCTTTGAGCAATACACTGTTTTTTCCCTTTGCACCTTTGACTTTCACGACCAGCATGGAGGTGTGAAATTGTTCTTCATTGAGCAGGTGTGAAACGGTATTATAATCCATGGTGATAGCCAGATCCGGCTTGCCGCCACCATAAATAATGCCCGGCAATTTACCGGCGCGGCGTAGCCTGCGCGTTGCGCTGCGGCCTGTTTCTTCACGAAGTGCGGCTTCAATTACATAATCAGTCATGGTGTATCCTCCAGTAAAATGCACCGTCGGGTTATCCCGTCACGGCGTGCGTCATGTTCAACTGTGATTTTGACGCGGGCGCGCACTCTAGGCAGCCCATGAAAAAAGTCCAATATTGCATGCGGCTCTCGACGGTTTGGATCTAGGTATCTATATATCCATATCATCCATTATCATTTTGCCAAGATTGATGGAGGTTACGATGAAATCAGCGAACACGACAGCGCTGAACATTCCACCCAAACAGAGCGTAATCTGGCCGGTATCAATAGCCTGATTGCACGCATGGAGGTGGCTGCATTTGAAGAACACGCTTCCGAGCATTTCGGACAACTAAGGGCGGAACTATACAAGACCGGGCAGCCTATTGGCCCTTACGATATGATGATCGCAGGCCATGCATGGTCGATGGGTTGATTCTCGTAACCAATAACACGAAAGAGTTTGAATGTGTTCCGGGACTGCGGCTTGAGAATTGGGTGTAAATAGCGCATTTAGTAAACCGTCACCGTAAACATTAGGTAATTCAGTGTAATTTCCGTTTTCAAGACACAGTGATCTCTCGCTACACAACGATTTGCATCATGCTTGCCTATGGATCTGCCTCCAGCGCCTGCTCCAATGCTTCGATGCCGTCGATGATGCGTGGGCCGGGGCGGTGCATCAGGTCGGGATTGACCACGATAATGCGAATATCATCACCCAACCACTGCTTCCAGAATCGCTTGCGCGCTGCAATATCACGATGTTCCGACGGGATGATAATCACATCAGGGGCAGCGTGCAGCACCGCTTCGATATTGATGCGCGGTGTTTCCAACGGGATGGATGCAAATACATTTTTAAGACCTGCCCGTTGCAGCAGATCATTGATAAAACCCTTACCGCCGACGGTTTGCAGCGGGTCATTCCAGACTTCATAGAACACCTTTATCGGTTGCTTTCCGTGCCTGTTGGACAAGTGATTCAGTCGCTTCTGCATGCTTGAGGCCAATGCCTGCGCCCGTTTTGCATGCCCAGTCAGACGACCGAGGCGGCGGATATCCGCCAGCACCTCATCGACGCTTTGCGGCGCACTTCTGATGACACGTATGCCCAGTGCCTCCAGTTGCGTTTTTTGTGCGTTGGTGGCGGAAATGACCGCCATGGTCGGTTTCAGTCTCAGCGCTGCTTCCAGATTGATGCCGGTATAGCTGCCCACACGCGGTAAATGTTTGGCGGCCTCGGGATAATTGCAATAATCGACACCGCCGACGATTTCATCGCCAGCGCCAATAGCATAGAGCATTTCGCAAACATGCGGCGACAGGGCCAGGATGCGCTCAGCGGCATGGGCTGGGGTGCAGGCCAACACGGCAAGTAGCAGAAACAGTGTTTTCATAACCGTTTGAATCTCAGGCTAAAGCGGTATTTACCATTCTCGACCGGAAACGGTTGGGCCCGATAAACAGTCTCCAGTGCGGCGTGATCCAGCACGGCATAACCGGAGCCATGCAATACGGCAACCTCATCGGCAGCGCCGTGGCGTGTCAGTCTGAAAGCGACTTCAACATGGCCTTCGATACCACGCCGCCGCGCACTGGCCGGATAATATTTGAAAGACTCCAGGTGGTTGCGTATGAGTAGACGCGATGTATCCAGCTCAACTTGTTTAGCTGCACGGCTGGCGTAATGAGGCGTGGCAGGCTGTGCAACCGGCTTGGGCGGTGCTTGTGTATTGTGTGCCAGCTGGATCGGCTTGGTGCTTGACGGAGCATGCCTGCTTTGGGTGTGGGTCTTGGCCCGGGTGATCGGCGGGGCTGTTTTTTTAAGCGCAGTGATCACAGGCGTAGCTTTTTTGGCCGGCTGCCGAATAGCAGTCGTTTTGGAGATGGCCCGGTGCTGAACCGCCTTTTTCTGGGCTGATAATGCAGCGGGAACTGGCCGCGCTGCCGGTTTCTCCGGTGATACGTCGATCATCGCCAGCTCAATCACCACATCACCAGAAACGGCATCCGGCAATTTCAGATTCAGCCAGCCAAGCACAAGCAGGCCGTGGATGGCGGCGCTTGCCACCAGCCACGGCCAGAATGCTTTTATGCTAGAATTTATAACTCGCACCGGCCCGGAAGGTGGTCGAAGGCGCAGGGTAGAAGGCATCGCCGCTAAAAGATGAAAACACGCCATAGTTGCTGTATTTCTTATTGGTCAGGTTATCTACGCGAGCGAACATTTCGATATCCTGCCAGTGATAATTGATCACTGCATCTGCGGTCAAATACGATGGTAGCGGCGTGCGAACATTGGCTTGGTCGCTGATCAGGAACGAAGAACCGACATAAGTCAGGTGAACATTTGAGGATAGGCTCTTCATCCAGTCAGCTTTCCAATCGGCTCCGGCACGATTGCGCGCCACTGCCGGGATTGATTTTCCGTTTGACAATCCGCCTCGGAATGTCGCCTTGCTATAGGTGTAATTGCCGGAGAGTTGCAATAGATCGTGCGCCTTCCAGTGTGCGCTGAGGATGATCACATCGTGGCGCGTCTTATCTGTATAATTTTCATTGGCGCCAAAACCGCCTGCGCCACCAATCGGGTTATAATAAATTTCCTGCCCCAAATTGGCGCGACTGGCGCTGAGTTCGAGCCAGGCGGATTTTCGGTCATAACGCAAGCTGACGCTATAATGGCGTCCGGTTTGCGTATGTAGCTTGGTGTCGACTGTGCCGGAAAAGAAGCTGAATCGTTCATCCAGCAATGGAAAGCGTATGGATCGGGAGGTGTTTATTCGCAAACGCAGGCCATCAAACAGGGCAACCGATGCACCTGCATCCCAGGCAGTCGACCGGTTGGTAATGGAACTGAGCGCACCCTTCTTGATAAACTGATCCCGAATACGTTCGTTTCTGGCACCGCCATTGATGCTCCAACTCTGGTCGGCGGCTTCGATGGTTACCTTGCCGTAATAGCCATCGCGTTTATGATCGAAATCGGTATTGCCCGTAAAGCCGCCAAAATCAAACGAGCCATTGCCCTGATCGATATCGGCACCGGTAATTATGCGAGTAATAATCTTGTCACCTGTGGTGAACGACAGTTTGGGTCGAAGCGAAAGATTGCGCTGCACAAAATCACTGACCGATGCAAAACTGACAAACTCGGAATGTACATCGCGGCGGCGAAATCCGCCATCCAGATCAGCTTCAAGGCCGAAGTCAGACAGCCAGTTGAAGCCGCCATCGACAAAGCTGTCATTGGTACGGCTAAAATCTTGCGGGTTTTTTGCCTGTTTGCGGTTGACTCTGACTTGCGCCCGACTCAAAGCGCCGGGCAAACCGGCCCGATCCCGATGATGGTTGCCGGAAACGTGAACGCTCAGGCTGTTGCTTAGATCAGCTTCAGCGCGCGCGCCGCCATCAAAACGGTCAAAGAAATTATTGTCGCGGTAACCATTGGTGCTCAGACCGGAAAAATTGGCTTCCAGTCGTGTTTTTCCAGCATCAGCGCCAATGCGCCCGGCCCCGGTGAATTCGCCAAAGCTGCCGCCAGCCATGTTGATGCTGCCGCCGGAAGCAGGGATTTTGGTGATAATATTGATCACGCCACCAACAGCGCCGCTACCGTATAAAACAGAGCTGTCGCCATGTACAATTTCAATACGTTCAATCTGATCGAGTGGGATCTGAGCCCAGTCAGTGCCGGATAAATCCGGGTTATTGACCCTTCGGCCATCAATCAGCACCACATTATTGGCTGCTGCCGATTCGCCAAAACCACCCAGATCAACCTGTGATTTTGCACCGATACCGGTGGTATCGCGCACCACAATATTGGCCTGCCCCCTGAGCAAGTCGACAATACTGCTGGCATGCGATTCTTCAATGGTCTGTCGGCCGATGACTGTCACCGGTTTAGACGATGTCGCCGAAGGTGTTTCTACCCGGCTCGATGTGACATTCATTTCACCCAAATCCTGAGTCTGGGCCAGTGCTGTTGCTGGCATGGCCGCCATAAAGGCTGCCAGCCATAAGATATGTTGCTGTTTCAAAGTTCCTCCGCGCCCGCCGCGCATATATTAGATTGCGGTTGAGGAAATCAGAGATTGGAATGCGGGATGAAGAAGGGGCAGCAGTGGCACCATCAGCTCCGGCAGTAGCCTCCCTCCGAGGTTTCTCATACCGATGACGGCCTCCTTTTCAGAATGGCGCGTCGTGCTTCGGGCCGGTCTCCTGGCTTGCCTTCATTCGCGGCTGTTTTCCTTCCCGGGCACGTGAAACTCCCAGTGGATTCAAACAGCGTTGTCAGGCCTACAGTAGCGGGGGCTGCGCCGGAATTGGTGGATTGCATGGTATGCAACAACACCGCACCGGACTTCCCGTTTCACCCGTGGTCGATCAAACGTCGAAAGACCGTGGGCACCCAAAACGTAGCGAACCATAGTGGCGTGGCGTGCTTGCGTCCATACCGCGTGAGATTGCACGGGTAAGAGACTAATGCAGATGGGGCGTGTGATACATCTGTAGCCTGCGAGCCATATCCAGCGGTTTCTCTGTTAAAATATCCGCTCGCGTCTTCATTTCCACCATCAGGCTGGTCAGTGTAAAGCCGCCCTGCTTTTGTTTGAGCAGCGACAGATTATTCGCGGCAATGCCGAGTCCCTGATTGATTGCCTTTTGCAGCCAGGAAAAAGCCTGATCCCGGTCTTTTGCTACACCGCGCCCTTGGGCGTACATATAGCCCAACGCATTTTGCGCCGGAGCAAAACCCTGAGAGGCGGCTTTGCGATACCAGTGAACAGCCGTTTTGTCCTGTTGATCCATGCCTTCACCTTTGCGATACAGATTGGCCAGATTGAACTGGGCCGGGGCATAACCGTGCTCGGCTGCCTGCCTGTACCATTGCACAGATTTTTGCATATCAAAATCGATGCCCTGGCCTTGATGATACATCGAGGCAACAATATTTTGTGCCTCCATATCGCCTGCATCGGCGGCGCGATTGAACAACGCAAAGGACTTGTTGAAATCGGATTTTCGATAATACAGGACGGCAAGATTAAATGTCGCATCGGAACTGCCCGCATCGGCAGCCAGTCCGTACCAGTGCTTTGCCGTATCGGCATTGGCGATAACGCCTCGGCCTAAATCGTACACCAGCCCCAGCAATAGCCGGGCCTGAACATCACCGCCGGCTTGCGCTTTTTCCAGCCAGCTGATTGCACTTTCTTTCTGTTGCAGTATGCCAATGCCGCGCATATACAACAGGCCCAGATTGTATTGGGCCAGCGCATCTTCTTGGGTGGCCTGCTTGAACCATTTTAACGCGGCCTGCATATTCTGTTTTACACCCCGGCCCAGCGCCAGCATGACCGCCAGATTATTCTGCGCATCGCTTTCGCCGCTCTGGCCTGCTTTGCGCAGCCACTCAATCGCTTGTTTATCCTGCTGCCCGGCCACCAACAAGATACCCAGATTGCTTTGCGCCGGGCCTTGCCCGCTTTGGGCCGCCTTTTCCAGCCATTGAACGGCCTTGGTGCGGTTGCGCATCACCCCTTGCCCGATTGCATACATGGCACCGATTCTCGCCGCAGCCTGCATTTGTCCCTGTTGGGCTGCTTGCAAATATAAACCTGCGGCTTGTTGTGAAATCTTCGGTTTATTTCTGTGCAATAACAGTTCGGCCAGATGAAATTGCGCAGCCGCATTACCGCTGGCCGCGCTTTGCCGTAACCATTGTTCGGCTTTGCTGATATCGGCATGTAAACCCTGACCCTGCTCATACAGGCGAGCCAGCACGAACTGGGCGGCAGGGTCGCCAGCGGAAGCCTTTGCGTTGATTCGATTCAGCAACTGCTGAATATACGATTTGGCTTCGCTGTTGCCGGATGCATCTGCCTTGAGAGCCCAGTCCAGCGCATGCGCATCACTCTTTTTCACCCCGATACCCTGAGCGTACATGACTGCCATGTGCAATTGTGCTCCGGCATGACCGGCCAGGGCTGCCTGTTGATACCACGACAGGGCGGCAGCGATATCCACCGCATCCACGCCACGACCATGCTCCAGCATACTACCCAGTTGATATTGCGCTTCGCGATGATGCTGGGCTGCGGCCAGCTTTAGCCAGCGCACGGCCTGTATATCATCGCGATCCACCCCCTTGCCGTCGCGATAGAGCATGGCAAACAGATATTGCGCCTGCTTGTCGCCTTTTTTGGCGGCCAGCCGGAACCACCTGGCGGCTGCTTCAAAGTCACCCTGCTGCGATGCGGTTTGGCCGAGTTTCAGTCCGTCAGCATTGATATCGCCGTAATCCGGCGTGGACATCAATATATACAATGCGCCGACGACAGCCAGCAGAATCAGCAGTAGAGCAATTCTAAATTGCTTAGACATGACCTGTTCGGGTCACGATTGACAGACTCATAAATCGAGTTCCTGCCAGATTGCATCAATGCGCGCTTTCACGGCCACATCCATGCTGATCGGGCGACCCCATTCGCGGCTGGTTTCACCCTCCCATTTATTGGTCGCGTCAATGCCGACCTTGGAGCCCAAGCCTGCCACCGGCGAGGCAAAATCCAGATAATCAATCGGTGTGCTTTCCGCCATGGTGAAATCACGGGCCGGATCGCAACGCGTGGAAATGGCCCAGATGATTTCTTTCCAGTCGCGGCAATCGATATCCTCATCGACCACAATAATATATTTGGTATACATAAACTGGCGCAAATACGACCAGATGCCGAACATCACCCGCTTGGCATGGCCTGCATAACCCTTGCGGATCGACACCACGGCAACCCGGTAGGAACAGCCTTCCATGGGCAGATAGAAATCGACTATCTCGGGGAATTGTTTTTGCAGAATCGGCACGAATACTTCATTAAATGCCAGTCCCAGCACAGCCGGCTCATCCGGCGGCTTGCCGGTATGGGTGGAGTGATAGATCGCATCACGACGCATGCTCATGGTTTCAACCGTGAATACTGGAAACATTTCTGTTTCGTTGTAATAGCCGGTGTGGTCGCCGAACGGGCCTTCCTCGGCATATTCATTCAGCGACACATGGCCTTCAAGCACGATTTCAGCCGATGCAGGCACCTGCAACGGCACCGTTAAACAATCGCACAAGACGGTTTTCTTGCCGCGTAATAATCCGGCAAACTGGTATTCGGACAGCGTATCGGGAATCGGCGTGACGGCGGCGAGAATCGTGGCCGGGTCGGCTCCGATCACGACTGCACACGGGAATGATTCGGCCCCGGCCTTTTTTGCCTCACGATGATCCTGCGCACCGCCGCGATGTTTGAGCCAGCGCATGATTAATTTATTTTTGGCGATTTTTTGCTGCCGGTAGATGCCGATATTCTGGCGATCCTTGTTGGGGCCGCGCGTGACGACGAGCCCCCATGTGAGTAGCGGTGCGGCATCGTCCGGCCAGCAGGTTTGAATGGGCAGGCGATCCAGATCAACGTCATCACCTTTGAACACAAGCTGTTGCCAGGCCGCTTTTTTAACCTGTCTGGGTTGCATGTGCATGACTTTTTTCAGGATAGGAAATTTATTCCAGGCATCTTTAATGCCTTTGGGCGGTTCGGGTTCTTTCAGATAGGCCAGCAATTCACCAATGCTGCGTAGTTCATCGGCAGATTCCCGGCCCATGCCCAGCGCAATACGTTCGGCTGTGCCAAACAGATTGGTCAGAACCGGCATGTCGGAATCTTTCACATGCTCAAACAGCAGGGCAGGGCCGCCGACGCGCAGCACACGATCGGAAATTTCGGTGATTTCCAGCTTGCTGCTTATTTCAGTGGTGATGCGTTTTAATAATCCCCTGTGTTCCAGATCAGCGACAAAGGCGCGCAGATCAATATAACTCATGCAGAGGCTTCTTCAATCTCGAAGACGGTATCCAGTTTGGCCAGTTCAAACACATCGCGCACATTTTCACTCAGGCCCGAGAGTATAAAATGCCCCCCGGTGAGGCGCGCCCACTGCAAGCCTTCAACCAGCGTGGCGATGCCGGATGAGTCCATAAAATCGACGTGCTCCAGATCGACGCGAATTTCCTCGGTATTTGCATTAAGCATGGGTTTTAACTGTTCACGCAGGCGAGGCGATGTCTGAATGGTGACATCGCCATGCACCCGTAGCAGGGCATGGCTTTTATCCGTATTTTCCCGTTCGAATTTAAGCTGTGCATGCATTTGTTTTTCCGCCTTTTAACTGTTTTTCGACTGTTGGCCGTTCTTTTTTATGGATATTGAATATCAGACGCCAGTGGTTGCCATCTTCGAGAATTTCATGTTCGCAGCGATCTGCCACCGAACAGATGAGCCGCAGACCCAAGCCTCCGGGACACAAGTGCTCCGTATCCAGTGTATGGCTGACAATCTCAGTGATGTTGCCGTTCCAGCCGACGGAAGCGTAATCCCTGAAATCGAATACGAGTTCCCGAACGCCGTGTTCAAGGGTTTCAATGCTGGTGACAAACTCCACCCGACCGGCTTTGCCGTGATAGGCATGGGCGGCAATATTGGCGAACAGTTCATCCACCGCAATGGCAACGCGATTGCTTTGCAATTCATCCATGCCCGCTCGAGCGCTCATCACAGCCACCATGGAACGCAGCACATGAATGCAATCGCTATTGCAGTTCAGTTGCAGGCATAACTTGCCGACATGGCTGCTTTCGCAGTCGGTAAAAGAAACATCCTGTATACATTCGCTGGTTGTCATATCACCTCGGGGTAGAAATCTGTCTGTGACTATTCCCCAAGTTTGGCGTCGGGCGCATGCAAACGCAACCGATAACGCTAACGCACATACTTATTCCTTTGACTTGCCATATATCAGGTTTGGTGTGTGTTACGGCGGAATAGCAGAAACAGCCAAATCACGCCCACAGCGACCATGGCAGATGAGAGCAGCATACCCATCGTCACCGGCCCGAACAGGAATCCGAGTTGTACATCGGGCTGCCTGAAATTTTCGCAAATAATGCGTGCAATTGCATAGCCAATCAGAAATACGGCCACGCGGGCACCGCCCGGCCAGTCTTTGTTACGCAATGACCACATCACTGCGAATAATACGATCCCTTCCAGTGTCATTTCGTATAACTGGCTGGGATGGCGCGGTTCCGGCCCGGCCTGCGGAAAAATGATGGCCCAGGGCACCTCGGACACGCGCCCCCACAGCTCCCCGTTGATAAAATTACCGATGCGGCCAAACATCAACCCGAGCGGGGCGACGGTAAAAAAACGATCCGCAAGCCCCAGGAACGGCAGTTTATGTTTCCGGCAATAGAACCAGCCAGCGATAATCGGCCCCACTAAACCGCCGTGGAACGACATGCCGCCCTGCCATATATACAGAATTTCAATCGGGTGACCCAGATAGTAGGAAAAATTATAAAACAGCACATAGCCAATCCGGCCACCAAGCACGACACCGAGAATCAGCGTGGTAAACAGGCCTTCGTAGGCATCACGGGAAATGACCGTTTCCCACATACCATCCTGCTGCAATTGTCGGCGAACCAGATACCAGGTGCCAAAAAATCCGGCGATATACATCAGCCCGTACCAGTGGATGGCCAGCGGCCCGATTTGCAGCGCCACCGGATCAATGCCGGACCAAACCATATGCTTATCCACTGTTCCTCCTAAGCCTGCATAGCCGGAACCAAACAGGAAAATCTTTTGACGTATTGCTTTAAGATTTCACGGGCAAGAGACTAAATCACCCACAGCAATAGTGCACCGAACAGAATGCGGTACACGCCGAAAGCGACAAAGGTAAAGTGTTCCAGAAAGCGGATGAACAATCGCATCACCAACCAGGCCGAAATGAACGCAACGGCAAAGCCTGCCCCCAGCACCAGCATGTTCACGCCGGTAAAATCCTGATAATGTTTCAACAGATCAAAGCCACTGGCCGCCAGCATCACCGGCAGCGCCAGCAGGAAGGAAAATTCGGCGCTGGCCTTGCGACTCAGCCCGGCCAGCAGGGCACCGACAATGGATGCGCCGGCCCGACTGGTGCCGGGAATCAGTGCAAATACCTGAGCAATGCCAATCCAGCCGGCCTGAGCGTAACTCATATCCTCAAGGTGTTGTACAGGCTGCTGTTTGTTGCGTTGAAAATATTCGATAATCAAAAAGATAATACCGCCGACAATAAACATGATCGCTACAATATCGACGGTGAACATGGCTTTGATCTGTTTATGAAACAGCAACCCGACCAGCCCAAGCGGAATAAAGGCCAGCACCACTTTTTTCCATAACTCGATATTCACCGGATTGAAAACAAACCTGTCGCGGTAATTGGCCACCACAGCCAGAATCGCGGCCATCTGGATAATCACCTCAAACGCCTTGTTGCTGTCGGTTTGTGACAAGCCCATCCACTGGCTGGCGACAATCATATGGCCGGTGGAGGAAATGGGCAGGAACTCGGTAGCGCCCTCAATGACGCCGAGAATAATCGCCTGAATGATATCCATGGTTGAGATCCTTTATCGGCCAGTGCCGTTGACAGCTTTGGGTACAGCGCCACTCTACGGTGAACATTACACAATGCATCAACCCGTTTCCAACGGCAAACCCGGCCTTACCCACCATCTATCCCGGATTATTCATGAATCGTTCGAGTTAATATGCAATAGCGATCAAAGAGTTCTTTGATCCCCTTCTCATGAATGATAGCAATATACCTATCCCAGAACCACGCAACCGCCGCCTCGCGCTCCGGCGACACTGTTTGCTTTTTACCCGTCGCAGGTTTATGGTGTTGTTCAGTATGTTTTTCATCCTGTAAGCAGGTTCATTATGTGTATTTTTAAAACAGGAAAACGTGTGTGGAAATCGGTATTGAGAATCTTTAAATAAAATCTATCAAAGACACGGCACCGCTATGGAATAATCATGGAAAGGGGTAACTACCGTATGAAAGCGTTGAAGAGCCGCATTGTCAGCTATGGTGAAGCGCAACAGGCTTACAAAAAATGAAAGTATTCACTTATTCAGAAGCTCGCCAAAACCTTTCCGAATTATTAAACACGGCTCAAAATGAAGAGGTTGAAATTCGCCGAAGAGATGGTTCTATTTTTTCCGTTGTTCAAAAAAAAGTGAAAGAAACATCGCCATTTGATGTGGTTGGTATAAAAACAAGAGCAACAACTCAGGATATATTGGATGCAATCAGAGAATCCAGAGCAGGGTAAGAGGGACTTCTGCTTCGCTACAGCCCCTCATGCCAGTCATTCCTAGCAATGAAGCCGACAGACTTATTAAATCTACAAGGAGAAACACATTGTCTGTCACACAGGTTGATTTAGATGTCGAGAAACAGGCGCGGGCGCGTCAGGATAAGCTGACCAAGCCGCGCGGTGCGTTGGGGCGGTTGGAGGATGTGGCCTGCTGGTTTGCCGCCCGACAGGGCAAGGTGAATCCCGATCAGCTCAATGCGCATATCGCCGTATTTGCGGGTGATCACGGTGTGGTTGATGAGGGCATATCCGCGTATCCCTCCGTGGTGACTGGAGAGATGGGGAAGAACTTTGCGCGCGGCGGCGCGGCGATTAATGTGCTGGCGCGCTGTTGTGATGCCAGTTTAGCTTGTTGATAGCCGGTGACATGGGCATCGGCAACACCACTGCCAGCGCCTGCATTATTTGCAGGCTGGCGCATGCGACACCTGAAAGCGTGGTTGGCTTCGGCACCGGCGTGACGGATAAAGATGCGTAGTTACTTACACCTTCGGAGGTGCGACTTTATCACAGGGGTACAATGCGAGGCTAAAGCCTCACCGCCGTTATTTTTACGCCAGAGGCTTGCATGACTGAACCCATCATTATCGACCTGCTGCGTCACGGTGAAGTGGCAGCGGAAGGGTGGGCGTTTCGTGGCAGTACGGATTTACCCCTGTCTGAACAGGGGTGGTTACAGATGCGCTCGATTTCGGCATCCTTTGATGCCTTCGATCATATCGCCACCTCGCCGATGCAACGCTGCCAGTTGTTTGCTGGAGAACTGAGTGTCAGCACATCCACACATTTAATCACCCTGGCCGATATGCGCGAGATGGATTTTGGCGACTGGGAAAACCGCAGTTTTAACGAACTGGAACAGGAATACGGTTCATTATTGCGCCAGTTCTGGCAATCGCCGGTCGACATCCAGCCGCCGGGTGGAGAATCATTCGAATCCTTCAGTCAGCGCGTACTCAATAGCTGGCAGGCATGGATTGGCACAGATGCAGGCAATCACCGCTTATTGGTGGCGCATGGCGGCGTCATCCGCGTACTGCTGGCCCACCTGATGGACATGCCCATGAGTTCGCTGTGGCGGCTGAATCTCCCCTATGTGTCGTGGAGCCGGGTTTCTTTGTTTGAAGGGCATCAGCCGCGCATCATGTTTATCAATCGGGTCAATACATGAGAGGGCTTATTCTCGCCTTCCAGTTTCTGATCCGGCGGCCCACGCCGCAACGGGCGGACTTCAAACAGGAAGAACTCTCGACTTCCGCCATCTGGTTTCCGCTGGTGGGTCTGGTCATCGGATTGCTGCTCGTCATCGCCACCCTGCTGCTGTGGCACACTTTTCTGCAATGGCGTTTGGGCGGCATGAGCGGCGATTGCCTTGGCGCAGGTATCGAATATTGTGAATGCGCCATGCTGCTGGCCGCATGCCTGCTCTGATATGCTGCGCTGGTTGATGCTACTGATATTAGTGGCGACCTGTTTTGCACTAGGTCTGGCCGCCGGAGAGCAATGGATCAATCCGTTTGCGGCTCATAGCGGGCTGGAAAACACCATCCTCTGGGACTTACGTTTGCCTCGCTTGCTCACCGCATTTGCCGTGGGCGGTCTGCTGGCGCTGGCAGGTGCATGGTTTCAGGTATTATTGGGCAATCCGCTGGCCGAGCCCTATGTGCTGGGCGTGGCGGGTAGTGCTTCGGCAGGCGCAGTCACCGGGCTGATGTTTATGCCCGAATCGGCATGGGCTATGAGCGCAGGCGCGTTTGCAGGGGCATGGATCGGCATCGTCGCCGTGATGTTTTTTGCGCACCTGGGGCCAAACCGGATGCTGCTGGCTGGCGTAGTGCTGGCCGCATTCTGGTCGGCGGTGTTGGCGCTGTTGTTGGCGCTGCTGCCCGAACAGGGTTTATACCGCGCTTTTTCGTGGATGATGGGTGATCTCTCCCACTCCGATTTACCAATTCCTGTTTTGTTGCTGGCATGGGCAATTGCGCTGGCTGCCGGTCTGATGTTATCCCGCTCACTCGATATGCTGCTGCTCGGCGAACGCCATGCCGAAGCACTGGGCATCAATGTTAAACAGCTACGTCGGCGATTGCTGCTGCTGGCCTCGGCAGTCACTGCGCTGGCGGTTACCGCTGCGGGCACCATCGGTTTTGTCGGGCTGGTGATTCCGCATTTGATGCGTTTATTGTTCGGCTCGTTGCACAGAGGCATCTTGCCCGCATCCGCCATCGGCGGCGGCATTTTGCTGGTGCTAGCTGATTCAGCCGCCCGCACCATCATTGCTCCGGCTGAATTGCCGGTAGGCATCCTCACCGCTTTGATTGGCGTGCCGGTATTCCTGTTTCTGCTGATGCGACGCTCCTGATGGCTGCGTTGATGGAGTTGAACCAGCTCGCAGTGACGCGCGGTGGCAAATGCCTGCTTGCGGGTCTGGATGGCGCACTGCATGCGGGAGAAGTTACGATTGTGCTGGGGCCGAACGGGGCGGGAAAATCCAGTTTATTGCTGGCGCTGGCCGGGCTGATTCCAGCCACAGGAAATATCATGCTCAATGGTGCGCCTCTGGATCATTATGACCGCCATGCACTCAGCCATCAGATTGCATGGCAGGGTGATTTACCTCCCACTGAGTTTGGATTAACGGTTGAACAACGCCTGAAACTGGTCGCAGAAGAAACAGGCACGGCGATTGCAACCATCGCCGCAGAGATGGATATATCCCCCCTGCTGGCCCGCCCGCTGGGGGAACTCTCAAGCGGCGAGCGCCAGCGGGTGGAACTGGCGGCGCTAATGCTGCGTGATGCACCCTTGTGGATGCTCGATGAACCCACCGCGCATCTGGATTTGAAACACCAGATTCATTGCATCCAAATGTTAAAATTACAAGCTGCCCATGGCCGCGCCATCATCATGGTATTGCACGATATCCAGCAGGCCATGGTGATTGCAGATCGGCTGATTCTGATTGATGGCAAGGGTGGCGTTGAATATGGTGAAGCCAAAGCGTTGTTCAACAGCGCCAGGCTGTCGCAGTTATTCGATGCGCCAGTTATTCAGCAGGGCACGGTATTGATACCAAATTATGAAGAGGTAGAGCTATGAAATCACGCGATAAACGTCAGGGCATTGTGCTGGTGCATACCGGCGAAGGAAAAGGCAAATCATCATCGGCCTTTGGCGTCACCTTCCGCGCTGCCGGTTGGGGCATGAAAGTATGCGTCATCCAGTTCATCAAGGGTAAATGGAAAACCGGTGAAGAACGCGCCGCAAAGCAATTCGACAACATCGAATGGCATGCGCTCGGTGACGGTTTTACCTGGGACACCAAAAACCCGGAACAGGATATCAAAACCAGCCGCGAGATTTGGGATTTGTGCAAGGAAAAAGTGCGTTCGCATGAGTTCGATTTGATTGTCTTCGATGAAATCAATTATTGCAGCAGCTATGGCTGGATACCGGGCGAGGAGATTGCCACCTTCATCCGCGATGAAAAACCAACATGGATGCACCTGATTCTGACCGGTCGCGATGCGCCGAAAGAAGTAATCGAAGTGGCCGACACGGTTACCGAGATGCGCATGGTCAAACACGCCTTTGAAGCCGGTATATCTGCCACACAAGGCATAGAGTTTTGACCTGTTAAATGGTATGATGCTTCAAATACCGGAGCGCAGTATATGGACAATCAACCCAATAACGAAATTCTAATCTATCAGGCCGAGGATGGTTCACCCGTCACGGAAGTTCGGCTGGAAGCAGAGACTCTTTGGCTCACTCAGGCACAAATTGCCGAGCTGTTTCAGGTCAAACCGCAAAATATCACGATACACCTGAAAAATATTTTCCAACAGGGCGAACTCGATAAAGAAGCAACTTGTAAGGATTTCTTACAAGTTCAAAACGAAGGCGGCAGAAGTGTTAAGCGAAGCCGAAAGTTTTATAATCTCGATATCGTTATATCAGTGGGTTATCGGGTAAATTCGGTTCATGCAACCCGTTTCCGCCAGTGGGCCAGCCGCGTGCTCAAAGATTACCTGACACGCGGCTATGCGCTGAATGAAAAGCGTCTGAAAGAACAACAGGCGAAAATGGCCGATCTGCGCGCCACGGTTACGTTATTGGAACAAACACTGGCGCATCAGGCTGTGGGTGAGGAGGAAGCAAAAGGCTTGCTCAAGGTCATCGCCGATTATGCCTATGCACTGACCACGCTGGATCGCTACGATCATGAACAACTGAGCATTGATGGTAGCACCGCAAGCACGGACTTTGTGCTGGATTATGATGATGCCATGATCGTGGTCAATTCGATGAAAGGCGAATTTAATGGCTTGTTCGGGCTGGAAAAAGATCAAGGTTTCCGAAGTGCGCTGGGGGCGATTTATCAGACCTTCGATGGCAAGGAAGTTTATCCCAGCGTAGAAGAAAAGGCTGCGAACCTGCTCTATTTCGTGGTCAAGAACCACGCTTTTTCAGACGGCAACAAACGCATTGCTGCTGCCATATTCCTCTGCTTTATGGCGGCTCATGGCATGCTGTACCGGGATGATGGCAGCAAGCGTATCGCCGATAATGCTCTGGTAGCACTGACCCTGCTGATCGCCGAAAGCCGCCCGGTAGAAAAAGACACGATTGTGAAGGTGGTCATCAACCTGATTAATAGTAATAATCAGGGCTAATGCGATGTCATATATTGCCCTAAATCAATCATTTGTACCTATAGCTAAAGATGAGAGTTTGGTGAAAATGATTGTGACTATGTACAGAATGGTGCTGGAGAGGTGATTAAAGATGAATACTGAATTGATTCGTAGCAAAGGAGATCAAGCTCTTTTTGGCTGCAATACCCAGCATATGAAAGCTCGCTGGAACGTTCCAGATAAGCGTCCTTTAGCCGACTTTGCGCCGACCATTATTTTAAAAGCCAAAGATTTTGCCACTGAAATTACTATTTTTAATGCCAAAGAGAATCAAATGGATAGTGAACTTCAAATCTCACATGAGCACATCACCAACAACAAAGCTGTGCGTCAGACATTACTTGAAAGAGGCATTCGCCCTGAAACATTGCCACCTGCGGAAGATATGAAGAAGGTGGAGCGCAGGCTTATTTCCGAAGAAAAGAAATCACTGAAAGGTACAACAGGACTGGACGAAAAATGAATTTAATTGAAGAAGATTTACGACAAGAATCACGCCTTTCCGAAGGGAATAAACGCATTGCGGCTGCCATATTCCTCTGCTTTATGGCCGGTCATGGCATGCTCTACCGGCAAGGTGGCCGCAAGCGCATCGCCGACAATGCCCTGGTTGCACTGACCCTGCTGATTGCCGAAAGCCGCCCAGTAGAAAAAGACACGATTGTGAAAGTGGTCGTTAATCTGATTAATGCGAATAATCAGGGATAATTGCAATTGGATCGAATACTTTACTGACAATACGACAGTAGTCATGGTTACAATACATGAAATTCTGAGAGCGATGGAGTAGCTAATATGTTTGCCAAAAAAATTGAGTTGTTTCTGATGGATGGTGCGGCCAATGGGAGGTGGGCATGCGAGCTATCCAATTGGTCGGGAAAAGCTTATAAAATTCCCCGGACACTGATATCCGATAGTAAAGACAGGGATGACTTGAATTCCACCGGTATATATTTTCTGTTGGGTAAAAGTGATTCGCCTGATGGGAAAGCCAAAATATATATTGGCGAAGC
>CAZKME010000007.1:0-28453 GCA_964553725.1 uncultured Zetaproteobacteria bacterium
AACCAAAGAGGAACAAGAGCGTTTGCAACAGTGGTTAGCCTGCATGCGCATGCTCTGCGACACACCTTATATTCTTGATCAGGAATGCCGGATTTCCCCCAAGTTGGCGGAGTTGAAAACAATTCTCAGTGAACGACTGGAAGGCGGCGAGCATAAAATCATCATCTTTTCCGAATGGGTACGCATGCTGGAGCTGGTACGTGAACACCTGCAAGAAACAGGCATTGATCACGCCTGGCATACCGGCGTTGTGCCGCTGCCCGAACGGCGCGAGGAAATTCGACGTTTCATGAACGATGCTGACTGCCGTATTTTTCTGTCCAGCGATTCGGGCAGCGTTGGGCTGAATCTTCAGCAGGCCGATACCGTGATCAATCTCGATCTACCCTGGAATCCGGCCAAATTGGAGCAGCGTATCGCCCGCGCCTGGCGCAAACACCAGACCCGTCCGGTGCAGGTGATCAATCTGGTTTGTGAAGATTCCATTGAACATCGCATGTTGGGCCTGCTTGATCAGAAGCGTTCGTTGGCTGGCGAAATCATCGATGGCGCGGGTGAGCTTACTTCCATGTCGCTGCCCTCGGGGCGTAGCTCGCTGATTGAACAAATTGATGCATTGGGCGGCGGTGCAGAGGGATCAGCCACTGCCGGGAAGCCTGCCATGGAACCGGGCGAAGCACTGAAGCAGGATGTGCTGGCACGCTGGCAGGATCAGTTTGACCTGCTTGAATTGCATGGCAAGGAAGACAATCAAACCCTGTTTGCGGTCACAGCAGAGCCCGCAGGTGAACATCTGCAGCACGATTTGCAACAGCAGGTCGAAGAGAATTTCCCCGAGTATACGCCGCAACTCGAATTGATTGACCGCAACACATTTGCAACCATCCAGCGTCTGATCAAGGCGGGTGTTCTCTCAATGGGTACAACCCCGCCAAAAACCCTGCACAGCACCGATAAGCCCTCTGTCGATCACGGTGCCCAACGCCGACAATTACTGGCCGAAGTGCAGAAACGCATTGAAGCAACCGAACGTCAGCAGCGCATGGCATCTGTGCTGGCTGAGGGTGGCTTTGTCGGGGAAGCACTTGCTCCGCTCAAGGGCGGCATTGAAGCACTCTTGCATGCGCTGGCCTTTTTATATCATAAAAATAGCGATACGCCGGTGCTTGACCATTTTATTGAGTCTACCTTGCGGCGGGATGGCTGGCTTACGGAGGATGATGTGAAGCTGGTTATCTGCCTGCGAACGGGCATGGAAAATATAGCTGAAAAGGATGCCGGTGATTTGCTTCAGCAAGGACATCTGTTGTTTGAGCAAGTCGCTGCAAGGCTAAGCAGCCAGATGTAGATATTTAATAGCGAAACTGTCCCCTGATATCTGCGCGGGGCTGAAGCGGTATTACGCCGCGCTGCTCAGCGTAAGACGAACAACCCTGCCCTGTCTGTGCTGGGGATGAAGTCAATTCAAATTCACAGGGCTAAATTACACAACTGTATTGACGTATTTTCTGCAAAGGATGAAATGTGAAAATCCCACGATCTGCATACTTCCCTCCCTGAGAGAATCCATGCGCCTTACTTGCTCAGAGCCTCCATGCCTGCGCGCAGGCGTTTGAGTGTTTCATCCCGGCCCAATAGTTCCAGCGTCAGATCAATCGGAGGCGATACCGGGCCACCGGAAATGAGGATGCGAATCGGCTGGGCCAGCTTGCCCATGCCAACGCCTTCCGTTTCACAAATCCCGCCAATCAGTGCATGAGCGGTTTCGCCTGAAAATTCATCTGTCGCTTCCAGTCCGGCAATGAATTGCTCCAGCAACGGCCATGTCGTATCCCTGAAATTCTTTTTGACGGCTTTTTCCTGATATTCGCTCGGGGCCTGATAAAAGAAACGCGCGCCTTCGGCCAGATCAACCAGATTTTTCGAGCGTTCCTGTAACGATGCGATCACAGGCTCCAGATCAGGGCCGGTGGACACGTCCACAGCCAGCAGCCGGGCCACTTCAGATACCAGATCAGCCGCATTGGCCTGACGCAAATAATGGCCGTTCAGCCAATCGAGTTTTTGTTGATCGAAACGAGCTGCCGCCTTGCCGACCTGACGCAAATCGAACAGCCCAATCAATTGTTGGCGGCTGAACACTTCTTCATCACCGTGCGACCAGCCCAAACGCGCCAGATAATTATTCACCGCATCGGGCAAATATCCCTGATCACGGTATTCGGTAATGGCTACCGAGCCATGGCGTTTGGACATCTTGGCACCATCGGGGCCGTGAATCAGCGGGATATGGGCGAATTGGGGTATTGGCAGGCCAAGTGCCTGATACAACTGAATCTGACGCGGCGTGTTGTTCAGATGATCGGAGCCGCGCACCACATGCGTAATATCCATGCCGGCATCATCAACCACGACGGCCAGATTGTAGGTAGGCGTGCCGTCCGAGCGCAGCAAAATCAAATCATCGAGTTCTGCATTGGGAAAACTGACCGAACCAAGCACCAGATCATTGACGATGGTTTCGCCTTCATCGGGCGAACGAAAACGAATCACGCTGGGTTGATTGCGATCATCCGGTTGTTCGCTGCGCTGGCGGCAACGGCCATCATACATCGGTTTTTTGCCAGCGGCGCGCTGTGCCTGGCGCATGCCATCAAGCTCTTCCCGGCTGCAATAACAGCGATAGGCATGGCCTTTTTCGATCAACTGCTCCACGGCCCGGATATGCTCAGCCTGACGCGAGGCCTGAAATACCGGCTCCTCATCCCAATCCAGCCCCAGCCAGTTCAAACCATCGAGAATCACTTGCGTGGCTTCGTCTGTCGAACGCTCTCTGTCGGTATCTTCAATGCGTAGAATAAACTCGCCGCCGTGATGGCGGGCGTAAAGCCATGAAAACAGTGCCGTGCGAGCACCACCAATATGCAGCATGCCGGTAGGTGACGGGGCAAAACGGGTGCGAATGGTCATAACAATCTCCTGAGGCTGAACCAAATGGCGGCCAAAGCTAACCCGTTCATGGGCCGATTTCACGGTTTTTTGATATGAATTCCATATAAAACCCTCAGCTATTTTTTTAGCAAAAATCATCCGTAGCGTCAAAAAATTGCCAATGGACGCATTATGGTCTATAAAAGCTATCAGGAAGGAAAATCAGGCACATGGATATTGCAAAAAGAGGGGAGCTCGCATGGGCGTAAATAAGCAAGATGACGGCAGCGGTGATAGCTGGAGCCGCGATACGAAGCCGGGAAGTAAAGGAAATTTTCACGGCCCGAACTATCTGGGCATCGGACTGATTGTGGTCTTTGTTGTGTTGTTGGGAATTGCAATCAAATATTCATAAAGCCCAACCCGGCCTGGCCGGAATCAGAAAGGAAAAATCGACTCACGCAAAGGCGCAAAGATAACCATGTTAGTTCTATAGGTTCACCCTTTGCGTTCTTTGCGCCTTTGCGTGCCATGGTTTTTATGCACGCAGGTTTAATTTTTCTGTGATTCTCAGATATAAGCCAGCCATTGTTTTTCGGCTTCACTGCGGCCATGCACCACATCAAAATATTTCTTCTGTAACACTGCCGTCACCGAGCCACGCGAACCACACCCTATCATCCGACCATCGAGTTCCCGGATTGGCGTCACTTCGGCAGCTGTACCTGTAAAAAATGCTTCATCCGCCACATACACCTCATCGCGGGTAATGCGTTTCTCATGCACCTCATAGCCAGCCTCTTTGGCCAGTTCAATCACCGTGGCGCGGGTGATGCCATCGAGCGCGCTGGTCAGTTCCGGCGTATAAATCACCCCGTCATACACCATAAAGAAGTTTTCGCCGCTACCCTCAGCCACAAATCCGTCCACATCGAGCAATAAGGCTTCGTCATAGCCGTCGCGCAGCGCATCGGAAAGAGCCAGCATCGAATTGATATAATTGCCATTGGCCTTGGCTTTGCACATCGCCACATTGACATGATGACGGGTGAATGAGGAGGTGCGAATGCGAATGCCTTTTTCCAGTGCATCCGCACCCAAATATGCGCCCCAGTTCCATGCCGCCACAATGACATGCGTTTTGAGATTGTCGGCACGCAGACCCATGCCTTCGGAGCCGTAAAACACCATGGGACGCAAATAAGCCGAATCCAGCCCGTTCTCACGCACAGCGGCCAGCTGGGCTTCGTTTATCTCGTCTTTAGAAAAAGGCATGGACATATTCATAATTTTGGCGGAACGGAACAGGCGGTCGGTATGCGCCTGCAGGCGAAAAATCGCCGTGCCCTGATCGGCGTGATAAGCACGCACGCCTTCAAATACGCCCATGCCGTAATGCAGCGTATGCGTTAATACATGCACTTTGGCTTCGCGCCAGTCCACCATTTCGCCATCGAACCAAATTACGCCGTCACGATCCGCAAAGTTCATTGTCCCGCTCCTGAAAAAAAGTAGCCGAAATGTAACGCCTCATATCAAGCGACGCCATCGTTAACATGAAACAAACAACGCGTCTGCATGGACTTTTTCCACCTCGTGGTATGAGACATTACCACGGGGTGGAAAAAGTCCATGCGCGTTACGCGTGCAATGACGTTTTGCCATGCTAGCCTGTCGGCATGATTCGTGGCGAACAACTCAGTAAGTCCTATGGCGATGTGGCCGCATTGGCACCGACCGATATTCATATCCGGGCAGGCAAGGTTACCGCTATTATGGGTGGCTCGGGCTCGGGTAAAACTACCCTGCTGCGACTACTGGCCGGGCTGGAAAAGCCCAGTTCAGGTCACGTCTGGTACGGCGATGAGGATTTGTGTTCCATCACGGACAAACGGCTGTACGAACTGCGTCAGGGCATGGGCATGCTGTTTCAATACTCGGCTCTGCTCAATTCTATGAATGTGTACGACAACGTCGCATTTCCACTGCACGAACATACCGATCTGGATGAGGAAGTGATTCAAACCATGGTGTCGATGAAACTGGAACAGGTTGGCCTGCGCGGCTTTGAAGATATGATGCCGTCTGAATTATCCGGCGGCATGGCCAAGCGCGTGGCCTTTGCGCGTGCCATGGCCATGGATCCAAAAATTGTCTTTTTTGATGAACCGACTTCCGGGCTGGATCCAATCTCTTCCGGCGTCATCAGTACGCTAATTCAAAATACGGCCCGCAAAAACCGCATGACATCCATCGTCGTCACGCATGATGTGCAGGCCGGTCTGGCCATTGCCGACCATGTGATTCTGCTCTGGCAGGGGCGCATTATTGCCAAGGGGTCGCCGGATTCGATTCGTGATAGCGATGACGCGCGCGTGCAACAGTTTCTCGAAGGCAGGCCAGATGGCCCGATTCCGTTTTCACGCAGCACTACATCCTATATTGATGATCTGACGCACAGACCCGGCACTGTGCGCTTCTCATCCTGAGTCGCGCTTACTTATGACTGATACATCCATCAATCAATCCGCTATCGCTGTCTTTTTAGGTCGGCTTGGTCGCCATGCCATGCGCGGCATCGAGCAACTCGGCGACGGCACTATGCTTGGCATGAACGCATTGGCGCTGATTTTCAGAAGACCATGGCAGGGCAAACATTTCATTCTCCAGCTGTATGCGCTGGGTGTTGGCTCGCTGGTTATTATTATGATCACCGGCGCTTTTACCGGCATGGTGCTGGCTTTGCAGGGTTATTATACGCTGGCTAAATTCGGTTCGGAATCCCTGCTGGGCGCAGGTGTCGGCATGTCGATTATCCGTGAACTGGGGCCGGTGCTGGGCGCGTTTATGATTATCGGGCGAGCAGGCTCCAGCATCACTGCCGAAATCGGTATTATGCGCGTTACCGAGCAAACCGATGCGCTGGAAATGATGGCAGTCAACCCCAAACAGCGTATTCTGCTACCGCGTATTGTGGCTATCACGCTGGCAGTTCCCCTGCTGGTATCCCTGTTTGATGTGATCGGCATTGGCTCCGGCTATATTGTCGGGGTGGAGTTGCTCGGTGTGAATCCCGGCGCTTACATGGCTGAGTTAATCGCCAAAATTACCATGCATGATATTTATGGCGGCTGGGTCAAGGCGCTCGTATTCGGATTTATGATCGGCATGATCTGCACCTATATGGGGTACCGCTCGGAGCCCACCACCGAAGGCGTGGCGCGAGCTACCACGCAAGCTGTGGTCGTGGCATCGGTCGGCGTGTTGATTGTGGATTATATTTTAACCTCGTTTTTCCTGTAGGGAGTAGTTTATGCAAGCGTACAGACGTATCGAAATCAGTGTAGGACTATTTGTGTTTCTGGGTCTGCTGTCCATTGGCTGGCTGGCTCTGAAAATCGGCCAGGTTGGCGGAATAGGCTCATCAGGCTATACGCTAAGTGCCAACTTTGACGATGTCGGTGGCGTTCGCAAGGGTAGTGATATCATGATGGCCGGTGTTATTATCGGGCGTGTTGATTCCGTCACGCTGACCAACAACGATCACGCTAGCGTGATCTTGCGCATTCATGACGGCATCAAAATCAGAGAAGATTCGTATGCTCTGATACGCACCAAGGGCATTATCGGCGACCGCTATATTCGTATTACGCAGGGTGAAGAAGACAGCTTCCTGAAAGCAGGTGATGAAATCGAAGAAACCGAGTCCGCCATCAATATCGAGGATCTCATCAGCAAGTATATTTTCAGCGGTAAGGAGTAATCATTTCACCTCGAACCGCGACTTGCTGCTGTTACGATAGCAGTCACTGAAACCAAGGAGTTAACCATGAATTTTTTTCGGCATGCGATCATTATCACAGCCATGTTATTGACTTCATCTGCATGGGCTGCTGATGCGGGTTCAAACAATCATAAGGAAGAACTGTGCTCAGCAGCGAATATGGAAACGGTCGGCCCAAAAGAGGCCATTGAGTGCACGGTCAAGAATATTATCAATACGCTTAAAGAGCGTGCGGACAAGGGTGCATTGTCTGATCAGGATCGCGATAACATACGACAGGCGATTCAGGGGCGCTTTGATTACCGTACCATGGCGCGCCTGAGTCTGGGTAGCAAAACCTGGAGAACTCTGGATCAGGAGGAACAGGCGCACTTTATAGCCGTGAACCGTGAGTTGCTTGAACGCTCCTATGGCAATCGTCTGGTGGAATATAATGATCAGAAAGTCGTTTTTGAAAATGCTAAACTGAAACAGAAGAAAAAAGGCGTCATCGCAATTGTAAAATCTAAAGTTATTGACGGAGCCCGGAAAATCCCTGTTGATTACAAACTACATCAGACCAAAACCGGATGGCAAGTATATGAAATCTTGATTGAAGGCATCCCCATGGTGCGTACAAAATACAAAGAATATAGAGAAGTGCGAAAAGATGGTGGCTATGAGGCGCTTATAAAAGCCCTGGAAAGCAAGCTTGCCAAACTCAAAGCCAAGGATCAGAGCTGAACAGTAAAACGCCACCTGCCAAACCCGGCAGCACACTGAAACGCGCGCTGGCATCATGCCGGCGCGTACTCCTTCTACTGCTATTTTCACTCATGCTTATAGTTGCCTGGGCATATTGGCAGTCTCCCGATCTGCAAACACTCAAACCCACCATTGAACGCTACATCCAGCAGGAATTACAATTGAAAGAATTGCATCTTGGTCAGTTGTCCTGGCACTGGGCCGGATTTCTCTGGTTGCAGGTCGATCACCTCGATTTCACCAGCCAAGACAACACACTGGCCTTTCACGACGGCAGTGCGGCTATCCGTATTCCCCTTGCTTCGCTCTACAACGGCGAAGAAATCAGGCCCGACCGGATTCGTCTGAATGGTGGCAGGCTTGATGTGCAGTCGGGCAATGCCGGTGCTCCGCCTCTTCTGGTCAGCTATCTGATACTGAAACATGTCAACCTGAACTGGCGCTATGGCGATCTGCATGGCCATATTCCGGCGCTTTCACTGCAACTCGATAGCGATAATCGCAGCGTGCAGGCAACATCGCCCTGGCTCAATATTTCCGCACAACTGGATAACGATGGCTTCCCCCATCACTTGATACTGCACGGCCAGCATACGGGCTGGCTGCCGGATTCGCTGCTTAGCCAGTTACGTGGTAATCCGGATATTGATATTGAAATACAGCGCCACGACAAGCTTAACTGGCAGATGACTGTATCGCTTGCATCCGAACAACCGTTTACCATAATGCCGGAAACGGTGTACGCCCTGCAAATGAATCGGCTGGATGCGGATATGCGTATCACCATCCAACCGGGGCAACCCTTGCAAGCTGAATCGATTGACATTCATAGTCTGCACTGGCGGCTGGGTGAAAACCGTATTGCTGCACAGGGGCGCTGGCAGGATGGTATGCTGAACATCAAAGCGGCATCCGAACGGCTCGCCATGCCGATTATCTGGTCATGGTTGCGTCCGCTGGGCGATAAAGACTGGAAACACTGGCTTTCCCGGATGCACGCAGGCGTCGCCAACCAATCCAAAGCGGAAATAACATTACTCTGGCCCAGACCTCTGCAAGGCTGGCCTGATGACAAGGCATGGGATTCGATTCAATATCATCTACAGGCGCAGGTTGAAGACGCGGATTTTGCGCTCGGTATTTCCGACGACACCTTGCAGCACAGCAATGTACAGGTGGATGTAAACCAGGACGGCATGCATGCCACATTTCTCGATGCGCAGTTGCCAAGAAAGCTGGGGCATTCCACAGGTGAATTATATATTCCATGGGATACCATGGAATTGCATATCTCGGGTAATTCCACAGCGGATGTCGGCAAGCTGTTGCAATGGTTTGGCCCGACCGACATTGCCGGCTGGAAATGGAATCACGCCAATGCACACAGCACCTATAAACTGCTCTGGGATTTGGGTGAAGCCAGACCGAAACAAGCTAGCGCAATCCTGCACCCGGACGGCAGCTGGAATGTTTCTCTGCACGGGCTTGATCTGAAACTGTCCAAAGGCGAAGTGCAATGGGATCAGAATAGCGGCCTGAAAATGACCGATATGCATATCTACAACACATATTTACACACCACGTTGTCACTACAGGCGGCAGCCACAGGCGACAACTGGGAAATCACGGCATTCAACGCTTCGGGGACTGGCAAGCTGGCACCGCTGGCAGCTCATTTTCAATTGCCGCTCTCTCATGCCGACGGTACGATTTCCACCAGTCTGAGCTATGACGGCCACTGGTCCGGCAGCCTCGATTTGCAGAAAGCCAGTTGGGAACAGCTGCTGGGCTCCAGTAAAAAGGCAGGCGATGCGCTCTCTATTCGCTATCAGGGCGAGCTGGATATGAAGGGCGAAACACCCACCATCCACCTCAACAAACTGGCCAGTCAGGGCAATAAAATAAAATTGTATGAGGGTACGGCCAGCATCAACAAAAACGGACTGAAGGCGCAATTAAAAGGCCTGCATACCCCCTCATTCAGCGGCTCTCTGAATATCGAAATCCCGTTTGATGATAAAAGCGCATGGAAGATTTATGCCAAGGCCCGTTATTTGAACCGCAATGCCCTGCCTGAATCACTCGAACATCCCGAACAGGTGATGGACAAAGACTGGCTGCTGCGCGCTGACATTGATCAATTTGACTGGGACGATGCCCGCATGAGCGGCGTGCATATCAACCTGTCATCGGACAAGGATAGCATTGGTATTCTTGAGGCGGCCCAGATCCATACAACCCAGCTTGATATTATGGATGTAGATGCCCGCTTTACACTACCCGGACAAGGACGTGTTGAATTGCGCACATTCTCCGCCAGCGTGGAAAAGCAGCATTTGACCATGTCTGCCACCCTGACTCCAGAAGCTGACGGCGGCATGCGCTGGCAGGGTTTTGCTGAATTAAACGGTGATTTCGGTTATATGATGAAATTGTCCGGTCTATCGGAACGATTTATCGGCGGTCAAAGTCATATCCTGTTCTCCGGCCAGGGCATCATGCTGCGCGAGCAGCCATGGTGGCAAGGGCTGGACGGTCGGCTGCGCATGCGCGTCGATGACGGCCGCATGCTCGAAGGAGGCTCGTTAACCACCTTGCTGGCCGCCATGAATCTATCTCAATTGCCTGCTCTGCTGCTCGGACAGCGCAAGGATCTGACCGGCCCCGGCATCATGTTTGATCGCTTGCAGATGGAAGCCATTATGCAAAATCAGGATATCCACATTCGCAATGTCGCTATGCGCTCAGCTGCTTTTGATCTGGTGGGTCATGGTAGCATGGATATCGCCAAGGCCATGGTTGACCTGTATCTTGTTGTTAAACCACTACAGAATCTCGATGCGCTACTGGCCAAAATCCCCTTGCTGCGCGATATTCTGGGCGGCGCTTCGCACAGCCTGATGCGCAAGGTCTATCATATGCACGGCTCGTTCACCGATGCCAAAGTCGATCAGGTAAGTCCGGAAGCCGCAGGCCTGGCCTCAAAAGGATTTATCGAACATCTGCTCAGCCTGCCCAACGACTGGTTTGGCCCTGATAAAACACCCAGGCAGGCGCAGCCTGTCCGATAGGGTGAATCACCCGCTCATCGCTCGTAACCACCTCCCGGTCTCGCCAATCTTGTGAGTGCTGACTGACGCTGGCAATGCATCCGGTGGCAAGCATAGGATGCCGCCATGCTGATTGTTATCTCACCCGCCAAGAAACTGGATTATCAAACGCTCTCTCCAGTCTCCAATTACACACAACCCGAGCATCTGGATAGATCCCGTGAACTGATTGATATCATGCGTGAAAAAGACAGCTTCGACATTGCCGATCTGATGAAGCTGTCGATGAAACTGGCCGATCTGAATTTGCAGCGTTATCAGGACTGGCATACGCCATTCACGCCGGAGAATGCCAAACAGGCCCTGTTCGCTTTTTCCGGCGATGTTTATCAAGGGCTGGATGCGGCCTCGCTAAGCGCCGGTGACATCAGCTTTGCGCAACATCACCTGTGCATCCTCTCCGGCCTGTACGGCCTATTGCGGCCACTGGATTTAATGCAGGCCTACCGGCTCGAAATGGGCACAAGGCTGGCAACCGATTATGGCCGCAACCTCTACCAGTTCTGGGACGATACAATTACCAATTCCATCAATCAGGCATTGGCCGATCAGGGCGATGATGTGCTGATTAACCTCGCCTCCAACGAATATTTCTCATCCATCAACCCGGCCAGTATCAAGGGCCGCATTATCACGCCAGTGTTCAAGGAATATCGTCAGGGTGTTTACCGCATCATCAGCTTCAATGCCAAAAAAGCGCGCGGCCTGATGAGCCGATTCATTATCCGCAATCGCATCAGCGAGCCTGAAGCTATCCAGGCATTCAATCTGGTTGATTACAGCTTTAATCCCGAACTCTCATCATCGGACGCGTTTGTTTTCACCCGCTGAAATCATTCGAAAATCAAACAGCATTGCATCTGGCTGCCGACCCTACTATAGTGCGCCGCCTGTTTTTCGGAGGTAGTATATAATATGGCAACAATTATTCGTTTGAGCCGTGGTGGCCGCAAGAAACGCCCCTTTTATTCCGTCGTCGTTATGGACGAGCGCAAGCGTCGCGATGGCGCATTCATCGAGAAGCTGGGTTATTATGATCCGTGCACCGAACCTGAAGTGCTGAAACTGGATGTGGAACGTGTAAAAGCGTGGACCGATCAGGGTGCGAAAGTATCTGATCGCGTGGCCAGCCTGATCGCCAAAGCATCTGCTGCACAGGCCACTGCATAAATCGAATGCTGCGAAGCCTGATCCGGCTTTGTTGATGGTTCACCCTACATTTCTGCATGTTGGCGATATCCTTGGGGCGCATGGTCTTAAAGGTGCATTGATCGTCTTTTCCCATACCCGGCCCGCATCTGCGGTTGCCGGGTATTCTTGTTGGTGGGTGGGCGAATCTGCCGAGGTAGCCAAAATATATGATGTAAGCCGCTGCTGGCAGCATGGCAAACGCATGCTGGCCGAACTCGACGGCATTGATGACTGCAACAGCGCCGAAACATTCAAGGGTTTGAAAATATGGATTCCGATATCCGAGGTGGAAACCGGTGAAGGTGAATATCTCTGGGAGGAATTGATCGGTTGCGACGTACGCACTGTAGATGCAGGCCAAACGCTTGGCTCGGTCGCCGCGATGGAAGAATACGGCGCACAGGATACGCTGGTAGTAAAAACACAGGCAGATGCAGCGCAACCGGGTGAATGGCTCATTCCATTTACCGAAGAAATCATTATCGAGGTCGATCTCGATAAAGGCCTGATTTTGATTGCTATGCCCGAAGGTATGGATGCATGTTTTACGCCCAGCTTTTAACCCTCTTCCCCGAGTTTTTTGACTCCCCTCTTGCCTGTTCGATCCCCAGCCGTGCGATTGAGGCGGGCATCGTCAGCGTCGAGGCGATTCAGATTCGTGATTTTGCCACCGACAAACATCACAAGGTTGATGCTTCCCCCTACGGCGGCGGCCCCGGCATGCTGATGAAACCGGAGCCGGTGGTAGCCTCGATTCGCGCCGCGCGTGAAAAGCACCCGGATACCCATGTGGTGATGCTGACCCCGTCAGGTACTCGTTTTACGCAGGCCAAGGCGCTGGAGTTCACTGAAAAACCCGGCATCACGCTGCTCTGTGGCCGTTATGAAGGCTTTGATGAACGTATATGCGACTACGTCGATGAGCAGATTTCGCTCGGTGATTATGTGTTATCCGGCGGCGAACCGGCGGCGCTGTCTGTGCTTGATGCCGTTATTCGTCTGTTGCCCGGTGTGCTCGGCAGCCCGGAATCGGCTGTGCTCGATTCGTTCAGCGAAGAAGGTATTCTCGACTGGCCGCATTATACCCGTCCCGAGGTCTTTGAGGGCAAACGCGTGCCCGATGTGCTGCTCTCCGGCAATCATGCAAAGATTGAACACTGGCGCAAAGCGCAATCGTTGTTGCGTAGCCAGCGGCGCAAATAACGCTACAACCCAGGTTCAATCATCTGACTTTTTACCGATTATTTTTAACCAGATGAATTTCAAGCGTTGCTTGATAGCCTGATAAAAAGGGCGGCCCAGCAACAGTAAACCCGCAACAAAGCTGATTTCAGCCGCCACCAGCATCGCTGTTGCAAGCATGGCAATGGTTTCAACGTCTGCATCCAGAACAAATGGCGCAACAAGTACCAGCACCCACAACAGCCACGATAACCAGAATAGAAACAAGCCCAGCATGCGTTTGAATTTTTGCAACGGGCTTACACGCTGATCATCCATCTACAGCGCAATCAATCCAGTTCACGACCGGCATCGAAGATGACAGTGCGGGTGGGATAATCCAGCCCTTCAAGCGGCAAACGTAATTCCAGTTCTGCCACTTTGGAGCGGCGGCCATGCGTTTCAGGATGTTTGGCGATCAGGAACGAACATATATCACAATATTCCTCTATCGAAATCTCATAAGTGCCGATGCGGCGACCAAGTGCAATAATTTCCTCTTTATCCGCACCAATCAACGGCGGCAGCAGAGGCAAATCGGAGGCATCATAAATGGCATGGATATTTTCCAGTGTTTGACTGGCCACCTGGCCGAGCGAATCGCCCGTCACCAGTGCATGTGCCTTTTCATCTCGTGCAATCAGAGCGGCAGAGCGAATCATCTGGCGTTTATAAATAATCATCCGGTATTCCGCCGGCACTTTAGCAATGGCATGGCGCTGAAATTCTTCCAGATCGATCATGTAGAGTTTCACGCGCCCCTGATAACGGGATAACTGACGCGCCAGATCTTTAATTTTGGCAAAATCGCGGTTGATGGTGCTGTTATACAAATGCACCAGCACCACTTCCATGCCGCGCTTCATCATCGTATAGGCAGCAACCGGCGAATCAATACCGCCGGAAAACAGCACCACGCCGCGACCGGAGGTGCCAACCGGCAAGCCGCCAATACCGACAATTTTCTTGGTATAGATATAAGCCGCTTCCGCACCGACTTCGACACGCACGTCAATTTCGGCATGATCGAGATTGACGACCAGATTGAGTTGGGTTTTCAAAAAACCACCGATTTCAAAATTCATTTCAGGCGAGGTGATCGGGAAACCTTTATTGCTGCGTTTGCCGGTGACGCGAAAGGGTTTGCCCGCTACGTCCGGCCCAAAATCCGCCAGCACGGCTTGTTTGGCCGTCTCCTGCATGGTTTCCAGTTCCAGTGCACATTCATGCACTACCGAGAAATTACGAATGCCCGGAATCAGGGCCAGATAATCCAGCAATCCATCTGAAATCGACTCAATATCCGCGATCATGCGGCCATGCTCGCGATGGAAACCGGCAGGTTTTAATACAGGTTTGAGAACCCGCTTGATATTTTGCGCCATGCGGCGCTCGAATGTGGATCGGTTTTTACCCTTCAGAGAAAGTTCACCGAAATGAAAAAGTATTTTTGGCATAGGCGAAACACTAGCAACAAGCCGCCAGAGATGCAGCCATACTATGGATTTAACCCGCCAAATACTGCAACAACAGCAGGCTACTCCCTCCGCCAGTCATCAGTGTCAGCGCTCGCAACCACGGTTGTTCGGTAATGGGTAAAAAGGCGCCTTCCCTGAATCCCTGAATTTTCTTTTCATAGAAATGCAGTTTACCAAGCGTTATTTTCTTTTCCTTGCAACCATAGTTATCATCATCCAGAAATATTTCTTCTTCAATTTCCCGAATCTTGTCCAGAGAAACATCCCTTGCCTGTATCGCCTTTCGGCGCAAGCCTATGGAAAACATCAGCACCAGAAAAATATTCAGGGATGCAATCAGCATTAACGATGCAGGCATATCAAAATTATCAAAGAAATCGCTCTGAGCAGCCAGCAATAGTAATATAATGTATATCGGATAATAAACGGTTCTGCTGACGCTATCTGTCAGCATACCTATCAATTTTATCTCACACCATTCGCGTTGAACATGCTGGATATGTTTTTTTTCATCGGAATCGTCCAATTTCGACATAAACGGCCATATCGTATCTGTATCGATAAGTTGCTGAATAAAGCGTCTGCAATGCATCGTCGCCTCGGAAACATGGGCAAACAAAACGACAAACCCAAAAAATGTCAGATAGGTCAGCATCCAATCAACGTGAAACATGAAATCGCCACGATATGGAATATTTGGCGTCTGCATAAAATAGACCCCGCCGCATATAATAAACCAGGCACCAATCACAGGCCATACGCGCTTTCTGCGTGCTGAAAATCCAGCATCACGTTGATATCCCGCCCAAATTGTCTGGATGCCATCGTTACTGCCGCCATTCTTTTTTCCCAGATTCAGCTCATCAATTATATGCTGCCTTCCCATCACCACCATGTTACTACCATGATAGAACAGAAAATAAGATAGCCACAAAGCCAGCATTTTAAGCAATTCAGCCGGCCACATACTGGTACCATCCAACAAGGAAAGCGGTTCTTCCGAAAAGGACACCAGCACGAAAAAAACAGCTGGTATAAGCAGGGCCGCCACGAAACAGTGTTGTTGATATTTATCATCGGAATATTTGTGCATATCTCCTTTGTTTGCGATGTACATTATCTCCTCCTGCCTCCCGATGTTCTGGCCTTCTCCGTTGCTCTTTTCGCCTCTTCAATTTTCAAGCAAGCCTTCTCCCTTAATCGTTCCGCCGTGTTTTTAGCAGCTGCTATTTCCGTCCTCAGCATCTCTACGTCTGAAACCTTCTCTATACCTCCGCATGCTGCTATTGAATCTGCAACATCTTGTTCCTTTGCCGCTGCTATCCGCTCCGCTTCTTCTTTACCCTTCACTGCTGCTATTGCATCAGCCAATGCTTTTACCGCCAGCACTATCGTTTTGGCTCCCATAATATTACGACACCAATAACAATACAGACCGGCAACCAACAAGTATCCGATAAAGACAATTATGTCCATATAACCCGGCGATATTTCCTTCATAATTTGGAGAATAATTAGGGAAACGAGTGCAACAAATGTCACCCAACGTGCTTGTATGAGTTCGCGTCGGTACAAGCTATCATCCATCCTGTCCTCATCAGAGGTCATAATCCATCGACACCAGAAAGCAAACGCCAACAAGCTGAAAACAACCAGACAGCCAGCCACGATGAGAATACTATGGGGTGAAATAGCCAAAGGTTTCGTCGGGTAAAAAGGGCTAATAATATGTTGCCCCTCCCCTTTATTCATCAATATATCTATCCAGGATTGATCACCCCTTCGTGTCAGCTCAACGGCACCATTTCGGCTAATCTCATAAACTCTGGGGTCTAAGTTTTTCTTAAATAGTCTATTGAATAACCTATACCCCTCCAGATTTTTCATCTTCATTTCTGATTCTTTATTAGCAGCCCATAGCGTACTGAGATATACAGATGTCTGGTACACATCTCTGAATTGAGGAATGGTCGATTTCGTCGCAGTCATCAATATATTCAGCATATTCGATGCATCCCCATCCTTCGTTTTTACCCTCTGTAACTCCTGATAATCAGCTATCTTGAGATCGAAAGAAGACGCCACCAGCATATTCCTCGTCCATTTAAATTCGTCCGGATGTAACAAGGAAGCATCCAGATCGGTAGTAAAGAAAATGGCTTTGGGAAAACGCTGCCGAAGCACCCGTAAAATCATCAACTTGTCGTAGACATCGCTGCCGAGAATTCCGATGGCGCAAATACCCTTTTTGCCTTCATTTTTGAGTTGCTGATCTCTTGACTGGATGTCATTGGCGAGTCGGCGCAAATAATCCCGCTGACTCCTGCCCGCAGGCCGATCAATTATAGCATTCGGTTCAGCCCGTTGTTTCTCATCTTTACCGATAGATTTTTCTTTTTGAGATTCACCTGCGATTCTGCCATCAATACCCCTGAGATAACTGAAACGATAGAAGTGCTCTTGTTCCCACGTTTCCTTCTCTTTGCCCCATTTCTCAGCTGCCTGTTCCCATTTCTCAGACGTCTGATTCAACGCTTCCATCGCGATATTGAACTTGTTTTCTGCATCTTGCTTGTCAGCTTTCTGTTTCCACACTATCTTCGCTGTATTCCACTTAGCAGCGGCCTGCTCCCACGCTTTCATTACTGCATTAAAATGTTCCAATTCCTCCCACGTAGCAGATACTTCTTCCCACTTTTTCTTTGCTGCTTTCCACTTTCCAGGTGCCTTGTTCCACTCATTCTGTGCTGCTTTCCACCTCTCAGGCGCTTTGTGCCATTCATTCTGTGCTATTTTCCACTTCTCAGCTGCCCGTTCCCAATCTCTCTTTGCATTACTAAACTTATTTGCTGCATCCCACCCATCAGTGCGTTTTTTCCATTCATTCTGCGCCGTATTCCATTTTTTAACTGCTTGTTTCCACTCTTGCTTTGTAGCGCGCAACAGCCTTGCTGTGATATAATTATTCGCTGCGTTCCACTTATCAGGAGCCTGTTTCCACTCTTGCATTGCCGCACGAAATGACTTTACTGCATTCCATTTCCTGGATGCCTGTTTTCCCTTCTTTGCCGCATCACCCATCATCGAATTTTTCTTCAACTGATTATACTCACCCCTTACTTTCCCCCATTGTTCATCGAAGACATCAGGCTTTTTCTTCCACATCAACTCTTGTGCGCTCTCAACAAATGCATCTGGCAGCGCCCGCCCATATAACGTATCCCATTCAGACACCAGTGCTATTTGAAAGTTCTCTATTTTATCTTCATACCAAAAATCATACATACGTTTATTTAATTCTGCCGCCAGAACATCGGCCAGGTCACCATCGTCTGCAATTGTTCGAAACAGGACAAGATCGTGCTCTTTAAATATATTTTCCACCAAATCCAGGCCATTATCCTTGTGTTGCCAGCTATCCTCCGGAATTAATTTACTATCCTGAGCAGTAGCCGTTGCAGAAAAAAATTGTACTCTCCCCTTCGGGTTGGCAAGGGCCGTTAAAGTTTCTTCGTCTTCATTCAACTCATCAGTCATCGCTTTCAACGTAGCTGAACTGGATGGGCCTATAATTTTGAAATTGGGGGTCGGGGGCGGCATCGAGTCCTCTATATACTCCAGGCTCTTCAACACATCTGTTGTTTTTTCAGTAATTTGGCCCACCAGAAAATCAAGTTTGCACAGAGGCTTGCGGGCAAATGCATTTTCATCCAGCCAAAGTAAAAGAAAATAGCTGCCATCTGCAGAATTTTTGAACCATTCATATGGCGTAATAGCAGGCAATAAAATATCGTCTGGATGGCTCCCCTCACAACGCCTTGCTTTAATGTTAGAAAGGTTTTCCACATAACCAATATGCGCTGCATTTTCCGGCTGGTAACCAGAAGCAGCCATACCTGCAATTACCGCATAGCGCCTGCGCAAACGCTGTTCTTCATCCTCTGGATAAGGACCTGCGGAAACCATGACTGAAAGCACATTGATTGGTTTTCTGGACTCTCTGAATTCATTAGCAATCTGTTCAATGAGATTATTAAAGGAGTGTGGTTGAGCCTTTGAAGATTTATTTGCATCAGAAGCTTTGGATGGATTGATATCGATTTTAGCTGTTGTAGACTTCTTTTTATTTAATGGGGGAGTAATTACTTCTCCCGTTATCCTTATTTGAACTGTCCCCTTCTCTTTGGAATTTCTGTGAATAGCGACAGCCGCAAACGGATCTTGCCACAGACGCGCCTGCACATCCTGATCGCCATGAACCTGCTCAATAGCTCTCGAATCATTTGGTCTTACCCCGGACAAATCTTCCGGGGAATACACGAAATAGCTGATGATAACTGCTATAAAAATCGCCACCCCGCCAGAAATCGGCAACTGATTGGAATTCATGCGTCGTCCCACCCCCTCGAATAAAACAATACTTACTGCAAAAGAGCCGCCCCAACGGCCCCCTTTCTCAAACTATGGATATTGATAAGTTAATACATGCTTGGGTTTTTCAATCTTCCGCTGCCGCGCAACCAGCACATGTTTTTCCGTGCTGCCGTCAGAGGCAAAAAATACCAGCCCGAGATTATTTAATGAGGTGATGCGTCCCTTTGATTCCAGTGGCCGAAGCAATTCTGGATATTCATTGTTTTCTACCTGTAGCAGCGCCTTTCCAATGATGCCTCCAGCCGGATTGTTGCTGACCGGGCTGGAGGTCAACTGGGCCACCTTAAGTTGCGCCGCGTGATCTGTGTTTGTGAACAGACCGTGCGAACTGAATGAATAATGCACATCACCGGATAGTATTGTCACAGACTGAACGCCATCGGTTGACTGCATCAATGAAGATTCGAGCAATTTAAACCCTTCTCGCCATGATTCCATATCAAGCGCAGCAGCCGAAAGTCCCAGTCCGGATGCGATTTGCTGGAATTTCTCCATTTTAGCAAAGCCGAATACCGGAGCAGCCGAGATCAGCAACAAGGCGTCATGTTTGTCTGCATCCTGCAACATTTGCTCAAGCCAGATACGCGCTGCTGCATTCATCAACACACAAGCGCCCACGTCTCCATCTGAGCCAGCTTGGCGATGCATGCGGGTATCCAGCACCACTGTAAATGGCTGTATTGGCAAAATATAAGACCAGCGATCCACGATTCTTCGATCCAGCATCTGGTTATCAAATGCATCGGCCTGCGCACCTCTGGCCTGATGCTGATTCAGATGTGCTTCGATTGTATTCATGAATGCATCATCGAACTTGCCAGGATCATTGCCCCAACCCTGAAAGGCCCAGTAAGCCGCCAGTGCATTGCTCACCATGCGTTTTCCGAACCGATTGCCATACATCCTGGCTTCCCATGCCGGATTCAGATTCCAGTCGTCGGTGACCTCATGATCGTCAAAAATCATATAGACAGGAATATTGGCCAGCAGTCGCCGGATATCACGACGCGAAGCAAAAAACGCCATGGCTCTTTTTTTATCCCGGTCATAATGATCACGCGAATCTCCGTGAATACGATTGAATTTCTTTTTCGGGAGCACTGCCTCGCCGCCCAATGCGGCCAGATACATTCCGGCATATTCACCGAACGTCAGCAGATGATTTTCTGCGGCAGTTGAAGTGATGCCTAACTGATCCAGTTTGAGTTCCTTCATGCGGCCATCCAACTTGATTTCGGCAGGAGTCACTTCTGCGCCTTGATCATCCACCGGCATACGCTCATGCCAACCTGTTAATGATTCGCTCTGATCAATCAGCATGGCCAATACCGGCATGGCGACATCATCGGCATAAATCTGATCACCGGTTAAAAACAGGGCGGCAGGACGCTCGTTCAGATCATCGAAATGCGCCTCGATGATACCGGCACCGCTACTAAGTTGATCCATGTTCTCCCAGCCCGGTAAAGCCTGTTTGGCATGCGGTTTACGGCATGAACCGTGCAAGACTCTTTTTAATTTTTTCGGAATAAAAAAACCGGGCAATTCCTGATGCCCGGACTCATAAAATACAAAATCAGGGTTTTGGCGAACGATACTTGTTTCGCTACCATCGGTATGTTGAATCAGAATGTCATAATACAGCAGTTCATCTTCAGGGAATGCTATCGCGTTATTATCAGGGCTGATTTCCAACAGGTGGACAAACAGCTTCGCGCCCAGTTGCACAGTCCTGAAACTCGACTTTTTGCTCAAGGGTGGGTCTGTTAAATCCTTGCCGTACAATCGCCCATTAAGCAATAACGGCCCGCTACTGGCTAGCCATATATTGGCCTGCGCACTATCTACCCGCCTTAGAATTGGGCCTGCCAGAACCTTATCCATGCCTCACTCCTTCCAGTTTCCGCCATTGACCCTTGTGAGGTTCACATACACTCCGAATGCATTCACGATCAATTTCATACTTACTTGATTCAAACGTTTGATCCGCATAGTCTAAATCACGATGCGGGGCTTCAGACTTGGAGGAGGCACTACCCGAAGCATGAATATCCGCTTTTTTTTTTCCGCTGTTTCTGTTGAATCTCAACAGTCTGTGCCTCAAATGGTTCTTCACTTCGCTCTGCATCAAATCCAAAACGTTCCAATTCCTCCAGCACTTCCGGCCCTACGATGCCATCCGTTATTAATCCGTTCTTGGCTTGAAATTCACGCACCGCTTGATCGGTTTGTTTACCAAACACACCATCCATCTCACCCACGCCAAAGCCTTGCTGTCGCAGCATTTGTTGTAGCTCTGTGACCTGAGATCCGCTTGACCCACCTTGCAATCGAAGTTCATGTTGCATCATAGAACCACAGACACGCAGGCAGCAAACAGCCCCGAGGCCTGCAAGTAATCCCAGTCAAAAAGCCCATTATTAAGCACCATAGCAATACGAATCGAATTACAGGCTGAGTAACATATCAATGAGGTTTTCTTGCGGAAACAGATCAAACTTATCCTTGCGAATATTCGCATGCGTCCACATGCCTTTGGTTTTCCCATTGTATGCATCGGCATTAAACTCAAAAGCTTGAACGCCCTTTTGTTTGATCTCCGCCACAAGACCCGCGCGTACATCAATCGAATCGCGCTCGGCAATCCACAGAATAAATGCTTTGAGCGTTTCAATCTGTTTGTCCGAATAAGCATGCCATTGACTGTGACCACGGAACGGCTGCGCTAGTGTCACAATCTGGTCTTCCACAATGGGGGTTCCGACATAGGTTTTCCCGTTTTCGGCATAGCTGAAATTGCATATCTCAACCGCCACCGAGTGCGTATGCATGTGCTGCGACCCATTTTTACCCAAATGCCAGCCATAACCGCCTTCAGGCACACACTGCACCAGTTCACCATCATAACGATCATCACTACCCTTAACTGAGCGACCGCCCAATACAAACTCCGTTGCAATCGTGCCACGATTATCTTTCGCCCAGCCATCCACAGTGTTGTACGGATTATGCCAACCTGCGGTATGATGCAAAAACAGATATTCCTTTGGCGTAGGCCCCACCTTGTACTCGCCTTCAGGCAGGAAATATTTATTTACCAGAAGCTTTTCAGCAGGTGAATACACTCGCTCCGAATCATCCGTGGTGGCATGGGATTCCCGAATGGCTGCAAGCGTTTGCGGCCCTACGATTCCATCCGCCACCAAACCAAGCTGCTGCTGATAAGCTACAACAGCTTTCTCGGTTCCAGCCCCAAACACCCCGTCATCTTCAATATCCAGGGCTTGTTGCAGCTCAACAACTTCTCGCCCTCTTGACCCTTTTCTTAACAACATCACATCACCTCCTTACCGATAAATATCATTGCACCTCCCCGTTAATCTTTCTACTTAACGCGCATGCATTCAGTAGCTGTTTATAAGGCCAGAATCGATGCCAGCCTTGGGACTCTTTTGGCGATATTTACTGCGATTTCGCCCAGTTCCATGATATATGCCTTAAGCTCAGCCTGCTGAATATTTTCAGCCGATGCGGTGCGAACCACAGCAATCAATTTATCATATATTTCAACATCTGTCGCATCAGGCGTTATTTTATCCAGTTCTTTCCGAGACAACCCCAAGAGCCCTTGAATGTGCTCCTGATACTCTCCTTCGAATGCCTTTTCGATTTCTCTGGATCGTTCTTCAAGGCGTTTTCTGAGTGCTTTCTTATCTATTGGCATCATTTCTCTCCCTGTTCTCTGTGCATCACAGCGTCTAATTTCTTGGTAATCTCATTAATCTTTTCCTGTATACCTTGCGACTTCACATCAACTTTTCTGGCTTTTTCAACAATATTTCTCACTGATTCGGATGTTTTGGCCAACCTCGATCCGATTTTCTCTCGCAATCCTTCAATACCCATACTGTTTAAAATTTCTTCCTGAGCATCATACACTTTGGCAATAGAAGCCAGATGGCCGGTCACGATTGAGTTGGCATAATGAATACGCATATAAGACTTGTTGATCCCGGCCAGCACCTCTTTTTCCTGATCCAGAATCGGCTTAAGTCTTTTCTTCCTGTATGACTCAATACCATCGTGAATAACAGATACCATCACTTCCATATATGCGATGGCATCACTCTGGTCTTCAGCATTATCCGGATTCTTGACTGCCTTATCCAGTGCGCCAAAAAGGCCATCTTTACGCAGTTTGAAATCGCGCTGCTCAGCCTGTAAATGACGGTTAATAAAATAGGGGGTATAGACATCATCGACAAAAGCATTCACATCTGACTTCATGCCATCAAACAGTACATGCGCCAAATTGACATGAGCTTCCTGAACCTGAGCCAAGTCCTTACCCACCGTTGTGGATAATTCGACCGCCTCTCTGGGAACCTGAGCACAAGCAGAAAGCATCATGCCCGCCATCACCACCAGTAAAAATTTATTCCGCATAAAGAACCTCCTTAAACGCAGCATCAATAAACGTTTCATATACTCTCAACGATTTTATCAATCGTGCTTTTGCTTTCACCTGGTTTAACCGGCTCGCCTTGTACTGCATCGGTTGCACCCTTTCCTTTCAGCCCTTGTTTCATGCGGGTCAACTTTACTGCGATTTCAAACCAGAACGGCGCACCCAAACCAATCAACAGCCCCGTCACCAACACCTTGAATACCCATGCGATATGGGCCAACCAGTTATGGCTAACTCTTTCAATCAAGGCGCAGAAGCTCTGAGAAATCGTTGCGTCCTTTTGGCCTGAACGTTCATTCATATCCGCAGGGAAATAATGCCATCCGATTGGCAGGCCTAAGGATGCTATCTCGGAAATACCGCTCGTGGCCTCTTCAAGGCTCTTTTTTAGTGCCTTGATTTCCTCCCGGTTGCTTTCCGGTGCTGAACTTGCACCCGAAGCAACAGCATCCAGCTTTTTCCGGGCCAGTTTATATTGTTGTTCAAAGCTGGCTTGCTGGCTGATAATGCTTGCCCTGATCTCCGGGTTTATTTTCAGGGCTTCATAAATCCTTATGCCATCTATATTTGCCCCAAAAGCCAGTACAACGCCCAGCAGCAAAGAAAACAATTTAGCCCTGCGTTTGAAATAATCGGACATCGCCGCGCTGTATTCATCATACTCATCCTGAATGCTTTCCAGCGTTTGCCTTATTTGAACTTCCGTATTCTCCCTGAGCTTGCTAAAAGCACTGGTTTTTCTCAATCTTTTCAACAGATCATCGGATGACAAATCGGTAGACCGCAAAATTTTATCGATCAATGAATTGGGAAATATCGGGTGGCTTGAACCCATAATGATTTTCCTGGCGGGATTCACCAAAACTGCACTGGAAATTACATGCTTGTCTTCTGCACTGATATTCAGCTTTTTGATGAGAACATCATCATAAAACTGGCTGAATAACGCATCCATACCTTTTGCCCTTAATCTGAGCACGCGATGAAACGCTTCCATCATCAGGGTAACAACACTGGCCAGTGCCGCCATAATCAAGGCAAAAGCCAGCACAGAATCCACCAGTTGCATGAGCCTCCCCCCTCTTCTGCACATATCTCAATGCATAAAAGCAGGGGCAACGGTCTCATATATCAATAAGGTTGTATGTCCCATAAATATGGGACAAGGGAGTGAGATCAGAAGCTTAGCGATTCCTGTTTGGCTTCGAGTTTCTGCCAGTTGTCATAGGCGTTCTCCAGCAGCGCTTCCAGTTGAGCCAGCCGCTGCTGATCTTTCTGAAAACCTTCGGCATCCGTGCTGAAATAATCTGACTGGCAAAAGCGCTCTTCGATTGCCGCTTTTTCTGATTCCATTGCTTCGATTTCGACCGGCAGCCTTTCCAGTTCGCACTGTTCTTTGTAGCTGAGTTTGGTTTGTTTCCTGGTGGCTTTTGGGGCAGCAGGTGGCCTTTTCGGCCTGGCCGTTTGACGTGCTGATTCCAGCGCTTCAATGCGGCGCGTTTTCCATGCCAGGTAATCGGAATAACCGCCTTCGATGGGGGTAATCTCTCCGTTTCCTTCAAATGCCAACACACGCGATGCCACCCGATCCATAAAGGCGCGGTCATGACTAACCACAATCACCGTGCCATCATAACGCGCCAGGGCTTGTTCCAGCACCGTCAACGTACCGATATCCAGATCATTGGTCGGCTCATCCAGCACCAGTAGATTAGCCGGTTGCAACAGCAATCTGGCCAGCATCAAACGGCCACGCTCACCGCCGGACAAAGCCGCAACCGGTGTATTCATACGCTCTTTATCAAACAGGAAGTCCTGCATATACGACACAATATGACGCGGTTCATGACCGCCGATATGCACATACTGCCCCCCCTGCGGCAGCAATACCTCTTTCAGCTTCAATTTCTCATCCAACTCCCGCATCTGGGCAAGAAAAGCAGGTGCCAAACGCACGCCGTAACGCACTCTGCCCGCATCGGCTTTCATGTTGCCGAGCATCATTTTTAACAATGTTGTCTTGCCGATCCCGTTGGCACCAACCAGCCCCACCCGGTCGCCAGCCATAATTTTATGACTGAATGACTGGCAGATCACCGTATCACCGAAGCGATGTGATAATTCAACCGTTTCGATCAACATCTTGCCGACCTTGACGCCTGATGAAACGCGCAGTTCCACATCCGCACTGCGCAATCGTCGCCCGGCACGCTGTTTGCGCAACTCCTCCAGCCCGCGCACACGGCCTTCATTGCGGGTGCGGCGAGCCGGTATGCCCTGCCTGATCCAGCGTTCTTCACCGGCCAGCAAACGGTCGAATTTGCGGTGCTGGGTCGCTTCTACAGCCAGCATCTCGGCTTTCTTTTCCAGGTATTCGGCATAGGAACAGGGGAAATGTCGCAAATGCCCCCGATCCAGCTCAATAATTTCCTCGGCCACCGCATCGAGAAAATAACGGTCGTGGGTAATAAACAAAACTGCGCCGGGAAATGCCGCGACAAAATCCTCTAACCACTCAATTGATTCAATATCAAGGTGGTTGGTCGGTTCATCCAGCAATAACACATCCGGCTCGGATACCACCGCACGCGCCACAGATACGCGCCGTAACCAACCACCGGAGAGTTCTCCGACATCCCGATCCGCATCCAGTTTGAGTCTGGTAATGGCAATTTCAATACGATGATGAAACTGCCATGCGCCGGTTCGCTCTAACTCAGCCTGAAGTTCATCAAGCTGTTTCAGCGCCCGGTCAGAACTATCTGTTTGCAGAGTCTGCAAGGCTTCATGGTAAGCTTCCAATGTCCGGGCCACACTGCCCAGTCCTTCAGCCACAACATGAAACACCGATTGCCCGGCCTCAAAATGCGGATCCTGTGGCAAATAGGCTACTCGCGTATTGCCACGCAGCGTCACCTGCCCGGCATCACACTCCACCGTCCCGGCCATGATTTTCAGTAAGGTGGATTTACCTTCGCCATTGCGCCCGATCAGACCGATACGCACTCCGCGCCCGACAGATAAACAGACGCCATCAAGCAACACCTGCGGGCCGAAGGCTTTATCAATGTGGTTCAGGGTCATCACTGGCATGGCCGAAGCATAACCGCTAAGACACAAAAAAACGCCCTGCATTTCAGATTAAGCGCAGAGCGTTTTGGTGATTTACCCCATCATGCCCTGATCAGGCATGATATTCGGCTAACCATGGCTTATTGGAACACCAGCGGCTTTGTATACATAAGACCAGAAACGCGCTTCACGTACAAAATAATGGGTATGATGATGATAACGAACCAGTAATCCGCCGCAGCATGAGCGTACAATAAAATTTAGATTTCCAGTGAATCTGTCTGCGATTTTTCTTGCCCGAGTGCCATCCATATTGCACCTCCTGACAAGCCTTTCTTTCGTCCAGCTTTGTCTTTCTTAATCCTGCTATCTTATCTATCGCATAATCCATGCCATTCTAAATCGGGCAGATCGCCGCTCGACTGAGAAAGGCAGTTGTTGGGTCAATTAACGAGATAGCATATGACACATGAAAAAAGGCGACCTCATAAGAGGCCGCCTTTTATTGTTACCAGAGCGTCAGCTCAATTGCCAAGGGAACATATCCCCAAACAATCTTACATCATGCCGCCCATACCACCCATGCCGCCGCCCATATCAGGTGCAGGGGCTGCTTCAGGTTTAGGGATATCAGCAATCATTGCTTCGGTTGTGATCAGCAGACCTGCAATAGACGCTGCATGCTGCAAGGCGGAACGAACCACCTTGGTCGGATCAATCACGCCCATTTTCACCAGATCGCCATATTCTTCGGTCTGGGCATTGAAGCCGTAGTGGCCTTCGTTGTTGGACACTTCATTGACCACCACAGATGATTCTCCGCCGCCGTTGGCAACAATCTGACGCAGAGGCTCTTCAACCGCACGACGCACAATATTGACACCGGTATCTTCATCATGGTTGGTACCGGATACATCAGCCAGCACAGTGCGAGCGCGAATCAGGGCTACGCCGCCACCGGCAACAATTCCTTCTTCAACCGCAGCACGCGTTGCATGCAAGGCATCATCCACACGATCCTTCTTCTCTTTCATGGCGACTTCAGTGGCAGCGCCGACCTTGATCACAGCAACGCCGCCAGCCAGTTTGGCCAGACGTTCCTGCATCTTCTCTTTATCGTAATCAGAGGTAGAATCATCAACCTGCTTGCGAATCAGCGCAACGCGGCCTTCGATATCAGACTTTTCACCAGCGCCATCCACGATGGTGGTTGCATCCTTGGTGATTTTAATCGCAGTAGCCGTGCCCAGATCTTCGAGGGTGACGTTTTCCAGTTTCAGACCCAGATCTTCAGAGATCACTTTACCACCGGTCAGGATAGCCATGTCTTCCATCATCGCCTTGCGACGATCACCGAAGCCAGGTGCCTTGACAGCAGCCACATTAACCACGCCGCGAACCTTGTTCACAACCAGAGTAGCCAGCGCTTCGCCTTCGATATCTTCAGCGATAATCAACAAAGGTTTGCCGGTGCGTGCAACAGCTTCCAGAACCGGCAGCAATTCACGCATATTGGAAATCTTCTTTTCAAACAGCAGCACGTACGGGTTATCCAGAGATGTTTCCATGCGCTCGGTATCGGTCACGAAGTAAGGAGAAAGATAACCGCGATCAAACTGCATGCCTTCAACCACATCCAGTTCAGTTTCCAGACCCTTGGCCTCTTCAACCGTGATGACGCCTTCTTTACCAACTTTATCCATCGCATCAGCAATGATCTGGCCGATTTCGGCATCGCCATTGGCAGAAATGGTGCCTACCTGGGCAATTTCTTCCTGATTTTTCACTGCACTGGACAGGTTTGCCAGTTCAATAACCACAGCTTCAACAGCCTTGTCGATGCCGCGCTTCAGATCCATCGGGTTCATGCCGGCCGCAACAGCCTTGACGCCTTCCTTGGCAATCGACTGAGCCAGTACGGTCGCAGTGGTGGTGCCATCGCCTGCAATGTCGGCAGTTTTGGAAGCCACTTCCTTGACCATCTGTGCGCCCATGTTTTCGAACTTGTCTTCCAGTTCGA
>CAZKME010000008.1:0-15158 GCA_964553725.1 uncultured Zetaproteobacteria bacterium
AACAAGTAAAATCCAAGTGTAAGATTTGGATATGACTGGTATAAAACGAAATCAATGGCATATTGTCAATCAATTGCTGGCGCTATTTCCAGTCGTGCTAATTGTTGGCGCACGGCAGGTGGGTAAAACGACGCTGGCGCGCATGGCTCGCCCTGACTGGCGTTACTTTGACATGGAACACGGTAGTGATTTCGATTTTATTACGAACGATTTTGATTTCTTTTTTCGCGAATACCCCAACCACATCATCATTGATGAAGCACAGGAATCACCGCAATTGTATCGGGAATTGCGTGGTGTCATTGATGCTGACAGGGCGAAAAAAAACCGTTTCATACTCACCGGTTCCAGTTCCCCGGAGCTACTTTCAGGCATTGCCGATTCGCTTGCCGGTCGGGTGGCGATTGTTGAGCTTGGCACTTGCAAGCACAATGAACTGACAGGCGAACCGCTACCCGATTTTTATCAGATATTCACCAAACCCTGTAATGCCGAGACATTGCGTGAATTAAAAACATTAACCCCAAGCACTGATGATCTGCTGGCGACCGTGTTAAGCGGAGGCTATCCCGAGCCTGTACTTGCCAACAATCCTACCGCCTTTTTCACCTGGATGGATAACTATTTCAAAACTTATATCGCTCGTGATGTGCGCCGCCTGTTTCCCCGGCTGGACATGATTAAATATCGCCGATTTATCACCATGCTGGCTAGTCTGTCCGGTACTATCATCAACAAGGCGCAACTGGGGCGAGCCATTAATGTTTCCGAGGTGACCATTCGCGATTATCTTGATATAGCCCATCAGACGTTGATATGGCGCAATATTCCTTCTTATGCCGGTACAGTCAGCCGGTCGGTGGTCAAAATGCCGAAAGGAATTTTACGCGATGCGGGATTACTCAACTACCTGGGCAATATCACCAGCCGCGAACAGTTGGTGCGCTCACCGCAAATCGGCCAGATTTTTGAATCGTTTGTGATTGAGGAGATACTGAAGGGCATGCACGCCAGTAATATCGCCCGTTGGGATTATTCCTATTATCGAACCCGCAACGGTGCAGAGATCGACCTGATTCTGGAAGGCAGTTTTGGTCTGGTTCCCGTTGAAATTAAATTTGGCGTTTCCACGCGCCTGAAGCAAGTGACTGCATTAACACGTTTCGTCCAGGAACATCAGTTGCCATTCGGCATTGTCATGAACCAGTCCAGCGAAATTCGCATGCTCAGCGAGCATATTATACAAATACCGGCCAGTACGCTTTGATGTAATTCAATGCGCTGAAAGCATAGCGTCAAAACTCTCCACTTGGACTGGAGAATTCCCTCCACTTTCGCTAGTCTGCGCATCCTTTTTACTCCGGGGGGAGTGAGATTATTGGGGAATGTTCTGTCAGACATTGGTTTTTTGCATGAAATTCACACAAATTACCACGCCCACAGCGATTCGAGTAACGTTTCGAACGACACTGACAACATCAACCCATACCAGTGAGGTTAGCTAATATGAGTGATTCGCAAACATCGGTAAACCGGAGACCTGTTAAACAGGGCTTGTACGATCCGCGTAACGAGCATGATGCTTGCGGCGTTGGTTTTGTGGCCAATATCAACAATCATCAAAGCCATGATATTGTTGAAAAAGGCCTGGAAATCCTGACCCGGCTAACCCACCGTGGCGCATCCGGTGCCGACCCGCGTGAAGGCGACGGCGCAGGCATACTATTGCAAATTCCGCATGATTTTTTTCAGGCTGTCACTGCCGACCTGGGTTTTGACCTGCCCGATGCCGGCGCTTATGGCGTCGGCATGGTGTTCTTTCCACAGGATGAAACCCATCGCCAAACCTGTCAGGATATTTATGAACAGGTCGTTGCTGAAGAAGGGCAGACTGTTCTGGGCTGGCGCGATGTGCCAGTTGATGCTGTGCGCGCCGACCTGCCTGAAAGCGTCATCCACTGTGAGCCGGTCATCCGCCAACTGTTTATCGGTTGCGGTGATCACTGTGAGAATCAGGATCACTTCGAGCGTAAACTGTTTGTGATTCGCAAAGTGGTAACACATCGCGTGGATGATCTCGGTTTTGATGATGCTGCCAAATTCTATACCGCTTCGCTCTCCAGCCGCACGATTGTATACAAGGGCATGTTCCTGTCGCATCAGGTTTCAGCCTTCTATGAAGACCTGCTTGATGCACGCATGAAATCGGCCCTGGCGCTGGTGCATCAACGTTTTTCCACCAACACTTTCCCTTCATGGGAACTGGCACACCCGTTCCGCATGGTGGCTCATAATGGTGAAATCAATACGGTACGCGGCAATATCAACTGGATGAATGCGCGCCGCCATTCCATGAAATCCGAACTACTAGGCGATGATCTGGCCAAGCTATGGCCGGTGATTAAAGAAGCGCAATCCGATACAGCATGTTTTGATAATGCACTGGAACTGCTTGTAGCTGGCGGATACTCGTTGGCGCATGCCGCCATGCTGATGATTCCTGAAGCATGGGCTGGCAACAAGCAGATGGATGAAAGCCGCCGTGCGTTTTATGAATATCATGCGGCGCTGTCGGAGCCCTGGGATGGCCCTGCCGCCGTCGCCTTTACTGATGGTCGTCAGATTGGCGCTACGCTGGATCGTAACGGCCTGCGTCCGGCCCGTTATCTGGTCACTGATGACGGCCTGGTACTCGGCGCATCCGAAATGGGCGTGCTGGATATTCCAGAAGAAAAAATTATCAAGAAATGGCGTTTGCAGCCGGGCAAGATGTTGCTGATTGATCTGGAAGAAGGGCGAATCATTGATGATGCTGAAATCAAGCAACAGCTTTCCACCAGCAAACCGTACAAGGAATGGCTGGCCAAAACCCAGATCCAGCTCGAAGACCTGCCCGAAGAAGTCGCCCCGCAAGCGCCCGATCACGAAACCCTGCTGCATCGCCAGCAATCCTTTGGCTATACCCAGGAAGATCTCAAATTCCTGATCACACCGATGGCCATTTCCGGTCAGGAAGGAACGGGATCAATGGGCAACGACAGTCCGCTGACCGTGCTCTCCAACCGCGCTAAGCCGATGTACAACTATTTCCGTCAGTTATTCGCGCAGGTCACCAACCCGCCGATTGATCCGATCCGTGAAGAAATGGTGATGAGCCTGACCTCCATCATTGGCCCCAACCCGAATCTGCTCGGGCTGGATGAAGCAGAGCCGCAGCTCAGGCTCGAAGTGCATCAGCCGATTTTATCGAATGTCGATGTCGAGAAAATTCGTCATATTGATCAGTATACGGATAACCGTTTTCGCACCATCACCCTGTCCTCCTGCTACCCGGTCGATCTGGGCGCAGCGGGCATGAAGACGGCGTTGACCGAGTTATGCCATAAAGCCGAACAGGCCGTGCGCGATCATTTTAATATTATTATCCTGTCTGATCGTGGTATGAATCCGCAGAATATTGCTATCCCCGCCCTGTTGGCCACGTCCGCCGTGCATCATCATTTGATTCGCGCCGGTTTACGAACCGATACCGGTCTGGTGGTGGAAACGGGATCGGCCCGTGAAGTGCATCATTTTGCCTGTCTGGCCGGTTTCGGCGCTGAAGCGATTAACCCGTACCTGGCCTTTGAAACACTCAGCGATATGAAACGACAAGGGCAATTGCCGGATGCATTGAATGAAAAGGAAATCGAAAGCCGTTACATCAAGGCAGTTGGCAAGGGGCTGTTCAAGGTGATGTCCAAGATGGGCATCTCCACTTATCAATCCTACTGCGGCGCGCAAATATTCGAGGCCATCGGACTATCAAGCAGATTTATAGAGAAATACTTCACCGGCACCCCGACCCAGATTGAAGGGGCAGGTCTGGCTGAAGTGTCGCAGGAAGCGGCCCAGCGCCATATTGACGCCTTCCGTGGCGTCATGATTTACAAGAAAGCACTGGATGTCGGCGGCGAATACGCATGGCGCGTGCGCGGCGACGAACATACGCTGACGCCGGAAGCTATTGCCAAAATTCAGCATGCCGTCAGAACATCCAACTATGCTTTGTATAAAGAATATGCCGACATCATCAACAATCAGGCTGGCATACTGAAAACGCTGCGTGGCCTGTTCAAGTTCAAAGGCTGCTGTTCGGTGCCGCTGGAAGAAGTCGAGCCTACCACGGCGATTGTCAAACGCTTTGCCACCGGTGCCATGAGTTTCGGCTCGATTTCGCATGAGGCCCATTCCAACCTGGCCATTGCCATGAATCGTTTGGGCGGCAAATCCAATACCGGCGAAGGTGGTGAAGAAAGGGCCCGTTTCACGCCGATGGAAAATGGCGATTCGATGCGCTCGGCCATCAAACAGGTGGCATCCGGTCGTTTCGGCGTTACTGCCGAATATCTGGCCAATGCCGATCAGATTCAAATCAAGATGGCGCAGGGTGCCAAGCCGGGTGAAGGCGGCCAGTTGCCGGGGCATAAGGTTGATCAACGTATTGGTCGCGTGCGCCACTCCACGCCGGGCGTGGGGCTGATTTCACCACCACCCCACCACGATATTTATTCAATTGAAGATCTGGCGCAGCTTATTTTTGATCTCAAAAATACCAATCCGCGCGCTGATATTTCGGTGAAATTAGTCAGCGAAATCGGTGTTGGCACCATTGCCGCAGGCGTGGTCAAAGCGCATGCCGATCACGTGGTGATTGCAGGCCATGATGGCGGCACGGGCGCATCACCGCTGACTTCGATCAAACATGCCGGTACACCGTGGGAATTAGGACTCGCTGAAACGCAGCAGACGCTGGTGCTCAATCGGCTGCGCGGGCGCATGACCTTGCAAACAGACGGACAGATCAGAACAGGACGCGACGTGGTGATTGCCGCCCTGCTCGGTGCCGATGAAGTAGCATTCGGCACCATCGCCCTGATTGCCGAAGGCTGTATTATGATGCGCAAATGCCATCTCAATACCTGTCCGGTCGGCGTCGCCACCCAGGATCCGGAACTGCGCAAAAAATTCGTTGGAACACCGGAAGATGTGGTCAACCTGTTCATGTATATCGCCGAAGAAACACGCGAAATCATGGCCGAACTGGGCTTCCGCACTTATGACGAAATGATTGGTCGCTGCGATATTCTGGACACCAATGAGGCCATCAAACACTGGAAATCACAGGGGCTGGATTTAAGCCCGATCTTCCATCGTATTGACCCGAACGGTACTGCTGTTCACCACTGTGAATCTCAGGATCACGGACTGGATAAACTGATCGACAACAAGCTCATCGAACAGGCGAAACCAGCTTTGGAGAACAAGGAACCGGTGATCATCGAAACGCCGATCTGCAATGTTGATCGCAGCTTCGGCACCATGCTCTCCGGTGAAGTCGCCAAGTTATACGGTGATGAAGGGTTGCCGGAAGATACCATCGCCATCAAGGCGAAGGGTACTGCAGGCCAGTCGCTCGGTGCCTGGCTGGCGCGCGGCGTCTCTATTGATCTGGCAGGCGAAGGCAATGATTACGTCGGCAAGGGTTTATCAGGCGGGCGTATCGCTATTTATCCGCCGGCAACATCCAATATCGTGGCTGAAGAAAACATCATCGTCGGCAATACCGTGCTGTTCGGCGCAACCGGCGGCGAATGTTATTTCCGGGGCGTCGGCGGTGAACGCTTTGCCGTGCGAAATTCGGGTGCTGTGGCCGTCGTCGAAGGCGTAGGCGATCATGGTTGTGAGTATATGACCGGTGGCACCGTCGTGGTACTCGGTGATACAGGCCGCAACTTCGCAGCAGGCATGTCCGGTGGCATTGCCTATGTACTGGATTCAGATGGAACATTTGAAAGCCGGTGTAATATGGCTCAGGTGGCGCTCGAAGCGATTACATCCGAAGCCGATGCGCTGGAAGAGATGGATCATCAGGGCCCGGATCTGGAAACGCATGGCCGTGTCGATATCAAACACACCTTGAGCCAGAACGACCAGCGGATTGTATGCACATTGATCAAGCGTCATGTGCATTACACCAACTCCAGCGTCGGTAAAAACATTCTGGAAAACTGGAGCGATTTTGTCGGCCAGTTTGTCAAAATCATTCCTGTCGATTACCGCCGCGCCATGGCGGAAGTGGAAGCAGAATTAAAAGCAACAGGCGAAGCGGAAAAAGCAGCTTCCGCAGTAAAGGAGACCAGCCATGGGTAAGCCAACCGGCTTCAAGGAATTTTCCCGCGAGAATCTGAGTTATGCGCCGGTCGCCGACCGCATCATGCATTTCAATGAGTTTTATAAACTGCCGGGCGATATGGCCACGCAGGGTGCGCGCTGCATGGATTGCGGCATCCCCTTCTGCCACAACGGTTGTCCGGTAAATAACATCATCCCGGAATGGAATGATGCGGTCTATCGCGGTAACTGGCGTGAGGCGCTGGTTATCCTGCATTCGACCAATAATTTTCCGGAATTCACCGGTCGCATCTGTCCTGCCCCGTGCGAAGAATCATGTACGGTCAACCTGATTGGCGATCCGGTATCGATTAAAAATATCGAACTCGCCATCGTGGAAAAAGGTTGGGAAAACGGTTGGATTTCACCTCAGATTGCCGAAGTTAAAACCGGCAAACGTGTCGCCGTAGTCGGCTCCGGCCCTGCCGGCATGGCAGCGGCGCAACAATTGGCGCGCGTCGGCCATGATGTGATCGTGTTTGAAAAGAACAACCGCATCGGCGGCCTGATGCGTTACGGCATTCCGAACTTCAAGTTCGATAAGGCCGTGATTGATCGTCGTATGGCGCAGATGCGTGCCGAAGGCGTGGAGTTCCGGGTCAATTCACATATCGGCGGCAATATATCGGCCAAAGACCTGCTCAATGATTTCGATGCGGTCGTGTTGAGCGGCGGCGCTGAAAAACCGCGCGATTTGCCCGTGCCTGGCCGCGATCTGGGCGGCGTCCACTTCGCGCTCGAATTCCTGACCAAAAATACCAGACGCGTACTCGGCGATGAAATCCCTGACGATGAGTTTATCTCAGCCGCAGGCAAACATGTGGTTGTGATCGGTGGCGGCGATACCGGTTCCGACTGTATCGGCACCTCCAACCGTCACGGTGCGAAATCGGTTACCCAACTGGAGATTCTGCCCAAACCGGCAGATGCACCCGATATGCTGACCACCTGGCCGAACTGGCCCATGAAACTGCGCACCTCCACATCTCAGGAAGAAGGCTGTGATCGCGATTGGGAAGTATCCACCAAACGCTTTATCGGCGATGATCATGGCAATGTAGCTGCCATCGAATGCGTACGGGTAGAATGGAAACAGGAAAACGGCCAGTGGAAATTGAACGAAGTCGAAGGTTCTGAATTCGAATTACCGGCCCAGTTAATCACCCTGGCCATGGGTTTTGTACATCCTGTACATGAAGGCATGCTCGAAGAACTTGGCGTGGATAAAGATGGTCGTGGCAATGTGGCTGCCAATGATCAGGACTACACCACCAGCATCGACAAGGTATTTACCGCCGGTGATATGCGTCGTGGCCAGTCACTGGTCGTCTGGGCCATTCGCGAAGGCCGCCAATGCGCCCGCGCCGTCGATGAATATCTGACCGGAACCACCACCCTGCCTCGCTAACCGCTTACAGCAGGCACCACGAACAAAGGGTCGCTCAAGCGGCCCTTTGTTATGTTATTTCAGTCGTATTCCTTTTAATCTAGAAACTTCAGTTGGAAGTGCATGCAGGGTGTAAGATATTGATTTGAAGTGCGTAACGGAAAAAATCGCCGACGTTATTTAATCTCTGTAAGCCCATGGCAATTTTTTTTCATCTGCCTCTTTTTCTGTTAACATGTCGAGATATAAATGTTCTACTTTAGTTCTTGCCCAAGGGTTTTTACGTAGAAATTTCAGGCTGGATTTGATTGATGGATCGTTATTAAAACAGCGGATTTTGATATGGATGCCCAACTCACCCCAGCCGTAGTATTCAACCAGACTGGTGACTGCTTTCTCCAGGGTAATCCCATGCAGAGGATTATTGATCTGTTTTTTACACATGAATCAAATCTATGCAATGCTTCACCAATAGTAAAAGGCGAGTAACTGATATTCAGCATGCACTGGAGGTGTGGCTTTAGCCGCGCATTGCTGTAGTGCTAGCTTTTCTTGTTGTACGGGTCGTATAATCCTAGCTTCGGTGCATGGGCCGCGACGCGATTTATACCACGGATATTCACAGCAACGGCTTCGCCTTTGACGATACTGTGGCGCGCGTGTTTGCCGACATGATCAATCGCTCTGTCCCCGGTTATGCCCAGACATTGCAAATGGTCGAGTTACTCGCCCATAAGTATGCGCAAGCAGGCAGCAACCTGTATGATCTGGGTTGTTCCCTTGGTGCGGCTACAATGGCGCTAAGTCGAGGCGCTGCCGGCAAAAACTGCGCCATTATCGGTGTGGATAATTCCCCTGCTATGGTGGAGCGCTGCAAAGATATGCTGAAAGAGAAATCCGTGGAGATTCGCTGTCAGGATATTCTCGACGCCCAAATTGAAAACGCATCGGTTGTCGTGTTGAATTTCGTGCTGCAATTCGTGGACAAAGAAGCAAGGCCGGGGCTGCTGGTGAACATATACAACGGTCTCAAACCCGGCGGCATCCTGATCCTGTCTGAAAAGTGTGCATTTGATGATACAAATGAAAACCGGCGGCTAATCGGACTACATGAAGCCTTCAAACGCGCCCAGGGATATTCAGATATGGAAATCAGCCGCAAACGCACGGCGCTGGAAAACGTACTGATTCCCGAAACGCAGTGCGAGCACCACAAACGGCTGAGACAGGCCGGTTTTTCGGCTTCACATACATGGTTCCAGTGTTTTAACTTCGTCTCGATGATTGCCATAAAATGAGAGCATATCAGCAACAGGAATCTGCCCGGCTACAAAACCGCCTGTCCCGTTCATCACTGGCTGACGCTACCGATCAACTGTTGGCTGCGAATAAACAGGGTTGGGAGAAGATTCTCAGGCATGGCGACTTACAGCGCTGGCAAAGCGGCTTTGATGCCTTGCCCGATACCACCCCTTCTGAAGTCCGTCTGAACGCCTCAGCGGTTAAAATCGGAGCCCCTGCCGACACATCCATGCCGTTGGAAAGCATCGCATCAGCACTAAAACAGATGCACCCGTGGCGCAAGGGGCCATTCGAGCTATTCGGCGTGCATATCGACACAGAATGGCGCTCGGACTGGAAATGGGATCGGCTCAAAGATGCCATTACTCCACTGGCTGGGCGCACTGTACTCGATGTCGGTTGCGGATCAGGATATCACCTCTGGCGCATGCTGGGCGGCGGCGCGGAACTGGCCATCGGTATTGATCCCACAGCGCTGTTCTCCATGCAGTTTGCGGCCATAAAACGCTACCACTCCAATGCTCCGGCATTTATTCTGCCCATCGGCATCGAAGCCATGCCGTCCGGAATTGGCTGTTTCGATACCGTATTTTCAATGGGTATTCTCTACCATCGAAAATCACCAATTGACCATCTGCTGGAATTAAAATCACTGTTAAACAATGGCGGCGAACTGATTTTGGATACGCTGATTGTCGAAGGCGGCGAACAAAGCTGCCTAATACCGCACGGACGTTATGCCAAGATGCGCAATGTCTGGTTCATCCCGTCGGTGGACATGTTATCGCTGTGGCTGAAACGCGCCGGGTTCAAGAACATTCAGGTAGTGGATGTCAGCCCCACATCAACCAGCGAACAGCGCACAACCGCATGGATGACGTTCGAATCACTGGCCGATTTTCTCGATCCGGATGATGCCAGCCGCACCATCGAAGCTTACCCCGCCCCGGTTCGTGCCATCTTCACAGCACAGGCATAAACTTTCAGAGTAGGTGAAACAAAAACCAGTGCCATTTAATTACGGCAGCACGCTGACCTTGCTCATCACATCGCCCTGTTTGATCTGATCGACGACATCCATGCCTTCGACCACCTGCCCGAAAATTGTATATTGCCCGTCCAGGTGTGGTTGCGGGCCATAGCAAATGTAAAACTGGCTGCCGGCTGAATCGGGGCTGGCGGAACGCGCCATGGCGACGGTGCCGCGTATGTGCTTGCGATCATTGAACTCGGCTTTGACTTTATAACCGGGGCCACCCGTGCCTGTGCCTTCAGGGTCGCCGCCCTGCACCATAAATCCGGCAATAACGCGGTGGAATGTCAGGCCATCGTAATAACCTTTGCCAGCCAATGCCTTGAAATTGGCCACCGTATTGGGGGCTGTATCAGGATACAGTTCAATCAGAATATCACCGTATTCTGTTTTAATGTTGATGTGATTCCCCGCAGGAATATCTTTATCGCCTGCCTGCGGCGCTTTGGTAAATAAACCCATGTTGTGCTCCTTTATATGTGTTTGCTGACTTGGGCTAAGGACGTTGATCACAATCAACACCACAAAAATAACGCCCATAATTTTGTAGTTCCGGCATTTTATCTTATTCGGATCTTCGTTCAAAGAACCATCTCTCACAAAAATACCTGCTGCGCGGATGGCATGATTTTGGCCGGATGTAACACCATATGCCGCATGCCGCCTTTGAGAATGCCTGTCCCCAGTAACATATTATTCGCGAAAACTGCTACATTTTTTTCTTGCGCATCCGCTTCAGTGTCTTTCAGTTGCAAACGTTGCCCGTGAAGGAAGCGCATGCCATCTGCTTTGGTTAGATCAATGCGAGAAAAATCCCGTAACCATTGCTCCACAGGCAGGAAACAGCTCTCTTTCTGAGTAAACAGCTGCTCAGGCGTAACCATCATCCTCTCCGGCCAGCCACCGGTCGAGAGTCTGCGCAGCTCAGTCACGCAACCGCCCATGCCCAGCTGTGCCCCGATATCCCGTGCCAGCGAGCGCATATAGGTTCCTTTTGAACAGCATACATCCAGCGTCACCAGCGGAAAATCGAATGCAGCCAGCTTCAACGTAAATATCGTCACTGTACGCGCCTGCATCACCACCGTTTTACCTTTGCGAGCCAGTTCATGGGCTCGCTTGCCATCAATGCGAATGGCCGAATAGGCAGGTGGAACCTGATTGATATCTCCGACAAAACCTGGCAATACAGCTTCTATCTGCCGCCTGCTTGCCTGAGTTTCAAAGCGCGCGCACACCTCACCTTCCATATCCAGCGTATCGGTCTGGTAAGAAAGATCAAACTTCACACGGTAAGATTTTTCCGCATTCAGACCCATGTCGGCAAAGCGCGTCGCATCACCGAGCAACACAGGCAGCATGCCGGTCGCCAGCGGATCAAGCGTGCCGGCATGACCCGCCTTGATGCGTTTCGCACCCGGCACAGAAAAAATGCGCGCCACCTCATTGACCGCCCGGCGCGATGACCAGCCATGTGGTTTATCGAGAAAAATAATTCCGGAAATATGCTTTTCCAACGTATTCATGAATAAATGAATCCGCGCCTAATCGAGAACCCGGCTCACCGCCTGCTGAACCTGCTCACAAACCTGCGCCTGAGAACCCTGCAATACGCAACCCGCCGCATAGGCATGGCCGCCACCGCCAAGCGTTGCGGCCAGATCGCCGACATTGGCCCATGTTTTACCACGGAAACTGACTTTCCAGCGACTGCTGTCATGCTCATCCACACGCATAAATACAGCCACTTCCACGCCATCAATACTACGCGCATAATCAATCAGCCCTTCGGTATCTTCGACATCCGAGCCGGTCTGACTATAAATTTCACGGGTGACATAAATCCATGCGGAACGCCCGTCGTTTTTAATTTCCAGCGTAGCGAGACATGCTGTCATCATCTGCATGCCGGCCAGCGAGCGGCTTTCATACACGTTGACAGTAATCGGCCAGGGTTCAGCGCCGGCATCAATCAGCGTTGCCGCCAGGCGATATACCGCAGATGTAGCACTGGCCAGACGGAAACTGGCGGTATCTGTAATAATGGACGTATAAATGGCCGTCGCAGACGCCCGGCTCAGTGCTGCATGCATGGCCAGCATCAAATCGAATATCATCGCGCCTGTAGCGCAATAACGAGCATCAACCAGATTGATATCGCCAAACAGCTTATTGCTGGCATGATGATCGATATTCACCAGTGTTGAACCGGTAAAAAAGGATTTGGCCATGCCGAGCCGCCCGAAAGCGCCGCAATCCAGCGCAATAATAAGATCGGCAGTCTGGGGCTGATTCCAGTCGCCCTGCCCGACCTGAGCAGCATATTCCAGGAACTGATAAATGCGCGGCACGCCGTCTCTATTATGCATGCTCACATGCTTGCCTGCCGCAGAAAGCATATCATAAAGCGCCTGCTGAGCGCCAATGCCATCACCATCAGGGTTGCAATGGGTAATCAGAACAATCCTTTCGGCCTGCGCAATAGCATCAATAACCGGCTGCCAGTCCACATCGCCAAACAGGGGAGGCAAGGAAATACTCATGGTGTTTCCAGATTTCTCAGCATCTGTAACACATCGCCTGATTTCTCAAAAGCGACATCCCACTGAAAATGCAGTTTCGGCAATCGACGCCTGGGCAGTGCGCGACGCAACTGATGTTCAAAATGCGGTGCCATGCGATTCAGGGATTCCACACAAGCCTCTTGCTCCGCTTCACCATTATGGTAAACCCAGATATTCAACAACTGACGACCGGATGCTTCGATTCTGGTAATACTGACACCGTTAAAACGTGGGTCGGCGATATCACGCAACAACAGGGTGGATAATAAACGATGAATATCAGCCAGAAATCGTTTCTGGCCGGCAGGATTACCGCGCATCACAGCCTCGAAATATGTTGATCAGAGTGTCGCTGCCACTTCTTCAATGACATAAAACTCGAAGGTATCGCCTTCTTTAACATCATTGAATTTTTCAACGCTCATGCCGCATTCGTAGCCTGACTTCACTTCTTTCACATCATCCTTGAAGCGACGCAGCGAGGCCAGCACACCATCATAAATCAACACCGACTCACGCAGCACACGCACATGCGAACCACGCGTCACGAAACCATCGGTCATATAACAACCGGCCACAGCGCCCACCTTCGGTGCCTGGAAGACTTCGCGCACATCGGCAGTGCCTGTCACCTTCTCAACTTCATTCGGGCTCAATACGCCAGCCATGGCGGCTTTCACTTCATCAATGGCTTCATAGATTACCTTGTAGAAACGAACATCCACGCCTTCGGCTTCGGCTACTTTCCTGGCCTTGGCTTCCGGACGCACGTTAAAGCCGATAATGATGGCGTTGGAGGCTGATGCCAGCATCACATCGGATTCGGTAATGCCGCCAATCGCCTTGTGTACAATTTTGACCTTCACTTCATCCGTACCGGCTTTGACCAGTGATTCAGCCATCGCTTCAACGGAGCCGGTTACATCACCCTTGATCAGTACGGGCACTTCCTTGACACCGCTCTGCATATTGGCGAATAACTCATCGAGGCTGGCGCGTTTCTGTGCTTCTGCGCCCAGTTCGCGCTCTTTATCCTTGCGATAACGCACAATATCACGGGCCTGTTTCTCATTTTCGACTGCATAAATCTCACGCCCTGCTTCCGGCACGGAATCGAGCCCCAGCAATTCAAACGGAATGGATGGGCCGGCAGTGCGATGCTGTACAGCATTTTCATCAATAATGGCACGCAAGCGACCAGTAGCGGAACCCACAACCACGGTATCGCCCTGATGGAACGTACCGTTTTGAACCAGAACGGTAGCCACAGGGCCGCGACCCTTGTCGAGGCGCGACTCTACCACGATACCTTTACCCCGGCGTTTGGGATTGGCTTTCAATTCCAGAATTTCTGTCTGCAAGGCCAGCATTTCCAGTAAATCATCAAGGCCCTGGCCGGTATGCGCCGATACCTGTACGAAAATTGTATCGCCGCCCCAGTCTTCCGGCACCACGTCATGCTCAGCCAGCTGACGCATCACCTTCTCGGGATCAGCACCCTCTTTATCCATTTTATTGACCGCCACAATCATCGGCACCTTGGCAGCGCGGGCATGATTCAAAGCTTCAACCGTCTGCGGCATGACGCCATCATCAGCAGCCACCACCAGCACTGCCACATCAGTCATGCTCGCCCCTCTGGCGCGCAGGCCGGTAAAGGCTTCATGGCCCGGCGTATCAATAAATACGACGCGTTCATTGCTATCAAGTTTCACCATGTAAGCACCAATGTGCTGGGTAATGCCACCGGCTTCACCTTCGGCCACATTGGCTTTGCGCAGAGCGTCCAGAATCGAGGTCTTGCCATGATCGACATGCCCCATCACCACCACGACCGGTGGACGCGGCTCCAGATCAGCCTCATCATCTTCCGATACATCTTCAACCAGCACATCTTCAACAGCGGCCGCGTTAATCAACTTGGGCGTATGGCCGAATTCTTCAATAATCAACGACGCAGTATCGCCATCGACAGCTTCATTGACGGTGGTTGGATTACCCATTTCAAACAGCTTCTTAACTACTTCAGCACTCTTGATAGCCATGCGACTGGCCAGTTCGGAAACCAGAATCGGATCGGTAAATTCCACCACGCGAACCACAAAAGCTTCATCATCCTTGCCGATCAAACTGCTGAATCGTTTGGAGCCGCTACCGCGCGCTAATCTGGCTTGGCGCTCTTCCTCTTCAGGAGAGAGAACCTCATGCCGCTTGGCAGAATAAGCACGGCGTGCAGCTTTTTCAGCCGGCGATAAACGGCGCTGAGGGCGTATGCCGCCCGGGCCGCGACGACGCGGCTGTTGCCCGGTTGGAGCCGGTGGCGCACCTGCACCCGGAGCAACTGCTACCGAAGGTGAGCGGCGCGTACCCTGCTGCCCGGCACCTGCATTACCGCCCGGACGGTTATCAGGACGCTGTGGACGATTGGCGCTTTTGCGCTGTGCAGCGCGATCATCCGAAATCTTTTTCTCAATCTGTTTTACAGTTGATTTTGGCGCTTTCATGGCCGCAATCTGAGCCGGCGTCAAACCACGCCGAATCGTTGTGCGTGGGCCTTTGTGCGTTGACTTGGCTGTTCCCGGTCTGCCACCCGGCGCTGGTCTACCACCCGGAGTTGGCCTGCCACCCTGCGCTGGCCTGCCACCCTGCGCTGGCCTGC